>CBFIBI010000116.1:0-6921 GCA_965660725.1 Opitutales bacterium
TTAAGTACCAAATTTATTTCGATGATTATAAAACCAAGAATAAAAGGCTTTGTCTGTATAACCTCTCATCCAACTGGCTGTCTCGAGAATGTTCGGGAGCAGGCTCAAATTGCAAAATCCAGTCCACTAGAAAATGACAACAAGCCTAAACGTGTACTTGTCATTGGTTCATCCACTGGTTATGGACTGGCTTCACGCATTACCGCAGCTTTTTCTGGTGGTGCGGATACTCTCGGAGTTTATTTTGAAAGACCTCCTGCAGGAGAAAGAACTGCAAGTGCCGGTTTTTATAATTCTGAGGCATTTTGTAAACTTGCACGAGAGGCTGGACTCAAAGCTGAGGATGTTAACGGAGATGCATTTTCGGACGAAATAAAGGAAGAAGTAATTGCTAAGGCTAAGGAGTTCGGAGGACAATTTGATTTGGTTGTATATAGCCTTGCATCTCCTCGCCGGACGGATCCAAAAGATGGAACTTCCTACCGTGCATGTCTTAAACCAATTGGAGCTATCTATAAAAATAAGACATTGGACACCGACAAAGAACTCGTGAAAGATGTGACAATCGAGCCGGCAAATGAAGACGAAATTCTACAGACCGAGAAAGTCATGGGCGGAGAAGACTGGGAACTTTGGACAGATGCTCTGCTTAATGCCAACCTTCTTTCTCCAGACTGTTTAAATATTGCATACTCTTACATTGGACCTCAGGTCACTCAGCCCATATATCGAAATGGAACGATTGGCCGAGCAAAGCTTCACCTCGAGAATACAGCAACCAGAATAACAGAGAAAATGGCTGGAGCAGGTTCAGGGAAAGCGTTTGTGTCTGTTAACAAGGCCTTGGTTACGCAGGCAAGTTCTGCAATCCCAGTTGTTCCACTCTATGTATCGATTCTCTATAAAATTATGCAGGAAATGGGTACCCACGAGGGTTGTATTGAACAGACCTGCCGACTCTTTAAAGATCGGCTTTATGGGGAGGGAGTAATTGCCCTTGATTCAGAAAATAGAATTCGATTGGACGACTGGGAAATGGATCCGGAAGTTCAGCAAAAAATTATTGAAATTTGGCCAAGTGTGAATACCGAGAATTTAAACGAATTAACGAGTTTTGACCTTTATCAGACTGAATTTTTGAAACTCTTTGGTTTTGGGCGGACAGATGTCGATTACGAGCAGGATATTGATCCGGTTAATCCGTTTTAATATTTTTTGATCAAAAATAGAACCGGGCAACTGTCCGATTCATTTCCTGGCACCCTTTGAAAAAACCATTTCTTTTCTTTAATAAGTGCTTCAAGTTGATCGTATTCTAGTTGTCCTCCCTTGTGCCCACGGTATGCGATCAGTGAAATGATACCCTTTGGTGCAAGAGATTCATAAGCCTGTAAAAGTGCTGGAATTGTAGACTTTGGAGCTGTGATTATGTCCTTATTTCCACTTGGTAAATAACCAAGGTTAAATGTAACTGTCCGAATTTTCCCATTCATTCCGGCAGGGATTAATTGTAAAAGTTGACTGTGGCAGGCTTGAAAGAAAGTTACCTGTTTTTCAAGCCCATCTCTCGAAATTAAACGACTGCTCTCCTTAGTTGATTCATTTTGCAGGTCAATGGCAAAGACATGTCCGCCTTGTCCAACCTTTCTGGCTAAAAATTGGGTGTCATATCCGTTCCCTGCTGTCGCATCTACAGCATAATCACCTGGGCGAAGAATTTTCTCTATTTCTTTATGTGCCTGTTCAGTCAGTTTCATGAATAAATTGTAAATCTTGATTAAAACCGTGTCAGGTTCACTTCAGTTGGGAGTGGAATATTTTTTATCAAAAAATCCACCATCCATTTTGAATAATATGGTATAGTGGAAGTTCCACGTGAGCCAAATCCGTTGAATAGAAAACAGTTTTTATTTTCTTCATGTACGCCCATAATTGGATTTCTGTCCCGTGTACCAGAGCGAACACCACTTTGTCCTCCTTTAATTTGACAGGATTCAACCTGAACGAATGCACATTTTTTAATGATCTCTTTCTTTCCCTGTTCTGTCGAGCCGCAGAGCAGATTGTCGTGATCCCAAGTCGAGCCCATAATCGCTCGCCCGGTATTATCAGGTAAATACCATGATCCATTGCTAAGGGGTGTCCTGATAGTATCCTCAATCTGGAAAGTTTCGCCCCGTGCCGGTGCAAAGGGGAGATCTTTAAATAAAGGATTATCCTTCACCCTGAAACCCTCACAAAATATTACTTTGTCATTTGGAGAATGTTTATGCCGGTTGTAGGGGAACGGATTCCATAGCCCATTTTTTTGAAGCAAAGCCTGGCTGGCACTGAGAAAAGACGATACATCCAACTGATATGCCTGCTTGGTAATACCCGCACCGAAGGGTGCATCGATTCCCATTTTATTACATTCTTTGACCGATAAGTATTCGTCCAGAAAACGGCTATTTTGTGGATCTATTTTTAAGGCGAACCACCTTTCTTTTTGCTTCTCTGAAATAAAGATTCGATGGAGTGGCAGGGGAAAATAAAAAGAACGGTTCCATGCATTTTCGCAGTCCGGGAAAAAAAGATTATTTTCTCTCAGGCATTCAAGGATTTTGACGGGCGGATTTAGCTTTGGACCGATTAGAGGGTTGATCAAACCAACGGATACCTCACTTGCTGAATGGGGTAAGCCTGCATCGATTACCTGTATTTTTTTACCAAGATTTAGTAACCGGTGAGCAAGTACAGCACCGGCCAGTCCATGTCCGACTATTATAAATTTGGACACTTCGAGAATGAAAAAAACCTCGGAATCTCCTTGCGACCTATCAAGGTGATGCCACAATTTAATTTCATGGTTAGAGCGGTTTTGATTGGCTTGATCCTGCTATTACTTTTCATGATCGGGCTTAAATTTTGGGATTTTTCCGACGCTGAGTCGAGAAAGTTCGTGGGCTTGGCTGAGCAAAAAGAAAAGATTTCTCAAATATCCCAGCCCGTACACAGCACAGCTAAAAATTCCGAATCGAAAACTGAAATTATACTCAGAGATGATTATCTTGAGGAAGCCCTTGAATTAAGTATGTTATCCCATTCCCCGATTCTTAAAGATTTAACCCTAGGATTTGGTACTCAACAGGAAATGAATGATTTTATTAATTCGGCACGGGCAAATGGAATTAAGATTATTGATCAAATGGATTCCCTTAAAACCGTTCGATTTTCGGTTTCAGATTTAGGGAAAGCATCCGGCTTTTTGGATAGCTTCGATCATGAAATAAATCCCGAGTTCAACTATCGGGTGCGCACACCTGTATTACCCCGTGCTGAATTTCTTGACGGAGAGAAGAGCTTTGGAGATAAGGCTGACGAATGGATTGGCACACCTGAAGAGAGAAAGGACTGGGGGCAAGGGGTAAAAGTGGCCATTCTTGATTCGGGGATCGATCGTAGTCATTCCAATTTGGATGGGGTTTCCATTGAGGAAATTGACCTGCTGGGCACGGGTAGTTTTTCGCGTGGTCATGGCACCGCAATTGCATCCATTATCTCGGGGAATGATTTCGGAATCATGGGAATTGCTCCATCCGCCTCACTTCTTTCCATCCGTGTATTGGATGGGGAAGGAGAGGGAGATTCCTTTACCGTGGCTCAGGGAATCGTGGAGGCGGCAAACCGGGGGGCACAGGTGATCAATCTTAGTCTGGGGGGCACGGGAGGAAGCACGGTACTTAAAAATGCGGTTGAATATGCCCGTTCAAAAGGTTCCTTGGTTGTGGCAGCAGTTGGAAATGAGGGAGTAGGTGGGGTTTCTTATCCGGCAAAATTTGATAATGTGATTGGTGTCACCTCGGTGGATGCAAATGGTAGACAGTCTTCCTTTGCCAATTATGGGGAAGGGGTGGATATTGCTGCACCCGGAGTCGGGGTATATACTGCATGGGAGGATGAGGCTCTGGTTGCCTTTAGCGGAACTTCCTCCGCCACGGCTTTTGTGAGTGGTGCCCTCGCATCTGAAATTTCCCGAAATCCAAATCTTTCCAATGATCAGGTGGTTGATCTAATCTATAAATATTCCAATGAATCTGAAAAGCCGGGCTTTGATGAATTTACCGGGAATGGAATTTTAAATATCGGAAGGATTGAAAACCGTAATGTACCGAATCTTCATGACGGTGCAATTGTCGGTTATTATTTTGACCCTGAGGAAATGAAGGGTGGAACCACACCATTTCTTGTATCGGTTCAGAATCAGGGAACCGCTTGGCTTAACAATGTCAGTCTGGAAGTGGAATATCGGGGAGTGGTGAAAAATTATATCTTTAACAATTTAAACCCCGGGGAAACAAGGAGTGAAAAATTATTTCTGGATGGAAGCGGAGAGTCTGGCAAAGGGGTAAGAATTTCATCCCGGCTTCGAATTGGTGGACACAAAGATATCAACCCGGAAAATAATTCCCGCGTCAGTACAATTTCTCTTCCGAATTGATAAATAATATCTTTTTCTTCTTTAAATTCTGAAGGGTAAATCCTGGTGAAAGAAAGAAAATTTTTTGGTGGAATGTAATTTTTTGTGCTATCGTTAGAAGTTGAGTCGTAAGAAGAGATATTTGTCCATGTTTCGGGAATTGGGAACCTCGGTCCGATTGGGTGATCAAAAAGTTGTGTTTCAAGATGCTGTTAAATGGGCCTTGGAATATCTATACAAAGATGATCGAATTGTATGGTATCTTTCAATCCTTCAAAGACTTGCCCTAGTGGAAAACCGGGGGAATCCAAATTTTCATACCTCAAAGTGGAAAAAGAAAAGAAAGCGTAAGCTGGACGGATGGACGGGAGCCCGGATTCGGGAAGATTTTCAATTGTTCACCCAGCAGGATTGGGAACATTTTTATGGTGTTCAGGAAGTTCATTCCCATCCATCCATGACGGATTACCTATTTTATGATTTGATTGATGGAAAATCAGTTCCCCGTTCCGCCAGACAAATTCTGGAAGATTTTCGAAAAATTGAAGCAAAATTATTGGATAATTCAAGACTTGGCAGGTTTTGCACGGATGGGGAATTAGTCTATTCCTTCCCCGATGGATGGGGATGGTACAAAATTATTGAGGGCAGATCAAAACAGGAGGCCATTGCCATGCATCACTGTGGGAATGAAGGGGGAAAGCGGGCAGATGTGATGTATTCACTCAGGGAATCAGTCGCTCATCCAGCCGGCAACCGATTAAAACCACATCTTACCTTCATTGTGAATAATGGGCTAATTGGAGAGGCCAAGGGTTTTGCCAATGAGAAACCGGATAAGTTATTTCATGGATATATTGAAGAATTTCTCAAAATGAAGGATATTCGTGGAATTGTAGGCGGTGGCTACATGCCGGAAAATAATTTTCAATTCTTTGATCTTTCCAAACCGGAGCGAATGGGTGTGCTTGAGAAAAAACCGGATTTTCGATTCGATCCGTTTGGGGAGGGGGGCAATTCTATACTCGAAGTATCCGAAAATAAAAACTGGAGACATTTCGGTGTGGCGGATTGTGGGGAGCAGGTAATGATCACGGTGGGGGAGTTTGGACAGCAGGAACCTCAATGGCTTGCTTTGCAGGAGGATTTGAAAATCAAAGACAGGGTAAGATCCAATAGTCTTGCCTGGTGCTCTTATCGGAATGGTGAAATTGGGCGTTTGTGCGTAATGGATAAATGGCTCGATCCGGATACCATTTCTACCCTGCTTGAGCATGACAAGGTGCAGGTAATTGACGAGCCACTCTTTACCCAAAAATCAACTTGGGATCAATTTCTCGACATGAAACAATTGGAAAAATATGCAGTACAAAAGCCGGGCTTTTATCGAAAGACTCCGCTTGCCGAGGTGTTTAATCGATTGGGGTGCAGTCGGGGATTTCTTTCAGTGGCAAATGATCAGTTTGGTTTATCCATGAAACCAGTGGATGGTGGAATTGAATTAATTTCTTTCTCTTCTCTTCAATCTTTTGCCCGGCGTACCGGAATTGGGGCCCTGATTAGCCAGACAAAAAAACTGGCTGCTCGTTCAGTCGTTTCCTCGGGTGATGTATTTAGGTTAAAATGGTTAACTCTTCATTTTCGTGAATGTCCATTAAACCCGGTTTATTTAAAAATTACTTGGAATTACTTATTCCATTTATTCAACACCCTTGGCTTTGTGGGAAAGATTACTCCAAAGGAATTAATCCAGGAAATCATTATCCGCTTTGGTCCGCCCGAACTCTTTCCTAATTCGATTAAGTAAACTGGTTAAGCGGCGTCCAATTTTTCCGGTTCGATCGGATTTATTTTGGCTTTAGCTTTACCTTTGACCACACCTGCACTGATAACAACTTCAACCGCACCTTCAATTGCAGGGAGTTCGTACATTACATCAAGCATGATGGTTTCCATAATGGAACGAAGTGCGCGTGCACCGGTTTTCATCTCAACTGCCTGTTGGGCAATTGCAAGAATTGCCTCCCGTGTAAATCGTAATTGAGCACCCTCCATTAAAAAGAGCTTTCGGTATTGTTTAAGCAGGGAATTCTTGGTTTCCTTTAAAATTCGAACGAGTTCGTCTCGGGTGAGTTCTTCGAGGACAGAGACAACAGGTAAGCGGCCAATGAACTCAGGAATTAGGCCATATTTTACGAGATCTTCAGGTTTAACTTCTGCAAGAAGTTCATTAGCTTCTTTTCGAGTTTCTGCAGAATAACCAACCATTCGGCTTCCGGTTCTTTGTTCTACAATGTTGTCAATATCCACAAAGGCACCTCCACATATAAAAAGGATGTTAGAGGTGTCGAGTTGAATATACTCCTGATTAGGGTGCTTTCGTCCGCCCTGTGGAGGAACGTTACAAATAGTGCCTTCTAAAATTTTGAGCAGTGCCTGTTGAACTCCTTCACCAGAAACAT
>CBFIBI010000117.1:0-6883 GCA_965660725.1 Opitutales bacterium
CCCCTGGTCATCTGTTATCACGATCACAATATTTGGCTTATTTCCAAATAAAAAGCTGAATAAATTAAAGAATAGGAAGGTAATGAAGAGATAGGATTTTTTCATATTTGTATTTGGAAATAAGGGTTCAGAACCTTTTTTGCTACCTAAATATCAAAGACTTTACCACACATAAATCTATTTTTGCCAATTTTCATTTTCAGTGCTTACACTTGCCCATCCTTATTATCCTTGGTAAAAAGCTTATATGAAATTTATCAAAAACCTGTCCATTTTACCTTGTTTATTTTTATTTTTTTCCTGTGGTGGAAATCAAAATAATGAAAGTCACGGTGCCCATATTCACCACGCACCACATGGTGGTCAATTGGTTGAACTTGGCGAACATGGTTCTGGATTTAATTTAGAACTAGTCCTTCACGAGCAAGGTTTCCTTCAAATTTATGTCCTCGATGCTCATGTAGAAAATTTCGTACGCATATCCGCGAATTCCATTGATATTGAAATTACTGATCAGAATGGCTCCTCGAGAATTATAACCTGCGAGCCTATCGAAGATCCCATAACCGGGGAAACGGTCGGGAACACATCACTCTTCACCTCGACCGAACGAATTCATAAATCCCTACCTTTAAAGGGAGTAATTAACAAAATCGATATTATGGAATTCCCCTATGAAAATGTGGAAATTAATTTTGCCGGAAATGAACAAACTGGTCACGAATGAGCATTGAAGAAAAACGCGATCAGTTAATGGAGGAACTCATGCCCTTTGAGGATCACCTCGAACGATTCACTTACATTATCGACCGGGCCAGATCAATCGATCCTCTTCCCGAGGACTGCAAAATTGAAACTTTCCTAATTAAAGGATGTGTTTCCCAACTTTGGGTATTCCCTCAGTTCAAGGATGGCCTCTGTCAGTTTCAGGCTGACTCAGATGCCTCAATCACAAAGGGAACCGCTGGATTACTCTGTGAACTCTACAGCGATGAAACTCCCGAAGATATCGTACGTATAGAACCCGATTTCCTCGCCGATGTGGGCATCACTCAACACCTCTCTCCCAACCGGAGAAACGGACTGACCGGAGTAAGGGAAAAAATTAAGGCATATGCCCAGATGCAGATCGATCACGCGGGCTGAATAAATCGTCCTTTTCGGAAATCCATCGTTTCTCGCACAACGCGGACGACTTGTCTCTTCGCTTACTGGTTCACAGTGGATCGCCACGGCCGTAAGAGGCTCGCGATGATAATTCACACTTTGTCATTGCGAGGAGGGAGCGTAAGCGACCGACGCGGCAATCAACTGCCCACCAATTATTCTTTAAAATACTCACAAAGAAACATCTAGGGTTGCCATGTGTGGGCAAAAGATTTTTTCCTTTAGTTCAACATTCATAACATAAAATGATCAAAACATACCTACTTTACATTCTCTCAATCTTTTCATTTTCACTTACCCTTTTGGCCAAGCCGATCGATATCTTCTTTGGAACCGGTGGTCGTAATTCGGATGGAATTTATCATGCTACCTTTAATCCGGATAATGGAAAATTCACCGCTTCCAAACTGGCGGCTAAAATTGGATCCCCCGGATTTCTGGCCACCCATCCCAATGGAAAAATATTATATTCCGTCGGTCGATGGGATGAAGGCTCTGGTGCCTTGGGCTATCACATTGGCCCCAAAGGTGAATTAAAGGAATTTACCCGAATGATCTGCCCGGATGGTGGAAGTGCCCACATTGCAGTTCACCCAAGTGGAAAATTCCTGCTTACCGCTCAGTACGGAGGCGGATCCGTTGCTCTTTTCCCCATTGATGCTACAGGAAAATTAGGGAAACCCAGCGTCACGGAACACCAGGGGGGATCCAAGGTGGTGGAAAGAAGACAGGATTCTCCCCATCCCCACTGGACCGGGTTTTCTCCAGATGGAAAGTATGCATTGATCCCCGATCTCGGACTCGATCAAATCGTGATCTATAAAGTGGACACCAAAAAACCCGCTATTACCCCTCACGGTATCGGCCAGTCCGTTCCAGGCGGAGGGCCGCGTCATATGCGTTTTTCCGTGGATGGAAAATTCATCTATCTCCTCAATGAACTGAGCCTATCTGTCACCACCTTTGCATGGGACGCCCAAAAGGGAGCTGCTAAACGACTAACAACGACACCCGCACTCTCCGAAAAAGTGAAAGCTGGAGAATCCTTCAATTCTGCTGCGGAGATTTTGGTGCATCCAAACGGGCAAGTTGTTTACTCCTCCAACCGCGGACACGATACCGTTTCCGTCTATCAGGCAAATCCAAATACAGGGAAATTAAAAGTGGTCCAGGTACAACCGGTCCGCGGAGCCTTCCCCCGGAACATTAACCTTAACCCAGGTGCTGACTGGCTGCTCGCTGCCGGTGCGGACTCTAACACCATCGCTGCCCATCGCGTAGATAAGGAAACCGGAAAACTGACCTACCAGCGAGGCTCGGTGATCAATGTACCCTCTCCTATTTGCATCCTGTTCGTCGAGTAGCATAAACTACATCCAAAATGATTCCAAAATCCAAGAATTCGCACTTTCGGGTTCTTAATTGGAATTTAAGGTTTCAGGGTTTTAGCAAACGAATCGATGCTATTACCAGTGCCATTGGAGTCGATCATGCAGATGTGCTTACCTTTCAGGAAGTACCCGAAAAAGATTCAAAGGATTTTTTTACAAGATTGGAAAAACTTGGCTATCGTTACCTTCACTATGCCTGGAAAGGTACAAGGTTTGATTCTGGCAAATGGATCAGGCACGGGGTTCTTATTGGAGCCAAGCACAGACTGGAAGTCATGGGTAAATGGATTGATCAGGCAAAATTCCCTGACCTTTTTGCCCATGTTAAGATTTTCTCACCCAACTTCTCCAAAGGTATTGAATTCGTAAGTGCCCACATTCCCAATGGTTCCGGTTACGGATGGAACAAGATCGAACATTTTCGAATTCTGTCCCAAGCCCTTATCGAATCTCCTGATTCACCACGAGTCTTGACCGGTGACTTCAATGAACCCCAAGCATTCCTAAGCTCCGGCCAAATCGTTTCCTTTCGATCAAAAATCAAAGATAATGGAGGAGTAAATATTTCCGGGCATTACTCTAAAAATACACCTAATGGAATTCCTCAACAGAAAGCCGAGTGGGGAAGATCCGTCCGTGATGTCCTTTCACCTCATGCTCATGGCATGAAAAATGTGTACGAACAGATTCATGGCATGAACCCCACTCCCATTACCCATCTTGTACGGGGAAGCAGGGAACGCTGTTTTGATCATGGTTTTACATCACATCATTGTAAAGTAATTGATTCCGGCTACCACCATGAATGGCGAAGATCCGGATTAAGTGACCATTCAGCATTGTGGTTTGAAATCAGACCACAACCAACCCCACCCATGATCGTTTGGGATGAAAAATAATCAGCCAAGCCAAAGATTCCGAAACTTTTCATCGGGGTCGTAATATTCTGCCTGTTTTTCCAGATTAAAGGCACGATTGGGTCGTGGGTCATTGCCGACCCCACCCAGGTACATCCAGTTTCCATAGTTACTGCAGGGATCATAATCAATAAGGTGCTCCTCGAAATGACGGGCTCCGGCCAACCAGTCCTGTCCCAAGTCGTGGACTAGGTAAGACGCCACATTTTGCCGGCCCCGATTACTCATCCATCCGGTTTTTTTTAGTTCGATCATGTTGGCATTTACAAAGGCATTGGGAGTTCTACCCTCTTTCCATCGCTTAAATGTTTTTGGATCGCCCAGGGTTTTCTTTTCATCGGATTCCTTAATTCCATTTCGCTGGAAAATTTGAGGGCCATACCGGCGGGCAACGAAGCGAAAAAATTCCCTCCAGAGTAGTTCGAAGAATAACCAATAGGTACTGTCATTGGCAAACCGCTCCTCCTCGTATTTTTTAATTTCCCAATAAACTTTGACCGCAGAGATACATCCAATTGATAACCAAGGCGATAATTTGGAGGAATAATCCGCCCCCACCATTCCGTTTCTAGTTTCCTTGTAAACTTTCAAACAATCCCGTTCCCAAATCCATTGATTCATCCATTTATTTGCTTCCTTTTCGCCTCCCCGAAAATCCAATACCGCCCGCTCATCATTTGGACATTCCTCAAAGCCGAGAGAGGAAAGTGTGGGAAGTTCTGTTTTTGTTTTCCATGAACAGGATATACTTTTTGGTGATGAGAAAAGGCCGCGAATCTGTATCTTCTTTTCCACTTTCCGACGAAAAGAACTGAATACGGAAGGCAAACTCTCAAGAGCAAAAGGAAGACCAGTCTCTTCCCATATGCCTTTCCCACCTGTGAGAATAAGATTTATCTGATTCGCAAGTAGGCATTCCTGCTCGGTTTCCTCCCAGGCGTCTTCTTTTTGGGCGTAACAACGATCAGCTTTAAAGCTTTGCATAATCTTGGGGATCTCATCCACGGCCCGGCCATGAATAAATTCAATAGATCCACCGCGTTCCCTGATTTCAAACTCGAGTTCGCGGAGGGATTCGAGAATAAATTTTGCCCGGACCGAACCCATTCTACTGGATTTCCCCGAGGCATCCCAAATTTTGGAGTCCAATATATAAACGCAAAGGACTTCGTCACACTCATCCAATGCACGGGTGATGCACTCGTTATCCGTAAGTCGTAAATTATTACGAAACCATATGATTCCTTTTTTCATTCTTCCATCTATTCTGCAAATAAAATAGGGATACTCAATTTCCCGGTCTCTATTACTGTCAGGATTGAGATTCTCGAATAATCTGTTCCGCAGTTAAACGGCCTGACTTCATGGCCGAGTCAATGGAAGGAAGTCCAAAATAATCCCCACACCGGTAAACTTCGGTAAAGACCGGTTTTGGGCTTGTCGGTGTGGGACAGGATGGAACGGCTTGATGAATTCGATATCCTTTTAAATATTTCCAACCCTCCGCTTTTTTCCCAAACCATTCTGTTAATTGATTCTTTGCCTGTTTTGCAATTTCTTCCATATCCAACTCTTTTTTACCAATCACACTTACAGATGCGAGTGCCTGACCCACTGGTGCACAATCACACAAGGTACTTACGAATGTAAGATTATTGATCGTTCCATTGCCAGTGCCGTCTAGGTATAGAATAGGTTCATCACTGGGCAGATCATCAATCGAAAGAGAGAAATAAAGGCAATCAACCGAGTTCCACTCCGCATGCTCCTTTCCTAGACCGAGTAATTGATTGGCATGAAAATCTTCAGTGGCTAAGACCACCGCCTTACCCTCCCATTTTGTACCATCTGATGATTCAACTGAATTCGGTCCAACTTTGGAAATTTCAGTTTCCAACAGAATATGATCATTGGGAATTTTTCCGGCTAATTGGCGTGGTATATCACCGATTCCATTTTTTGGTAGAACTGTATCACCTTTGGAAAAAAACCGAAAGGTTTCCTCAAATTTTCGAATGGTGGTGCTTAATTCATTTTCCAAAAAAACTCCCCGCATAAAGGGTTTCCAGAACCGGTCGATTATCGAATGTCCGAATCCCATCTTATTTAGGGCATGGATAGTGGAGCAGTTATCAGGAATTGACCTGGAGGAAAGCAGTCCCATCCGCATCATCCCAACTCTTAATTTATCCGCGAGGGTTCCGATTGGAGCAAGTAATGACTTTACCCCGTCCATCGGGTGCCGAAATGGATCCGCCACCCGATGAAAACGATTATCAAACCAGACCTTGGAGCCCGGATAACATGCCTGCAAATGAAGTTTTTCATAATCCAAAAACCGTTGGGCTTCCGGATAAGCACTCAATAGAACCTGAAATCCACGATCCAATCGATAGCCGTCCACTTCATCCGTACGTACGCGCCCGCCCACTTCCTTCTCGCGGTCAAATAAAAGAAAAGGGGTACCTGATCGATGTAAAGTAATCGCACAGGCCAAGCCCGCCATACCCGCACCGACAATCAGTACAGGAGAGGATTTACTCCCGGTTTCCTTTAGTTTAGGGCTCATTACCAAAGGGCCAAGTGTTGTTTTATGCCTTTCTCGCTCTTTTTAATCCCTTGAGAATTAAGTCCTTGGTCATCAGGGAGCCGGCAATAGGATCCACACCGTGACCTTCAAATTCAATACTGATCACGCCTGAAAAATCGGATTCATGTACTATTTTGAGCATTTTAAAGTAGTCGGTGTGAATTTCATTTCCTTTTTCATCAAATTTCAAAGCCTTGGCACAGACCGCGGGTGCAAAAGGCAAAGTCTTTTCGACCGCGCTGTAACGGTCGAACGATCCAAAATTATTAAAGTCGGGAAGAATTCCGGCATGGGAATGATCGAGTTCTTTCATCACCGCCAGTAACCAGTCCGGATCCTGGGAGTTTCTTCCGTGCGGTTCAATCACCACTTTTACCAGAGTATCTTTGGCATATTCGCATAACCGGCCCACACCGTCGACTGCCCGTTTTAGGTTCTCCTTGGGATCTCCGCCCATTCTGCAGTTTACTCGAATTGCATCACATCCAAGTTGTGCCGCACAATCAATCCATCCCTTATGCAAATCGACGGATAAATTACGTTCTGACTTCTTTTCATGATCCAGTTCATGTTTTTCGTCCACAAGGATGAGTACATTGCTGATCCCTTCCCCGTTCGTTCGCTTCTTCAGTTCTCCGACAAATTTTTTATCAGTATGTTTGCCGTCAAATGGGCGGCTCCAATATTCAACATGTTCAATCCCCAATTCTTTTTTAACCATCGCCGGGTAATCAAGGTGTTGAAGTTTCCCGCTTCTAAGCAAACGGTTAAAGGTATACTCCTGAATCCCGATTTGAAAGCGGTTCGGATCATTTTTA
>CBFIBI010000118.1:0-6618 GCA_965660725.1 Opitutales bacterium
TGAATGATTTCTCAAAAAACGTAAAATGTCTCCTTCCGGCAATGAAGTGTTTGCGTCTTCAGAAATCTTTTGAATTGCAGCACGTATCCAGTTGTCTGCGAGAGGATTGGCCTGATTCATTGCCTCAAGGAGTTTAGGTATATAAGATGGGGGAAGTTTTTTAATGGTGTTCCATGCTTTAGTGGCAGATTGGTTACCAACACCTCTTCCCTTAACATTAGTAAGATGGTTAATTAAATCGGATGGAGATTTATTATCTTTTCCGATTAAAAGGGCACAGAGTTTAAATATAATTAGTGTCAGTAACAAAATCTTCATTTATGCATTCTTTTAAAAAATATTGATTGAGCAAAATAAAAATCGAATGAAGAACTGCTTTTGTTTTGCATCTTAAGTTAAATTTTAGTCAAGAAGATGAATGCATTTCCGATTCATTTTTTCTATTTTATTTCCATATTTGACATGCCTGTCTATTCCGAGAGAAGAAATTAGACTTTGGTCTAGCATTGCACCTGGTGAGGTAAAGGGTGAAATTAAAGAAGAGATTCAAATCCCACCTAAAGACAAATTAGATGTGATGCGGGTTACCAATGTTAGTATCCCAACCATAAAGGTATTCCCAGCTGAGCCAAGTGTTGCAAACGGCACTGCAATTATTGTTTGCCCTGGTGGAGCCTATAACATTCTTGCTTATGAGCATGAGGGAACTGATGTATGCAATTGGTTGAACGATATTGGAATAACCGCAATCCTTCTTAAATACCGTGTCCCAAGAAGAAAAGGCAGACCAAAACATGAAGCTCCTCTGCAAGATGCTCAACGGGCAATTAGCTTGTTACGAAAGGATGCAAAAAGATGGAATATTGAGGCCGATAGGATCGGGATTCTTGGATTTTCAGCAGGGGGCAATCTTGCAGTCATGGCATCTACATCTTTTAAAAAAAGAACCTACAAGAGAATTGATTCGGTCGATGAAATTTCATGTAGACCCGATTTTGCAATATTGATATACCCTGCCTATCTCCTGGACCGCAAAAAAAGAGACAAATTATTTGATGAGATCAAAATTACATCGGATTGTCCTCCTTGTTTTTTGGCACATACTGGAGATGATCATGTTCCTGCAGAGGGGAGTGCCTTGTTTTATTTGGCCTTGGAAGGTGCCGGTGTTGTTGGGAGCGAGCTTCACCTATACCCTTTTGGAGGACATGGTTACGGAATACGTGGATCAAAGAATTCCGTTTCTTCCTGGCCAAGTCGTGCGAGAGACTGGATGAATTCAATGGGATGGTTAAACCTATGAGTACACCAGAATCTTTTTCTTCTCTCCAATATAACTTACATGGTAGTGCTAATGATGTAATTCGCGTCGCAAATATGTCTCTGGATTCCTGCATGGAGCGAGAAGTTATAGTACGTATGGAGTATGCTGCGATTCATCCATCCGATTTTGGTTTAATTAACGGTTCCTATGGCATCCTTAAAGATTTGCCCGCAGTTGGAGGAAGGGAAGGGGTGGGGACCATTTATGAAATTGGAACTGGCGTGGATCCAAAGATAATTGGTCTTCCTGTATCTTTTTCAAATTCGCTTGGTACTTGGCAGGAGTTCGTGAAAGTGAAAGAAGATCAGTTGATTTTTCTACCTTCTCTTGTTCCGTTAGAGCAGTTGGCAGTTTCAATCTTAAATCCGATGACAGCGTGGAGACTATTGAATGATTTTGAATACTTAAAGCCTGGGGATTTTATTGTACAAAATGCAGGTAATTCCGCCGTTGGCTTATCGGTGACTCAGTTCGCCAAGCAGATGGGCATAGAGTGTATAAGTCTGGTTCGTTCAGAGAAAAGTATGCAAGAGCTTAAGTGCTTCGGTGGAGGCAATGTTATGATTGATAAAGATGAATCTATCAAAGATGTATTGTCTCTTACAAAAGGTCGGGGGTGTGTTCTCGGTTTAAATTCAATCGGAGGTAAAAGTGCTCTTCGTATTGCAAAATGTTTAGGCGATGGAGCCGTCCATGTCACTTTTGGTGCGATGGATAGGACTGCCATTCGATTCCCGACGAGACAGTTGATTTTTAACGATATTCGTTTCGTCGGCTTTTGGCTTGATCGTTGGAGGAAAAAACAAAGCTTAGAGCAACTTCGCCTTTCATTCGATGATGTTCTTCAACCACTTGCACTTAAAAAAATATCACATCCCATTGACTCAATTTTCATGCTTAGTGACTATAAAAATGCATTTTTGCGTAACAGTAAGAATCGTTTTGGAAAAGTTTTATTCTGCTGCGACAAAAATAATGTGCTATCTGATACTAGTTCAGGCGACGAATAAGAGACGGAAGCGAGAAATATTTCCCTGGGCAAACGGTATGTCCAGCGTGAAGTACTTTATGTGTTGTGACATTACTTTTCGAAATTCTGCAGCGTTTCATTAAGTACTTACAAAGTCCTTCAAGTGCATCCATTTGCTTAGAGGTTGGAGATCTGAGCTCGAAGTTTCCTATTAGGCAAATTCCTATACAGGTCTTGTTCCATATTTGCTTTTTTACATGCCCACCATCGAGTTGAGCTTTCCAACGCCCCCCAATGTAAACTTCTCCATCATAGGCTTTCCGCGAACCATTTGATATGACAAAGTGATATGCTAGTCCGTTTTTCATTCCTCTTGCTCTGTGTACATTGTGAATGTTTACCGGATCGTCTACAGGAGTTGCAGAATGGTGAATTATTATTTTTTTCCATTTGCCAGGGCTTGGTTTAATTGAAGAAAGTTTAGTAATTAATGAGTCTGGCAGTAACGATGGAGTTTTTTGTACACTCTTGTTTAGGGGGATGATTATTTTCTGACCAACTTTAATAAGATCAGGGCGGATTATATTATTTCTTGAGGTTATATCGCTTAACTTTACCTTGAAGCGAGATGCTATACTGCCTAAGCTATCTCCCTTTTTGACGACATAAGGGACTTCTCGGACAGAACTAGCAGGTATTTTTAATTTCTTTCCTATGTAAACTAAATTCGGATTAGAAATATTATTGTAAGCCTGGAGTGAGCTAGTGGAAACTCCGTATTTATTCGCAATTGAACTAAGCGTTTCATTTTTTCGAACTTCATGAACGGTCTCGGCAACTGAAATTGTGCAGCCAATCAAAATAAACAGAAATGTACTAAAAGTCCTCATCTACCAAATTAACTTGTTTGAAAAAGGATCTTTTTTGGCAACAAAGAATTTCATTTTAGTTGAAATTTTATTAATTGTTTTTGCTCAATTTCTGCAAAAAGGTAATCTGACATAAGATGAAACTCAGAACTAAATTGTGGATTGTTTCCCAAGGATTATTAATTTTCACCGCTTGTGTTATTCAATTCACTTTCCATCGTGAAATCCAAGTTGGACCAATCTTGGGAACTTCTACGCGTGACTATTGGGATATTATCCTTAATGTTGAACCCGAGATTCCTAAGCGAATACTTGATTTAAATATAAGTCGAGAATTTTACGATGCTCGGATGAAGATGTCTTCAGATGAAGTGTTGCAGAGAAATCTTGTCGCTCATAGAAGAGCAGTCAGGCAAGAAGATGGAATCCGAACAGCTTTACTGGGAGGAGTTTTAGTTAATATTCTCTATTTTGTCATATTCCATATTTTATACATCTATTTTAAGAAAATTTTAAAAAATACTAAAAGAACTCGTGATTTGTAAAAATCTTTTGTGTTGCCTCATCGCGTTTTACATTTTTCTTTTGAAATTGTTTTATGAATACCCAAATTAACATCATCATGCCCAGGTGTTTTATTACTTTTGTAGCTGGACTCTTTTTATCTTTTTCGCTGTTAGCCCAAAGAGACTATGGATTTGATTCAATTTCTCATTCAACCAGTCAGAAACCGGTGGTGGACTATTATGAGAGAATGGACGACAAAAGTTTTTACCAGCAGAAAAGAATACACTCAATGAAGGGTGAACTGAATGATTATTCTGAGAAACTTCATAATCTTCAAGATAGATTTGATCGAATTTTTTATGGTTTATCGAATAGAGATTCTTTTAAGACGCCATTTGATACAAGCAATCAACCCCAACGCCCGATTTACGAACCGCGCCCTTATGATTCAGCAACAATTGAGGAAGTAGGATCCGATACTTTAATTGATAATCCCATACAACCTCAGTCCAGCCAAAATAAATTGGCTTTTAATGTCGATTCACCCGGGAAGTTCAAAAAAGATGATCAAGTTGTAAGTACTTTTAATCCTAATTCAGTAAAAGCCTCAACTTACTATTTGATTATAAGACCTGGCTTTGCCATTCCCCACAAAATTCATAAAACAACCTCCGCCTACAAAAGATACGAACCAGGTTTCTCCTCGATAATATCAGTAGGGTTGTCTATTAACCAATTCACTATCGGGTCTGGTTTTGCTTATAAAACTCACTCTTTTCATAATTCATCTAAATTAAGACGACCTAACACTTTGTTAAATGGTAGAAGTGAAACTTTCGCAGGTTTTCTTGATTTGAGTTATTCAGTTCCACTTGCCGGCAGGATGGAAGGCTATTTCGGTGGTAGCTTAGGGTACTATTTAACTCAAACAGAAGATAATAAGGATTTGAGTAAAAGAAAGTCCCATGATGTTTATCTCTCTGCTAACACAGGTTTAAAGTTTCGATTTAGTGAAATTTTTGCACTTAGTTTGGGTTATCGGTATTTTCATGAGGAAGAGACTCCCGTACATATTTGTGAATTGGGGCTCAATTTCGACTTTTAGATAGCTTGATGTTTAAACCTCGGAGGATCACTCCGCAATCGCCCTTTGAACTGGGTCTGCTTGCTATCATTTTACTTTATCCAATCGGTCTCCTTTACCGGTTGTGGCTTAGAACAATTAGGTTTGAGGAAGTTGAAGAGAATTTTATGTCGATGGGGTTGTCCTGTGAGCCGGTTATAATTGTGCTCTGGCATAATCGTCTTTTTTTAGCCGGAGAATGGCAAAGAAGGTTTCGAAATAATAGAGATTGCTATGGCTTAATCAGTTCGAGTCGAGATGGTGCTTGGTTGGAAAGGTTTTACAGTTGGTCAGGGATTAAAGCAGTAAGAGGTTCAAGCAACCGTAACGGGGCAAGTGCTATTCGCCTTTTGGTTAAAAAATTAAAGGCTGGCCATGATATTGGGATAACTCCTGATGGATCAAGAGGACCCCGGTATAAAGCGAAACCTGGAGCTTTGTTTGTTGCCAGAGTATCTAGAAAGCCAATTGTTTTACTCTCTTTTGAGTTTAGTAGCCACTTTAAGTTGAAGTCCTGGGATAAATTTAAGATCGCTTTGCCTTTTTCAAAAGTGAAAGTGCGGAATAAAATTATTCGCATTGATGAGTTTGTAAATGATCTATCTATGGACGATGCAGCAAAACTGCTCACTAAAGAAATCAACGACATTACATTTGATTAATTTCTATCTCAATTTTTTCCTTTTTTGTTTTGTAAATATTTTTTTCACAACAAATCTCTTACTTTTCCAATGAGTAAAATCCTCGAAACTGTATTATTATCTAAAACTTTCGGTTCTCTCAATGCTGTGCGGAATGTTAGTTTTTCTTTGGAAAAAGGAACTATTACCGGATTGCTTGGGGGGAATGGTGCAGGCAAGACTACAACTCTTTCAATGCTTCTTGGTTTGTTACTTCCAAGTAGTGGGGACATTTCTATTTTTGGACATGACTTTATACGAGATCGATATCCAGTTTTAAAAAGAATGAACTTTTCCTCCCCTTATGTTGATCTTCCCCAAAGGTTAACAGTACGTGAAAACCTTACGGTTTATGCTAAGCTTTATGGCTTAAACAATATTAAATCCTCGGTAGCTGAAATGACAGAAATATTTAGATTAGGTGATTTTATAGACCGACGGCTCAGAAAGCTTTCAGCGGGGCAAAAAACAAGGGTTTCTCTTGCGAAAGCATTAATTAATCGACCTGAGCTTTTGTTACTCGATGAACCAACTGCTAGTCTCGACCCTGAGAGCGTATTATGGATCAGAACTTTTTTGAAAAACTACAGAAAAGATGATGGAGCGACAATTCTTTTAGCTACTCATGATATGGAGGAGGTTGAGCAATTGTGTGATAATGTACTATTAATGAAGCAAGGTGAGTTAGTTGAGCAGGGTTCTGCACAATCTCTTTTAGTGAAGTATAACCGATTATCTATGAACGAAGTTTTTCTTGATATTAGTGGCGGAGACTTGAAATGAACAATTCCTCTTTTTCACGAATTCAGGGTTTATTACTTAGGTATTTGTATGTACTTCGAAGTTCTTGGCCAAGGATTATTGAAATTTCTTATTGGCCTACGATGCAGTTGATTATTTGGGGATTTGTATCGTTGCATTTTGGATCAGTTCAGCCTGAAATTTCTGCTTCAGGGATTCTTATATCAGTAGTATTAATTTGGGATTCTTTATTTCGCTCACATGTTAGTTATACATTATCGTTTCTAGAGGAGATGTGGTCTAGGAATCTTGGCAACCTATTCGTTGCCCCTCTTCGCCCATGGGAATTAATGATCGCTTTGGCCTCGATAAGCTTGATTCGGACTTTAATCGGAATGATACCA
>CBFIBI010000119.1:0-6528 GCA_965660725.1 Opitutales bacterium
TAACCTTATTTGGCTTTTTCTGGCCTAATATTGAAACAAAAAAACAAGCACTTGCTACTGCTGGAAGTTCGCCAAAGCTAGCGATTGAGACTCAGCAACGATCTCTATCGCATCGCATCAATGGTCTCTCGTCTCGGGTTTCCTCTATTCAAGCAAACCTTGAGTCATTAAATTCAGATTTGGAAAACTTAGATCAGGGAATGAATGCTCCTTACATATCTGAATAATATACCAAGATTTTACGACCCAATCATACTTTTAGCCTCAGCAATCAAAATATTTATTAAATCGCTCTAAGTATTTTACCAAACTCATTACCTCGTCATCACTCATTCCTTCAGATAGTTTATCCAAAGTAATGTGAGCTTTTTTTTGTGCCTCTAAATAAAGTTTTTGCCCTGTTGCGGTAAGTGTAATCTCGTTACACCTTCGATCATTATTTTTTTGCAAAGTTACATATCCCAAGGCTTTCAACCTGTAAATAATTGAAGATAAGTTATTTTTATTAGTATATATAAGTTTTGCTAAATCATCCTGATTGAGACATCTACGCTTATTCTCATAAAGGGATCTTAGCACAGTGTATTGTGTTGTTGTTATTGGAATAGAACGAATATTATTACGAAATAAATAATTTAAACCAAACCAACAATTTCTGAGTAAAACTGGGAATTTTTGAGTCAAAAGTAAAATCAATATCGAATATAAACTTAAATCAAATTACTCTAGAGAATTTAATGGGCAAATGTTTTACCGTCCCAACCCCACATGTGACGTTCGGAATCACTAAATTCAATATAAATACGACTTGATTCAACTTCACAATTAAAATTCAAAGTATTGGTTAAGAAACTTGTAATCTCATTCGAGGTTTCAGGAGAAATAGTTCCCACATTCTTCACTTCAATGTAAAGAGATGCTTTTTCAGCATCTCCACCAAAATACTGAAAATCACTTGCTTCGAAAATAATCATCACAAAATCAATCGATTTACCTAGGAGCGATGCAATCTTGCTTGATAATTCATTTGATAAACTTTCAAATGAATTAATATTAATTTTTTTTGAATATTGAATTTTAACCAATGGCATGCAAAATTTCACATACACACGCTTTGATTCTGTCAAGACAACTAAATTCATAGTCTAGAAACTCTACATGATGAATTCCCTTAATTCCTTAATCATAATAGCTGCCAAAAACCCAATGAAGAATTTTAGTTTATTCATTTTAGTTTGTATCTTTTTTTGCAACTGTGAAATGCAGCAAAACGACACTAAACCTCCGGTAGTTCAAAAAACTAAACCTTTAGAGAATCCTACCTTGATCAAAGAAGAAAAGACTTCAACCACTCAAATTTCGAGAGAGAGAGAGACTCCATTCACCACTCCTTCAATAAGACAGAATAAAAATAAAATATTTGAAGAGGTTAAAGCAAATATTACTGAAGGAAAAGCTCTACACCCCTTCCCTTCTGAAAACTTACTTAGCAATGAACCATAAGCCTACTGGAGAAAAAAGTATCGTTGAACTTGCTATTTCTGATTCCCTTGATTTGCATGCGTTCCAAGCAAGCGATGTAAAAGAACTCGTTATTGAATATCTTTTCGAATGTAAAAAAAACAATATTCACAATGGTCGAATTATTCACGGAAAAGGAATTGGAACTTTAAGAGAAATTGTTCATTCAATACTCAAGAAGCATCCAGATGTTGAATCCTATTCGCTCGGCAACAATAATTCTGGCAATTGGGGTGAAACCACTTTTAGACTTACAGACAACAAACCAAAACATGGCAATTAATGACATTATTCCGGTTGACATGATCTTCGACGGAGAAGAATCTCGAAAAAAAAAGAAAAAGGTCGACCGAATTGCATTATCTTCTGCACTTATGCGAATACCTAAAATGGATATTTTAGTTGCAAGAGATTTAATTGATATTGGTATCAATGAGATTTTCGAAATTCAAGGGAGGTCAGCTGAGAGTCTCTTCGAAGAGATTAGAAAAATAAAACCTGATACACCCACTTACCGACTAGCTTATTTAAAAATGGCTATATACTATTCTGAAAACGATCCTGCTGATCCTAAATTACTCCATCCATCAGAATGGAACGATTAGCAACAAGCAGGTAACCCTTTTAACTTAAATTATTAAGTGCCCGCTTTGCCTGCCAAACCATAAAAATACCATACCCACAAAAAAGAGCTCCATTGATTGTTACCATCATGGATTCAGAATTGTCAAAACCGACACCAAATAAGCAAGCACCAACTACCGTAAAGACATATCCAAACCAGCAACGATATTTGATAACACGTCTGAAATGAGTGACTTTTTTAGCTTTCTCTGCTTCACTATGATTCTTTTTCATCAATTAAAATTGGATTGATCATCCTTAGCGTCACCAAGTGCTTTATTTATTAAATCAAGCTTATCATTTTCTCTAGTTATATCGTCTAGTAGCATTTTAGCCCTCTTGCCAAGATTTTGCACCTCGAGAAGTGCCTGTTTTCTTAAAGACTGTTTACACAATGTATACGAGGCTAAGTCAACGAAGTCCACATCACTTTCGAGAGGAGACAAAAAATCAAACATCTCTTGCGTAACATCACCACCCAACTTTTGATTTCTTTCAAGTTGAGTAATTAACTTTTGACGGATCCCTAGAGAAGAATCATCGACAATTGTTTCGATAGGTTCAACTTCGAGTATTCGGTAGGGAATCTCCTGAGGTATCGATAAAATTCGCAACCGAGTTAACCCCTGAAGCAAAACAAAAGAAGTCCCGTCTGCATTTTCCTTTGCAACTCTAATTAAGCCTGCAGTTGCGACGCCATAAGGAAGTTCTAAGTGCTCTTCTTCAGGTGTAACATTTTCACGCTCACCAACTATTGCAAAAACCCTGTCGTCGTCTAATCGTTCATTGAGCATGATCTTATAACGCTCTTCGAAAATCCTTAAAGGCATCATTGCTTTTGGGAATAGCACAACGCCACGAAGTGTCATCGCAGGAATTCGGTTGGGAAGTTTAAAATCACCTAAAGACATTAAAAATATCTTGTATAGATTTAGTAAAAGGTCAAATCACCAAGCCGACAACACATGCAGTTAACAAGCAAGCAAATGTGCCTCCTAGCAAACCGCGCCAACCAAGCTTTGTTAAGTTTTTTCTTTGGGACGGGGCAAGAATTGCAATTCCTGCAATCTGTATCCCAACCGAGGAGAAATTAGCAAATCCACATAAGGCATAACTAGCTAAAATAATCGACCTTTCATTTTTTAATAATTCAGCTTTTTTGAACTCGCCTAAATGAGCATAAGCAACAAATTCATTTAGAACTAACTTCTCTCCTAATAATTGCCCGATGAGTTGTATATCTGACTGTTGAACGCCGATCAACCAGGCTAGGGGAGAAAATAATAGACCAAAAATATATTCCAAAGATATAACATCTTCTTTTAATCCCATCCAGCTATCCAAGCCTAGTGGTTTAGAAAACATATCGCTCAAAATAAAATTTCCCAGGGCAACGAGTCCTACAAATACAATAAGGATTGCACCCACATTGAAAGCGAGAAGTAAACCTTGACTTGTGCCCTTAGTCAAAGCATCAAAAATATTTAAAGTAGAGTCCTCATTACCTATCTTCAAACTCTCGCTCCTAGTTTCTAGCTCTGGCAAAAGTATTTTTGCACAAACTATTGCTGCAGGTGCAGACATAAGAGATGCAGTAAGAAGATGCTTTGCAAAAAGTGCCTGCAAGTCAGGATCGGTTCCTCCTAGAAAGGCAACGTATGCGGCAAAGACTCCTCCAGCAATGGTTGCGAAACCGCCAGTCATAAGACAAAGAATTTCAGACTTGGTCATCTTTTCCAAATATGGTCGTACAAGGAGGGGTGCTTCAGTTTGTCCAACAAAAACATTTGCCGACATGGCAAGACATTCAGGACCAGATATTTTCATTGTTCTTTTCATAATCCAAGCGAGCACCCAAACTACTCTCTGTAGGATGCCCCAATGATAAAGAAGGGCCGAGAGAGCAGAAAAGAAAAGAACCGAAGGGAGCACCCTAAATGCCACAACAGTTCCGTAAGATGGTGCTTCACTTGCTAAACTCCCAAAAACAAAAGACGCTCCTTCATATGAAAATTCTGTTAATTGAACAATTCCATGTGAAATCGAGCCAATTAAACTTGATACAAACTCTACTTTTAAAAGTAAAAACGCAAAAATAAGCTGCAAGGCAACTCCTGACAAAACCAGACGTAATGAAATACTCTTCTTGTCTGAACTAAACAGCCATAATATGAGCAGCAGTGTGACAATACCAAAAATACTATGCATAATTTCCATTACTTAAAATAGATTGTAAAGGACGACTAGTAAGAGCAACTCGAAAGATAACCTCAATTTGAGAGCTCTGTCTTATTTTTAACTTCAATTCCTAGTTGATTATACTCCGTGATACATTAATTTTTTCATAAATGAACAAAAAAAACACTTCCAAAAACATTCTCATAGTAGGCGGCGGTTCGGGGATAGGGCGAGCAATAGCTCTAAGTTTATCGAAAAGCGATCATAATGTAGTTATTGCAGGCAGAAGAAAAGATAAACTAGAGGATGTCGCATTAGAATCAACTGGAAGGATAATACAAAAGCAAGTTGACCTTACTGATCGGAAATCTGTCTCGAATTTGTTCGATTGGTTTGACAAAGCTGTAGGCAAAATCGAAATTTTGATTAACGCCGCAGGTATAAATATTCCCAATCGTACCATTAGCAGCATAACTTCAGAAGAATGGGATAAGGTTATCAATATTAATCTAACTGGCTCGTTTAACTGTTTAAAAGAAACATTAAGCCGAATGAGAATAAGAAAGTCTGGGTTAATTATCTTAATCAATTCAGTTGCGGGGAAACGAGCAGTCCCGCTTGCTGGAGTAGCTTACAATGCTTCAAAATTTGGAATGCATGCACTCGCAGTAAGTGCATCCGAAGAAGAAAAGGGAAATGGAATTAGAATTACCAATATTTACCCTGGTGAGGTAAACACCCCCATCTTAGATGAACGACTTTCACCACCATCAACTGAATACAGAGAGAAAATACTTCAGCCTCAAGATATTGCAAAAGTGGTATCCACAATTGTAGAACTTCCTGAAAGAGCACACATTCCTGAATTAATTATTAAACCTAGTTCGCAAAGCTTCGTATAATTTACTAACCAATACTTACAGCACTAAGTTTTTTTCGATAGATGCTACAGCAGATTCAACATTTTCTCTATGTCCAAATGCACTAAGTCGAAAAAACCCTTCTCCAGCTGGACCAAAGCCAGATCCTGGCGTCCCAACTACATGGCATTCTCTTAATAATTTATCAAAGAATTCCCAAGAGGATAAATTATTGGGGGTTTTCAGCCATACATAAGGAGCATTTCCTCCACCATATGTAATTATGCCTTTTGATTTAAGCCCTGCATTAATAATTGATGCGTTTTCAAGATAAAAAGAAACCTGAGCATTAGTTTCTTTACGTCCATCTGGGCTTAGTACTGCAACCCCTCCAGATTGTACGATATTAGATGCACCATTAAAAAATGTATTCTGGCGCCTCGTCCATAAACTGTGCAAAACTCCGTTCTCAGCATCTTCTGCAATACATTTTTGAGGAACTATCGTCCATGCCAATCGTACTCCTGTAAATCCAGCAGTTTTTGAAAAACTATTTAGCTCAATAGCACATTCATGGGCACCCTCAATTTCATAAATGCTCCTTGGTAAATCATCGTCTGTGATAAATGATGCATAGGCTGAGTCGAATAAGATAACAGCTTTATTTTCTCGTGCATAATCTACAAAACTTTGCAACTGGGCTTTAGTGGCGACTGCACCAGTTGGGTTATTTGGACTACATAGATATATAAGGTCGACCTTACAATTAGGTAAATCTGGAAAAAAACCATTTTCTTCCGTACAAGGCATGTAGACCAAGCCTTCATAACCGCTCTTATCGGCCACACCTGTCCTGCCGGCGATGACATTACTATCAACATAAACAGGGTAAGCAGGGTCCTGAACGGCGACCACAGAGTCTTCAGCAAAAATCCCCTGAATATTTGCTGAATCAGATTTTGCCCCATCGCTGACAAATACTTCATTTGGGTCAATGCTGCATTCTCTTTCATTATAGAAATCTGCAATCAAAGTACGGAGCTCTGTGATTCCTTCGGAAGGTCCGTAACCAGAGTAGGTATCAATACGACCTAGTTCATCAACTCCTTTGTGCAACCCTTCTAAGACTGATGATACAATAGGTTCTGTTGTATCTCCAATACCCAAACGCATTACTTGAACTCCTGGGTTCTCGTTTACAAATTGATTCGTTCGTCTGGCAATCTCGGGAAAAAGATAACCAGCCGATAACTTTTGGTAATTTGGATTTATTTTAGCCATAATGAGAATTTGAAAATAGCGTGAAATCGAATTTTGGCAATCGGCAATGATTATTCTCCGGATT
>CBFIBI010000120.1:0-360 GCA_965660725.1 Opitutales bacterium
CCATCAGCCTGAAATCGTGTAAAGGCATCTGCATCTAAAACTTCGGCCCATTTGTAGGAATAATATGCAGATGCATAACCCACAGGACTACTAAAAAGATGGCTGAATCGGTGAGTAATTGTACGCACAGGAGATTTTCTTTTAGGGAAATATTCTTGGAGGTTTGTTTGAATTTCCTTTTCAATATCATCAAATTCTTTAAGGGCTAATTTCCTATGCAAAAATAAATCTAATTTAGAAAATGCAAGTTGTCTCATCATTGCATTTCCAGCCATGAAATTTCTTGCTCGAATCATTTTTTTAAATAATTCTTCTGGAATTGGTTCGCCAGTTTGATAATGGTTAGCAAAGAGATCCAGG
>CBFIBI010000120.1:370-6527 GCA_965660725.1 Opitutales bacterium
CCAATTTTCCATGATTTGGGAGGGAAGTTCTACAAAGTCCCAAGCTACATTTACTCCATTAAGGCTGCGATGCGGAACTTCTCCACATAAATGATGAAGCAGATGACCGAATTCATGAAAAATAGTTTCCACTTCGTAATGGGTTAGCAGAGCAGGCTGATCAGGGGTTGGAGCCGTTAAGTTCCCGCAAATGAGCCCGAGATGAGGGCCTCTGTTACCATGTGCATCCGGTTCTGAAGTTCTTAAATAATTCATCCATGCTCCACCACGCTTAGAAGATCGGGGGTGCCAGTCTGCATAAAATGAACCGAGTAAATGATTATTTTCCTGATCGTATAAATCATAAAAGCGAACATCTTCATGCCATACTTCAATTAGTTCCTCCTGATCGTTCCCGTTCTTAAATTTTTTTCCGTCAACCTTTGTGGATCTTTCAATTATTTTTAAACCAAAAATTTTTGTAACTAAATTAAACATTCCCTGAAGAACAGATTGGATAGGAAAGTAGGGACGCAGATCTTCATCGTTGAAATCGTATCTTTCCTTTTTTAATTTTTCTGCCCAATAACCAACTTCCCAAGGCTCCATAAGGTCGCGAGGCTGATTTACTTTTTCAGATTTAAACCTTTCAAGTTCGTCATTTTCTTTTGTAAAAAAAGGTAGTGTTTGGTTTTTGAGTTCAGAAATAAATGAGTCTGCACCTTGGCCATTTTTTGCCATTCTGCGTCCTAGAATAGCATCAGCAAAATCCGCCTTGCCTAAAATTTCTGCTTTTTCCTGACGAAGTGAAAGTATGTCTTTTATTAACTGTGAATTATCATGAGGTTCTTGGGTACCTAATTGATCGCTCGCCGTCCAAACGTTCTTACGGATCTCTTCGTCTTCTAAATACTGTAAAACAGGTAGCATAGATGGTGCGTGCAGTGTAAAGAGCCAGCTTTTCTTTCCATCTTCCTGACCAAGTTTTTTGATCGCCTCTAGTTTGGCAGAAGCTTTTGCAGATGCTGGTAGTCCATTGAGCTTTGCTTCTTCGGTTACAACCAATTGCCATTTATTGGTTGCATCTAAAACATTTTCTGAGAATTTTTGGGTCAGCTTGGCCAATTCGCTGGAAAGTTCCTCAAGCCGTTTTCTTTTATCAGCAGATAAATCTGCACCAGCCTCCTGAAAATCTTTTATTGTCTCGTCTAATAACCTTTGATCAATTTGGTTGAGTTCTTTTGCATCTTCACTCTCAGAAAATGATTTGATTGCCTCCCATAATTTTGAATCCAGTGGAATCTTGGCACTAAACTCAGTTACAGCTGGAAGCATTTCATTATGTGCGTTTCTTAATTCTTCTGAATTACAGACTGAGTCAAGGTGAGCAACTAAGCCCCACGCTTCATCCAGTTGCGCGGTGGATTGCTCAAGAGCTTTGATCGTATTACTAAAGGTGACATCCGAGGGAGGTAAATCACGAATGGCTTGGAGGTGTTTTTCAGAGTTTTCCAAGGCCTTGATAATATCTGCATGAATACATTCCGGCTTGAGCTCGGACCATTGGGGGTGGACTGAATTTTTAAGAAAAGGGTGATTATTCATATTTTATGATTAAGTAGTAAATTTTCAGTTAAAGAAAAAAGTAAAATTATGGCTTTGTTTGATCTAAATTTTTCAAATTACTTTTATGTCGCATTTGTAAAAGTTCTATGGCCATTGCGAATCCCATAGGGACATAGATCAAAGATTTTTCTACTTCCTTGCCCATGCCTTCCATAAAAATTGTGACTCCGATTACGATCAGAAAAGCAAGGGCAAGAATTTTAAGCGCGGCATTTTTCATTATAAAATCACCAATGGGCTTAGCAAAAAAGAGAATGACTACAAATGAACAAATAACTGCTGTAATTATAATCCATCTGTTATCCGTCAACCCAACTGCGGTGATTACAGAATCCAGAGAGAAAACGACATCTAAAATTACGATTTGAGCAATCACCCCACCTAAACTAGAGCTTACTTTCTTTTTGGATTCGTGATGTTCCAATTCCACAGTTGCATGAATTTCTTTAATTGCTTTCCAAATAAGAAAGAGCCCACCTGCAAGGAGTGCAAGATCTCTCCATGAATATTGAAACCACTCCGGTCCACCCTCCCATGCCGGATTGGTTAACTCAATCAGTTTCAGACCACCAATGACCATTAAAACACGAGCAGCTAAAGCTAAAAACAGACCGAAGTTTCGAGTGGCATTTCTTTTTTCTTCTGGTAGGCGTGACACCAATATTGCAATCACTAGGACATTATCAACCCCTAGTATTAATTCTAGACCGACAAGTAATGCAAATAGACCAATTAAATCACCTTCCATATCGTCCTATCTTTTCATGCTTTATCTTTTTGAAAAGCAAAAAGAGCCAAAATCGTGTTTGACCTATTTCTCTAGTTATCTCTTTTATCTCAATAATGCCCGATAAAACAGACATTCAAGTTGCACGAGCAGATATTTCTTACTTAGCAGTTAAGACCCGTGTACCCTTAAAGTTTGGTTCTGAAACTCTGCATTCTGTTACCTGTGCTCGGGTAAGGGTTCAAGTTTTAAAAAAAGATGGAACCTTGGCTAATGGATGGGGCGAAACGCCTTTAAGTGTGCAATGGGTTTGGCCTTCTGAGCTAAGCTATGGAGAGAGATTTGATTCCTTAACTTATTTTTGCCAACTTTTACTTGATGAATTTCACGGAGTTCAAGGATATGGCCACGCGATCGAGCTAGGTTATCAATTTGTATTTAAGAGAGTCCCTGTTCTGTTGAAAAAGTTTAACTTAGAGAAAAGAAAATCGGTTGAACCGATGCCATGGCTTGCAGCTTTGGTTTGCGCTTCAGCATTCGACCTTGCATTGCATGATGCTTATGGCATGGCCAATCAAATTCCAACTTATCAAGCTTATGGTTCATTTTATTTAAATTCAGATTTGAGCCATTTTATCGAACCAGAAGAAGGGTTTGATATTTCTTTTGTTAATCAAACTCCTGCTGATTTTATTGTACATGGTTTACCCAAGGAAATCCCCGTTTGGCACTTGGTGGGTGGATTGGACCCACTCGATCAAACAGATCTACATGGGAATGAACCTGATGACGGATATCCCGTGCATTTGAAAGATTGGATCGAGCGTGATGGATTGAATTGCTTGAAGATAAAACTTCGTGGAAATGATTCCAAGTGGGATATGGAGCGGTTGATTGATGTGGGAGAGATTGCATGCAGGATGGATGTCGAATTTCTAAGTGCTGATTTTAATTGTACTGTGAACGATCCTGATTACGTGAATCAAATTCTCGATCATATAAAGAGGGATTACCTAAATGTGTGGGAGAGAATTCTTTATGTCGAACAACCTTTCCCGTATGATCTTGAAAAAAATAAAGTAGATGTAAGGAGTGTGGTAAAAAGGAAACCACTTTTCATGGATGAAAGTGCACATGATTGGAAACATGTTCGTCTTGGATTACAACTAGGGTGGAACGGTGTTGCTTTAAAGACCTGTAAAACTCAAACAGGAGCCTTACTTTCTTTATGCTGGGCAAAAGCTCATGGTATGAATTTGATGGTGCAGGATTTAACCAATCCAATGCTAGCTCAAATTTCTCATGTGTTACTTGGCTTTCATGCAGGTACAATTATGGGAGTGGAGAGCAATGGAATGCAATTTTATCCTGAAGCATCGAAAAGCGAAGCCAGTATTCATCCTGGTGTTTACCAAAGAAGAGGAGGAATGCTTGATCTGTCGACTATCCGAGGAAACGGTTTTGGCTATCAGATAAATCCCAATTAAAATTCATACTTGAATTGTTTGTACACCACAGGCGGGATTAAATTTAGTATAAAATATTTTTTGTGAGTTCAGGGTCCGATATTTTAGAAAAGTTAATTTTTCGATGGATTCGAATTCGTGAAGGACAGGTTATTATAGAGTCTTATCTTTTCTGTATGGTTGTTCCCAGCATTTTTTATTTATTACCTGCCTGGTTTATGGTTAGTGATGGAAGAGTACACCGGGAGGGGTTGGTTGATTATAGTATGGGTTTATTAGCAATCTTTTTTGCTCCTGTCCTAGAAACAATTTTTATATTTGTACCGATTTTAGAGATCTGTCGATATTTGAAGGTACGATCCATTTGGACTGTTCTTGGATTTGCACTTTTTTTTGAGCTATTGCATACACAGCGCGGATTATGGGAGCATTGTTTGCTCTATCCAACAATGATATCAATGACTCTTCTTTATTTGGCAATGAGAGAAAAATCATTTTTACAGGCTATTGTTTTTACAATAGCAGTTCATGAATTTTATAATTTTACTGTCGTAATGGGCAGTCCGCTGACCTATGATAAATTTTTTTATTGATTCAATTTTAAGGAATCTAGCACAATCTTTGTTTATTTTTTATATTAATCGATGAGATTTTTTGCCCATAAAAATGGAAAGACAATAGGTCCTTTTTCTCGGCAGCAAATTTTGTCTGAAATTAATTTAAAGCGACTCAGTAAAGATGATTTAATTTGTCTAGATGGAAAGAATTGGATTCCTATAAAAGATTCGGGAATTGAAGATAAATCTAAGAATTCAATTGGTTTTATAAAAGTCGTAATAATTAGTCTTTTTGTTCTTATTTTCGCATCAATTTCTTGTTTGTTTTTTATCTTACATCATAGAGGTTACTTTACAGAGGAGAACTTAACTGATTCCATAGAATCAAATGATCTAGATTACTTTAAATGGAAGTCCCACCCAAATGATTCTTTTAAATTTGGTGCATCTGTAGTTTTATTCTCGAAGGGAAAAGCTTCTTTTCAGGAACCTGAGAGTACTTCAATTAACAAATTAGGAACTTCTCAAATTTTGACGGAAGGAACAAGGATCACAACAGAAAGCGATGGGGAAGCAATTCTGCTTTTTAGTAATGGGACGAGTTTAAGTGTTGGTAATAATACAAATTTTCTAATCAGTGGATTTGGGCAAAAGGAATTTACTTCATCTGATCAGTCTGTTGGTTCGATTCAGGATGAAATAAGTCCTTCAAGAATTAAATTAGATTTAGAATCGGGTGAACTTGTGGTAGTTGTCAAAAAATTAGATAAGGAATCATCTTTTACAATAGAATCGGACCTTGGATTTGCAGGTGTAAGAGGGACAAGTTTTTCCATTAATTCAAAACCTAATTCAATCTCGCTTAATGTTTTAAGCGGAAAGGTTGATTTTTTGGATTCCGGAAAAAGATCGAAACTAGTAGTTGAGGGAGAGATGGTAGAGTCGAATGGTAAAGAACCAATTATTCAAAAAGAAATTTCTAAATCCGCGTTGACTAGAATTACTGAGATTGAAAGGAGCGTAAAATTAGCCGTCAAAGATTATCAAGTCTTTAAATTAAGAGAATATTTTGATCAATTGAATCCCAGTCTTGGAAAATGCGACCCCATTCAAAAAAGTAAAAGGTTTTTATCTAATGGTGGAACCGATGGAATTGCTAAATCGATTGAAATGGGGTTGGATTGGCTAGTTTCAGTCCAAAGTGAAGATGGGTCATGGGGAGAAAAAGACAGAGATTCAAATGGTAATCCAAAGGAAACGAATAAATTGGCGATGACGGCCATGTCTGTACTATGTCTTCTGGAAAATTGCGAGTTTGATCCAGTAAAAAATAGAGTTTTGTCCTTACGGAAAGGAATCCAATATTTAAGTTCCGTTCCAATCGAAAAAGTTAAATCACAACAAGCTGCTTATGCACATCCTATTTACACCCGTGCTATCATAAATGCTTTTGAAAAAATGAAGCTCAAGGAACTTGAGCAATCTGTAAACAAAGCTGTAACAATGATTATTGACGGGCAAAATGTGAACGGGGGATGGGCATATTCCTATGGGAAAGGTGCGGTTGCTCATGTCGATCTTTCGGTCTCAGGCTGGAACTTTATGGCACTTTTTCAGGCACAATCGTTTGGGATAAGAGTTAATGGTTTATCAGAATCAATCAGAAGAGCTGCAGAATATGTAAAAAAATGTCAGGATAAAACTGGAAAATTTGCATATAAAATAGGCTCGAATGGCAAACCAAGTCTGACTGGAATGGGAGCTCTCTGTTTACAATATGGGGGTGAAGAATATAAAAACAC
>CBFIBI010000121.1:0-6511 GCA_965660725.1 Opitutales bacterium
ATAAAAACACCGTGGAAAAAGGTCTCGATTGGATTAATAAAAATATTTCTTCAGACTGGAATAGTATAGACTTTTATGGCCTCAGACATGCAAGCCGAGCATGCTTTTACTCGCAGACTTTTTTGAATGAAAATAAATATTGGGATATTTTCAAATCAACTTATCCAAAGATTTTATTGGAAAATCAAAAGGATAATGGATCTTGGCCTCCCGCAAAACATTTTCACGGAGATTCCAATATTTTCAGAACAGCACTTGCTCTTGATGTACTTTTGACATTTAAACAAGAAAAATGAACGAGGTTACCAATTGAAATTTAAGCAACCGAAAGTTTAAGGTTTGATTCCATTTCAATAATTGCACCCTCGATCTCAGATCGTAATTCGGAAAGTTTTGATTTGGAGAGTTGAATTTTATCATGTGTTGCTTTTTGCAGTTCATCACAGATCTCAGTTAATCTTTCGCTCCAATTTTCAAGAGACTTGAGAGATTGATCAAAAATTTCATTGGAAGAATTTTTGATGTCCTGAAGAGTTGAAATTCGATCCGTTAACTGGCGTTTGGTTTCTCTAGTCTCGGCAAGAAGGATACGTTCGTTTGCAACTCTTTTTAAATCACCCGTCAGTCCTATTTTTGAAAGCAGCCAAATAATCCATTTGGATGGATCGAGTTGCCAGGGTTTTACTCCGTTACGATAATCCCACTGGAATTCATGGTGATAATTATGATACCCTTCTCCCATGGTGAAGATCGCAGCAATCCAGCTGTCGCGAGCACTATGGCTTGTGGAGTAGGGGCGGGAGCCAATCATATGGCAAAGTGAATTGATGCAAAATGTTGCGTGTTGTACCATGACAACACGAGCAACGCCTGGAACCAGAAAACCGCCCAAAGCTCCAGCTAAAGGAGAGAGGTTTCCAGTGGTGATGGCATAGATGTATCCAATTATTGTAGGGAGTACAAAACTCATGAAAAAAGCGATTCCATGTACCCAATTAGCCTGCCACATTACCAAACGATCTTTTTTTAAGTCTTGGACATTTTCAATGGGACTGTCTGGTTTAAGTTTAAACATGAGCCACCCCATATGTGCCCAAAAAAATCCTTTTGTTATATCGTAAGGATCGTCATCAGTATCCACATGTTTGTGGTGCTTTCTGTGTTCTGAACTCCACCAAAGTGCCGAGTTTTCGAAAGCTGCAGCACCAAATAATAAAACGAATAACTTGACCGGCCATTTTGCTTTGAAGGCTTTGTGTGAAAATAAGCGATGATACCCAACGGTAATACTCATACCAGTTGCGGGATAATAAAACATAAAAACGGCAAATAGGAACCAATCCCAGCCAAAATAATAAAAGTATGCAGGAACTGCAGTGAATGTAAGAATGGCAGTGATGATTAAAAAACTGCTGGTGACCCACTCCACACGACCAAATGGTATATTCTTAAACATGATTCACATGAGCTTAACGATGATCTGTAAAATTACGAATCCTTTTTGGGGTTGATCCATTTTTTTCTCATTCGCGGTCGATGAGTTTTGACTTCTGCTCATTAGTTTATCTCAATGGACTGCCTTGAATTTATTATAATTACCATCATATGAAAAAAATTAAAAAAATTTCTCTTTTCTCTCTAACAGTCTTTTTCTTTGGTCTTTCTTTATCGGCGGATGATTCTAAGATCCTGCATTTAAAAGCTAAAGCAGGACCCGGCAATGGGAAGACTGTTGTTTTAGTTTCAGGTGATGAGGAATATCGCACGGAAGAAAGTATGCCTATGTTAGCAAAAATTCTTTCCGAAAAGCATGGTTTTACATGTAAAGTACTTTTCGCTTGGGATAATTCTGGGAAATATATAGACCCAAACAACCAGAGCGGAGTAATTGGTTGGAACACCCTTAAGGATGCTGATTTGATGCTCATTGGAACTCGCTTTCGTAAACCAAGTGAAAAGGATGCTAAATTTGTAACTGATTTTTTAAATGCAGGAAAACCTATCATTGGAATTCGCACTTCGACTCATGCCTTTAACGGTAGCGGTAGTTTTGGCGGGAAGATATCTTACGGCCAATTTGGTCCTCTTGTTATGGGAGAGGGGTGGGTCAATCATCATGGAAAGCATAAAGGTGAAGGTGCACGGGGTATGATTGAAACTGAAAATGCTGCTCACCCCATACTTAGGGGTGTTACCGATGTTTTTGGTCCATCGGATGTTTATGGTATTCGTCGATTGACCGATAAAGACACTATTCTTATGCGTGGTGCGGTTACTAAAACACTGGAGCCCAAATCATCATTTGTGGACTCAAAAAATGATCCCATGCAGCCCTTGGCTTGGTTGCACTCATACACCGCACCAAACGGTAAAAATGGAACAACTTTTTGCACTACTATGGGGGCTTCCGTTGACTTAGTCAGCGAGGATCTTAGGCGTTTAGTTGTAAATGCAACTTACTTCTTAACTGGATTAAATGTTCCAGAAAATGCCGATGTTTCATATGTCGACCCATTCTATCCATCTTTTTATGGATTTATTCGAGATAAGGAATTCTGGCCGGGACAGGATATGCAAGCTGAGGATTATGGACTAGGAAAAACTCCCCATGCTCCTGATCCAAAAGGTACGCCCAAATGGCCATTTCGTCCATCTCCTAATAAGTAGAGTTCTTTACTATTCTGAGTTGAATTGTTTCTTTGCCTGCTCGGCAAGCTTTTTATATTTTTTAGCTTCGCTTAAATAGACCATTCGCATAGATGGGTCGTATAGACCGCCACGGTTTCGAAAAGTTGACGAATTATAAGGTGGACTGAGCCTTTGGGCGTCTGCTAATGCCTGATAAGTTCTTGCTTGGCTTTCATAGAAGCTAATCTTTTGTTCGGTTGTTTTAGGGTATTTTTTAGTACAAGATGAAACTAAAATACTTGATGTAAAAAAAATAAATTTAAAGATACATTTTTTATTTTTCATAACTTCAAATAAATTTGAATGTAAAAACAAAACTCTGGTTTTGGAAAGCGAAATATACCAATCATAAAGATGTAAAATATTAAAAATTTCTATATTAATCGGTTGGGATTCCAGCTTGTGAGAGCAGTTTTTTTGCATCAATAATGGAGATTCGGCCGGTTGGTAATGAAAATCCTAAGGTGTCTCCATTTGGAGTAAATCCGTTACCATCTAAATCGATGAAGATTGGATTATTGTATGCACATGGTCGAATACCGGATTGACTACTGCTTCCATATCCAATTTTCAAATCAGAATCTGATCCGTAAGCTACAACAATTAAATGAGTATCCTCAGTAAGATTGATATTTACGGTTTGATCAAATTTTAAAGCTCCATTTGTAAATAACTTGGGATTAGATTTTCGGGTAAAGTTAAGAGATTTATCGGGGCGTCCGTTTTTGAGCACTTGTATGCGGTTAATATCTATCCAAGATGAACATTGCACGCGTATTTTTAAATCGATTGAATCATTTGCCCGAGCGAGTCCGCCGGCAATCGTTCCATCTAAGGTGGAAACTTCTAAATAAGGGCCAGTTGTAAGAATCATTTGTCCACTTTTGGCTCTTCGACTTATTTCCTGCCAGTCAATTTCAGACGGATTGTCTGTTGAGGATGGAATGTAAGTGCGCCATCCTCCGACACCATTTCCATGCACTGTATGAGCATCGCTTACTGCTATTCCCCAAGTTTTTAATCCTAAATTAAGCATTTGTAACCAGACAAACTCACGAACGATGTTGACTTGTTCACGTCCCGCTAAGCGAGATATTTTGTAAGGGGCTTGATGGAGTATTTGAGCGTCGCGGTAGTTTTCTGTTTCGATTGCATCAATAAACGAAAGGATACCTCTGTATCCACCATCAGGTTTTCCATCTTTATTACGATCAATAAAGTTTTCTATCATATCCGGGTGATTAATGTGAACCCATCCACTGGGGTGGTGACCTGAATGATTCATCAGGTTTAGAGCATTGACCCTTGGATCTTTTGTCCATTTCGGCGCCCCTCCGTCTTGATGATGATGTTTTGGATTTAAAGGAAAAGCGTTTAAATGCGGTCCAGAACCAGTCAATTCCATCCCGGGTATAGTGGAAATTTCTTTTTCTAATCCAAGTGCCTTGATTGTGGGAGTCCAGTCCATGATCCGGTTATGTTCAGTGGTCGGTGCAAATTCAATATGCTCAGCGGCTAAGTTAACCAAACGATCAGGCGTGCCACAAACATTGTCACCGCTTGGGGTGGAGTGGTTATGAAAATCTGTGCTTACCCAGCCGGGCGTTAATACAGTTCTTTTGAGTTGAACAAAAATTTCTTTAATTTCTTCTTCTTTTACCTCAGCGATTTGTTCAAAGTGGTCGTGCTCAATTCCTCTTGTTATGATGATTTTGTATTTTCCTGGGGAAAGACCAATAAAGAATTGCCCGTTTTCGGAATGATACTGGTCTTTACATCCATAAGCCCGGTCGACAGGACCCAAGTTTGGTGAGGATGTGTTTTCAATTCCAATAATCTGAGCCTTACATGGACTAGGTGAACCGTCTTCTTTGGAAACCATAAATTGAATTCCTGACTGAATACCTAAGGTGATTTTTTTCTCTATTTTTTTCTTTTCGGTTATAACGAAATTGGTTTTCACAGTTTTTCTACCATGATCGACGACTGAGATTTTCCATTCTCCAAAAGGTAATTGAAGATCTATTAACCCGTTTTCATCCGGATAGCCGGGTATTGATTTTCCATCTTTTTCAAAATTGAGGCGAGCTGTCGTGATGGGCTTTCCATTTGTGTCATTGAGTTTGATTAAAAGAGCTCCAACTTTACCAATCTTTTGCATGACTCTCCCAAAAGCTTGTATAGGAGAATTCCCCACTGCCAAATAACGTTGAACCATTATCTCGGTACCTTGTGAAAATGTTTTGCTTTTTGGAGGGGACTTTCCTTGTTCATTCATGAGCCAGGTGTATGCATATCCGCATTTATCTGACGGATCGACTGAGTCAGCCCATTCGACCTCTCCAAATCTGCCCGATTCTCTAAACCTAGTCCACGTGTCAGTTATTGGACCAGATATTTTTTCTTTTGTTTCGTTAAGTAAATGAGAGGTTATGGTAAGTCCATACTCGTCTTCTTCTAAGGAGTAAGTATGTCTTTTGGTTAAACCGCCTGATACTGCCTTGGAGATATGAGTTACAATAGATTTCTTATCATCTCCCGGTTTAACATAAGAAATATTGCCTCGTTGTCTACTTGGAGAAAAGATGGTTAACTGATCATTATTACTCCCGCGAATGCATAAGTCATACAGGCAGCCAGGGGTTATGCCACTTGGTCCCCAGAAAGCTCCCATATTTGCTTTTCTGTTTGGAGCAGAACCCGAGATTACGCATTCAATGACTCGGTTTCTAATTACGAAATCTCCTATAATTCCATCCGCTTCTTTGCCGCCGGGTAAATTATGGGTGTTGTGTGGCGATATTTCGATAATCTCCACATTTCCAAAACAGTTCAAGATTGTGGTAAGGAAAATAATAGAGAAAAACTTTTTCATGGCAACTTTGTTACTTGGATAACTATAAATTTGAACCGTCATTCATACTTTTACAACACTTGAAAATTGGAAATTAATTTTTAATATATTGAGGCTTTCTTTAAGTTTGATACTGACCGAATTGAATATGAGGTTTATTACTACCGATATGGATCAAGCAACAACGATAACACTTATTCGTCATGGCGAGACTGAATGGAACCTTTCGGGGCGATGGCAGGGGCACGCAGATTCTCCTCTAAGTAAACGTGGGGTTGCTCAGGCTCAGGCTTTAGGTGAAAGAATAAAAAAAGAGAAGTTTGATTTTTATTATTCAAGCGATCTTCGACGTGCCATTCATACTTCTGAGTTGGTTGGTGGTCCTTCGGGTATGATTGCAGAACCATTTCCGAAGCTAAGAGAACGTGATTTAGGTGTTTTGGAAGCATTAAACACGGATGAAATGATTGAGAGATATCCGGAAGTTTATGCTTCTTTTCGAAAAGATGGTCCTGACTATCAAGTTCCTGAAGGTGAAAGCTTTCGTCAGTTTTATATTCGGTGTGCTGATGCGATTGAAAAAATTGCAGAGAAACACCCAGGTTCCAAAATTGCTTTAGTGACTCATGGTGGAGTGCTCGGTGCGGTTTTTCGGTATATCTTAAAGCTATCTCTTGATGCGGAGCGCAATTTTGTTCTTCTTAACTGTTCTTTAAATCGTATTGAAAAAAAGAAATCTGGTTGGAGTTTAATTAGTTGGGGAGATGTGGCACATTTGCACAGTATGGAATCTCTTGACGATGCTTAAATTACTTTTCAATTGAATCATAGATAATTTTCTTAATTTTCCATTCGGTGGAAAATGAGTAGGGCATCGCTTGTTCCATCGTTATGACTATTAAATTATTCTTGGGAGTCCGTTCCCAATAAAACCATAAGAGAGTCCTGATGTATGAAGCATAAGATCCC
>CBFIBI010000122.1:0-6442 GCA_965660725.1 Opitutales bacterium
TGACGAACAATACCAGTTTCTTTGGACAAAGTCTCAGAGGTTCCATCGTTGGCAGAGCAACAAGAGATGTTTTTTTTATCAAATGAACCAGAACGAAGTAAACTCCTTACAATAGCAGATACCATTTTGCCTGCACCAATAAATGCAATTTTTTTATTCATTTAATAGGCCAATACATTTTTGAATTTTTTAAAGGTTGGGACGAACAGTTATTGTGCCGGAAAGTATGTCATGTACACATCGTTTTTTTTGATTAAGTAAACAAAAGCAAAAGTTTAATATACCGGGCAAAAGAAAAGGAGTTACTAGAGTAATGGTAGCAAATCCTTTTATTATTGACCTTATAAGAATTTTACCAATCGGTACATTTTGATAATTTCTTACAAGAACTGTTCTTAAGCCAAATGTTGCTTTGCCTAAGGTTTGTCCCTGAAAGAAAGTTTCACCGCAAAAAAAATAAAGAATAGGTAAAGCACAGGCAACAAATGCCATACTGACAATCATTTCGTAAGTTTGTGAAGAAAGTTGAGAACCTTCAATAAAGGCAGTCATTTCAGTAGAATTTAACCGATCATCTTCGCTTAAAAGTGAAACCCGATGAATCAATTTATTAAATTCGTTAACGGAATTCTCGTCATAAAGTTTTGGGATAAGAAGGGCAATTAATTGAATCAGGATAAACAAAAGAACTGCATCCATAAAGAAGGCTATCGTTCTTTTAGCCAAGGGGGCAGGTTTAGGGTGGGAAATGATTTCTTGTTGTTCAGTTAATTGATCATCCATGAGTTTATTAGGATCTGGATTTTGAAAAAGCTTTAACTGTATTACTCATTAACATAGCGACTGTCATGGGGCCTACACCTCCAGGAACTGGAGTTATGAATTTCGCTTTAGACGCAACTTTTTCAAAGTCGACATCACCGACCAAGCGAAAGCCAGATTTTTTACTTGGGTCACTAATTCGGTTAATACCTACATCAATTACAGTTGCACCATCTTTTATCATATCCGAGCTGACGAAATGCGGTTTTCCGATCGCAGCAACAAGAACATCCGCCTGCGTAGTAAAGTTTTTTAGATTCTCGGTTTGGGAATGACAGAAGGTAACTGTTGCATTACCAGGCAATCCTTTTCTAAGGAACAGCAAACCGGCTGGTTTTCCCACAATCAAACTTCGACCTAAGACAACAACATGTTTGCCAGCAGTCTCAATTTTTTTTCTTTTTATTAATTCTAAAATACCCGCTGGGGTACAGGAAATAAAAGTGTCTTCTTCTTGGCACAACTTACCTAAATTTTCTGCATGGAATCCATCTACATCTTTAGCGGGGGAGACATGATTAAAAACAATCCTTTCGTTTATGTGAGAGGGCAGAGGTGCTTGAACAAGAATTCCATGTACATTTGTATTTTTGTTTAGAGTGTCAATATGTCGGAGTAGTTCATATTCTGTAATATCTTCTGGAAAAACATGTAACTTGCTATTAATACCAATTGTCGCAGCAGTTTTTTCTTTCTTATTAACATAGGAAACAGAAGCGGGGTCATTGCCTACTCTGATAAAAGCAACACAAGGTTTTCCGTTACTATAAGAAGAAACAGTACCTTTAAGCTCCTCGATTATATCTTTGGCAATCTCGTTGCCGTCAATCAATTCCATAAGAGATGTTGTATTAGAAATAATTAATCAATCTCTCTAAGAATTTTAGCACGAATAACCAATTCCTCTGAACCCTTTTGAATAGGTTCTAATTTTCCAAGGATATTTACTTTCTTGTTTTTTAGTGAGAGTGGGTCAATTACTCGAATTCCCTGAGTATCAATGTAGGCAAGCCTTTTTCCTCGAGAATTTTCCAACTGATATGGAAAGTCTCTTTCAAAACCAAGCTTTCTTGGTTTAAGAACTAATTTTCCTTCAAAGTTTCGATGTATGTTAACTGCAGGGGGTATTGAGGGTGGTTTGGTTGGCATTATGGATGGTTCCGTCTGATCTTGTCTTGTTTCTAACGGATCTAATTCCTCAATTTTAGCTGAACGGTTAAGCTTTTTGTTATTGCTAGCAAGTTTATCAATTTTTTTGGGTGATGGTTCATTCCATTTTTTACGACCAACAACAATAGGTTCAACTTCCTTAGATTCAACTATTGTTGGATTTTGTAAGTTTTTTCCAAAAATTTCAGCTAAGTTTTGGTTAGCATTATTTCTTTCATTTTGAGCGTAGCTAAAGCAAGTTATAAAAAATGCAACTAGGCAATAGATATTCAAGAATAATTTTGTTTTGTAAATAAATGTATTTCCCATAATTATTTTTAGGAAACTTTTTTGGGGAAGAGCAAATCAATTTCATCATTTTTAAGCAATCGACTTTGTCCCAGTGACATATTTCTTATTCCTAATCCACCGATCGATACTCTTCGAAGTTTTTTTACCTTATATCCCAGGTGATAAAAAATCCTTCGAATCTCTCTTCTCTTTCCATGCTGCATAAAGATGTCAAGCTTTGTACTGCGAAGAGATTTACCTTTACTGGGTTTTATTTCGTCAATCTTTAAAAATTCGTCTTCAACAATTTCCCCTCCAATTAAAGATGGTAAATGTACGGTGTCTAAAGGAATATCGATTTCCACCTTATATTTTTTACGGACTTTTTGCGAAGGGTGAGTAAGTTTATGGGCTAGTGCACCATCGTTTGTTAGTATAACCATCCCCTCACTATCAACATCTAAACGACCAGCACAGAAAAGGCGAATAGATCGATACTTTGTCTCTAACAATTCAAAGATTAAGCGATCCGCATGAATATCTTCATTTGAGCACATATATCCTTTGGGTTTGTTAACGAGTAAAGTAATCGATGGAAGGTTGGTTGATTGCACTCTTTTTCCGTTTACCTTAACGATATCACTTTCAGGAGACACCCGGTCGCCTAATTTCGCCTTATTCCCATTTACGGAGACCAATCCATCTAAAATTAATTCTTCTCCTTTTCTTCTTGAACAGATACCAGCATTTGCAAGAAATTTTTGTAACTTTGGACGATTGGTATTTGTTATTTGCATAAAAAGGGTCGTTTGCAATAAATTGTGTGTTGCTTTAAGCGAAAGATTCTAGCATTTTTCATTTTGGTGGGTTTATTAGACAAAATTTCGTTTAAAACATATGAGTGAGGAAAACACAAAATCTAAAATAGCATTAGTTACGGGTGCGGGTCGTGGTATTGGTCGTACGATAGCTCAAAATTTGGCAAAAGATGGTATGTATGTCATTTGTGTGAGTAAATCACCAACCTCTTGCGGAAGTGCAGCAGAATTCATTATCGAACAGGGCGGTCAAGCAGAAGCAATGGCAGTAGATGTTTCTTCGGGTGAAGAAATCCGTAAAGCTTGTGATCAAATTTTAGAGAAATTTGAATGCGTAGATGTTCTTATCAATAATGCAGGAATTACCAGAGATAATCTTCTTTTTCGTATGGAGGAAGATGATTGGATGGATGTTATAAATACTAATTTAAATAGCTGTTTTCATTGGATTAAAGCTCTTGGTCGCCCGATGACACGTAAACGTTGGGGGCGAATTATAAACATTTCTTCCGTCGTTGGTCTTACCGGTAATGCCGGGCAAGCTAACTACGCGGCTGCTAAAGCTGGTATGATTGGACTAACAAAGAGCCTTGCCAGAGAATTTGCAGCCCGTTCTGTTACTGTAAATGCTATAGCACCTGGCTTTATCGATACCGATATGACATCTAGTCTAGATGACCGAATAAAGGAGGTTGCACTTGGTACAGTGCCACTAAAAAGATTTGGTAAAGTCGAAGATATTGCTGAAATGGCTTCATTTTTATCATCCGAAAAGTCTTCCTACATTACTGGACAAGTTTTTACGGTTGACGGAGGGATGGTGATGTGAACAAGAGAATAATGTTAAATTTCAACCCAATATAAAATTATGTCAGAAAATAACGCCGATCGCGTAAAGAAAATTATTATTAGCCAGCTCAATGTAAGTGAAGAGCAAGTAACTCCTGAAGCCAGTTTTATTGATGATCTTGGTGCGGATTCTTTGGATCAAGTTGAACTAGTTATGGCTCTTGAAGAAGAGTTCGGTACAGACATTCCTGAGGAAGAAGCAGAGAAGCTTCAATCTGTAGGCTCTGTCATCGAATATGTTGAGAAGAATCTATCTTCGTAATCCTTTACCCTATTCGCGACGGGTCCTTAATTTCCCGTTTTGAATTTGTGCCATGAATCAAGTCGTTATAACAGGTATCGGTGTTGTCACTTCATTGGGGAGCGGCATTGAAGAATTTTGGAACTCACTTAAAGACGGAAAATCTGGCATAACAGCAGTTACCCGATTTGATGCGAGTGATATTGCCAGTCAAGTTGCATCCGAGGTTAAGGATTTTAACCCTGAAGATTTTATGGATCCCAAGGAAGTCCGGCGTAATGACAGATACACGCATCTTGCTCTAGCTGCATCACGCCATGCACTAGAGGATGCTGACTTATCACGGGATTCATTAGTTCCTGAAAGAACTGGTGTTTTAGTTGGCTCTGGAATTGGTGGTATGGAAACAATTGAGAAGCAAATGACAACATTGATTGAAAGGGGACCACGAAGAGTTTCTCCTTTCATGATACCTTCTTTAATTGCAAATATTGCAGGTGGAGTTATTGCTATTGATTTGGGTGCTCAAGGGCCAAATTTTTCTGTCGTAAGTGCTTGTGCTTCTGGGTCACATGCAATTGGAGAAGCCTTTCACATGATGGAGCGAGGCTTAGCTGATGTAATATTTGCAGGAGGTAGTGAAGCCGCTGTAACTAGAATCGGATTTGCTGGGTTTTCTTCTATGAAGGCCATGAGTACTAAGTTTAATGATCACCCAAGTCAGGCTTCTCGTCCATTTGATGCTGAGCGAGATGGCTTTGTAATGGGAGAAGGTGCTGGGGTATTAGTTCTTGAAACTAAAGAGCATGCAGAAAAGAGAGGTGCCAGGATATATGCGGAAATCGTTGGTTATTCTGCAACTTGTGACGCTTTCCATGTAACGACTCCAGACACGGAGAGTAAAGCTCTGACAAAATGTATGAACCAGGCACTTGATGAAGCAAAAGTTTCTAGAGATTCGGTTAATTATGTCAATGCTCACGGAACATCTACTCCCTACAACGATCGTTCCGAAACTGTTGCCTTAAAAAATGTTTTTGGATCATACGCTAATAATGGTTTATGTGTCAGTTCTACAAAATCAATGACTGGACATTTGCTTGGTGCTGCCGGTGCTATTGAAGCAGCTACAGTTTGTAAGGCAATTGATGACAATATCATCCCACCCACAATCAATTTAGATAATCCAGATCCAGATTGTGATTTAGACTATGTTCCGAATTTTGCAAGAAATCATGAGGTCAATGTCGCGGTTAGCAATAATTCGGGGTTTGGGGGACATAACGCTTCTCTGGTATTTAAGTCTGTCTAGGGATATATTCTTCTTTTCTGTTGGCTTTTAGCTTGCTCGATTGGATCAAATATTTTAATAGTCTTCCTTCAGTGCACCCGTAGCTCAATTGGATAGAGTGCCTGGCTACGGACCAGGAGGTTGGGGGTTCGACTCCCTCCGGGTGTGCCACTCTTAAATAGTGGGAATCCCTCTTAAATAAAGGCCTTCCTTCGGGAGGGTCTTTTTTGTATTGGACTTTAGTTTTACCTATCTTTACCTATTATTACCTTAAATTGCCGTATATTTTGGCGATAAATTTGGCGATAAATTTGGCGATAAAATGAAAACGAAGATAAAAAAAGGAAAGGCGAACGGAAAGCATTGTTATATTTCAACCCTTAAATGAAGACCCTTAGACTAGCATTAATTTTCTTTTCTGTCGTCCTTGCTGGATGTATAACTCCAGAGGCCCAGCGGGAGAGGCGTATTGCAGAAAATATAGAGCTTTTTTATGAGTTTTCCGAGGAGGTTCGTGAGGCAATTCGGCATGGTGAAGTAGAAATTGGGTTTGATGAGGATATGGTCCGGTTGGCAGTCGGAAGTCCAGATCGAGTTTCTCGGCGCAAAAACGCTGATGGGGAACTCGTCAACTGGCAATATTTTGAGGTAGTTAAGCATTCCGAGTATGAGTGGGTTCGGATGCCAGTGCCCTACACGGATGAAAAGGGGCGTTCGAGGGTTCGTGATGAATCGTTTCTTGTTGACCGTGAATACAAGGATCTCGAACTTAAGATGGAGGTTGATTTTTCCAAAGGTAAAGTCGTAGCCTTTGAGACTATCTCATCAAATTAGCCGGGTTAAGCTATCGCTTAAGGTGCTACAACCTTTTCAAATTCTTGAGCAGGAAGATGAAGTCTTCCGTATTCAAACAGCCGGGAAATGCCAATCCATCATCCGAAATGATGAGATTGCTTATCTCGACCAAGATTACTTGATGGT
>CBFIBI010000123.1:0-6427 GCA_965660725.1 Opitutales bacterium
AGAACTGGGTTCCCCTCTCCCAAGTACCCGGTTTGGCCCAACCTGCCACCGCGCAGCCTATTGCCCAGCAACCACAGCAGGTTCATGCAAAACAAACAGCAAGTAATACCCAGAACCAATTCAACCAAACGAAGGCTTCAACAGCAAAGGGCAGTGGTAAAAAAGTTCTAATTTTTGCTTCAATTGGAGCAGTTACTTTAATTTCACTTGTTGTTGTTCTTATTGTTTACCTTCTTGGAGATGATGAAGAAAATGGCGATCAGGTTGTAAATAATGAAACTGAATCGGAGCAGGCTGAAACAAGCTCTTCGCAAGCATCAGATGGACCCAAAAAAGAACCAAAGAATTCTGGATCATCAAATAATAATATTCCTCTAATAGAAAGAATTCCCTCCGATGCCGGAGCCGTTATTTTGATCAGAATCAATGACCTCCTTGAAAAAGGTCGAGACGACATCGCGGCTCTTTTGCCTCCGGGCTTGCCTCCCTTGGTTCCCAAGGCACTCGAAAACCCAGCCTCTTTGGGACTCGATGTCTCCCAACCTTTTCAAATTCACCTCATCCCTAATGAAAGTCCAAACTTAGCCCCAACCGGAGGTCTTGCTGGAAAGTTGACAGACAAGGAAAAGTTCATGAATACGATCGAATTACTTGCCGGTCTTGATAAACCAACTGAAAAAGATGGATATCATCTTTATACCCCACTCGGCAATAGTGAGCCACAGATTGCCATAGGTTCAGATTTCTTCTTTGCCGGATTTGCCGATAAGCCAAAAGATAAAGAACCATCGATCGATAAATTCATGACTGCAGATGGCTCTGACTCACTCCTTAAAAATAACCAATCTTTTACCTCCTTCTCTCAAGAAAGTCATGATGTTAGTATCTGGTTTGGTGGAGATTCCATTTTAGACACCCTGAGCAATCAAATGGATAACCCCGGCCTCAAAGCCATTAAGGGAGGAAGCGGTGCACTCACTCTTAATTTTGAAAAAGGGGAAATGGTTGCTCAAATCAAAGTGGAAGCCCCGAGTAACGATATGGTTTATGGAAAGGGAGGATTTTCTGATGCAATTTTAAAATTCTCGCCCGCGGATGCCATACTGGCATTGGGCTTTGCTTTTGATCTTTCTAAGTTTGTTGAATTTGCAGAGAAGGAAATCCTTCCCGAGTTTGGAGAGGATATTCAGCTAAACGAACCTATGCCCGAACTGGGTGGTTTGTCCATCAAAGATGCAATTGCTTCATTTACCGGTGAATTTCTTGTTTCCTTAACCGATGTAAAAATGCCTGACCCAAGTTCCATGGGAGGCTTCCCTGGTGGACCTGACGCGGATCCATTCGGGGGTAATGATGCTCCAAATGAAGCCAATCCATTCGGCGACCCTGATATGGAAGAAGGCGATATCCCCTTTCCTCCTCCAGGAGGTGCAGGTGGATTCTCCGGTGGAGGCCCTCCAGGTGGGATGAACCCAGGAGCCATGATGATGGCCGCCATGCCCAAACCAGAATTCATCGTTGCCGCATCCATCGACACCCCCAAATGGCTTAAACTTAAAGCGGCTCCTCCCCTCGCCATGGGTATGGGTCTCGCCATGATGCAGGGCTATACCATAACTGAAAAAGATGATTTTCTCCTTATTGCCAGTAAGGAGCATCTCGAAGCCACCCAGTCGGGATCGGTTAAAAATCCTGTGAGCGGTTCCGAAAAAGATCTCTTTGCAGATAATGATTTTGTTTTAAAAATAAATGTCGCTCCAATCTTGAAGTTAGATTTCCCCATCCCTCCTGGCGGACCCGAGGAAATTCTCAAAGATATTTCTCACATGGAAGTTGCATCCAATTCCGGAAAAACTTCCAGAACAGGAACCATGAAATTGGGCTTTACGAATAAAAGTAAAAACTCCCTATCCGAAATTCTCAAAATAATAAAAGCTATCAACACCATAGTGCCTGAAGAAATGAACTTCTAGGTTCAATAGAAAACTTTCAAACGAACAAAGTTGATTCAATTCTTGGCCACTAGGCATATACGAATTAGAAAATTCCCTTGAGTTCAGTTAAAGTAAAAGTTTAGGGTTCTAGATTCAATGCAGGATCTCTTGCTAAATATTCAATTCGAAAATGTTCCTTCCATTATCAAGGATCACCTTGAGGTGCTCAAACCCATTGATCACTTCACCTTAGCGGTTAATTTATTTATTCTAATCTTTTCCAAGTGGTTTGCCACTCACTATGGAAAGATTAAGGATACAAAAAATAGTCAGGCACGTCTGCGTATTTTACATGTTACAAATCTTGTATTATTTATTACTTATTTGGGTGCGATAATTTTTGAGATTACTCTTGGGCGTGCAATTAGTCAGACTTTTCTGGTTATACTAGCATGTTATTTACTTATCCATTTTGCCGAGGCGTTTATCCTTAAGAAGTACGGGAAAAGTAAAACGATTGAAGATTTCGCCCGAACCACAGAGACCCACACTTCAAGGACATTGGAGCTTTTTGTATCCTTTATCATTCTAACCATCACCATTGTTCTTCTCATAAACATCTGGGGGTTCGAAGACTGGCTTCAGACCACAAGTGTATTAGGATTTCTAGCCCTTTTTATATTTGCCAGCAAGGAATACTGGGCAGGAGATTTTCTTAGCGGAATATTGATAATTAGCCAGGGACGTATCGAACGGGGAGATGTTATAAAAATTCAAGATGAAAACCTTACCGCAATCGTTTTACAAGTTGATAGTTTTCAGACCATTGTTCGCGATCTCGTCAATAAACACGATGTCATTTTACCCAATTCAAAGCTGCGTCTTGCCCGGGTCGATGTTTTAAAAACCGAACTCAAGAAAGGCATTCGCGAGTTTGAAGATTTTTGGTTTGGTTACGGTACAGATAATGACAAAATCAAAGAAATGCTCGAAGATGCCTGGAATAATGTAGCAAGCGAAGGATTGATTGATAAAAACGGGGGCTTTGTCGTGGCGAATAAAGAATGCGGAGATCACGGAGTGCGTTGGAGACTGGCATATACCTTAAAATCGCCCCATAAATTAATTGAAACTGGAAATCAGGTTCGTGAATGGGCCTACCTGCTTCAGGAAAAATACGGAATTAATCTCGCCACTCCTCTCACTCATGATCTTATTATGACTACCCTTAAAACCAAGCAAGTCACTGATTAAAAATATGCAGGAGGATGTCGAAGATATCGAAACACTCGACCTGCCCGAAGAAAAAGAGGAACCCTGGTGCTATACTTGCCATGCCTTTACGGATTACCGAAGAAAATGGGATACTTTCAACCGGGCAGACCTGGATGGTGGTTTTTATTCCGAAATTGTTGAAATACCACACTGTATCAATTGCGATCATTCAATGCTCCTCATTTCCGCATCCAGGAAACTGGTCTGGTATGTAAATTTACTTACTATTTTAACATGGGGCATTGGACTGCTCTGCGTAATTGTATTATTCGATTTTACCGTTGGCTCATGCATCGGTCTCTTAATACATGGATTGGTTTGTTATCTTTTCAGCAGACTGCCAAAAAAATCCAGGCTTACGCTATCAAGCTGGAAAAAAGCAAAAAAAGAAAATGCGGTGCGGGAACTTTTACAAAATATTTAAAATGAGTTTTTAATTTGTGAGAATTGATGGACATGTTCATTTCGTGGGGGATGGATCGAATAGTAGCGGGTGCTGGCTTAGATGCAGTACCCTGCTGGACCGTATAGTCGAACCCATCGTCAAGGCACAGGCGGGCATTTTAAAATCGAGTCGCCAACTGGGTGTAGATCAAGCCTATGAGGAAAGACTAATCAATCTTATCGATAGCTCTTCGCTCGATTCGGTTCTTCTACTAGCGATGGACTACCCCTACGACCCAAGCGGTAACTGCCTGAAGGGAAAAGCTAAATTCTATGTACCCAATGATCATGTGCTCAGGCTGGCAAAAAAATATGCTCAGATTCTGCCCGCATGTTCGATTCATCCAGCCCGGACAGATGCGATCGAAGAACTGGAACGATGTGCAGAAAAAGGGGCCAAAGTATTAAAACTTCTGCCAAACTGTCACAATGTCGACTGCTCGGATATTCAATACCAGCCATTCTGGGAAAAGCTTTCAAAATTGGGCATACCCTTCCTTGCCCACACCGGAGGAGAATTCTCCGTACCTGTACTCAATGCGAAATTTGCTGACCCACGAATTCTTCGACTACCCTTGGAATGTGAAGTCAAAGTGATCGCGGCTCATGGGGCTGGTAAATCGGGTATCTTGGATCCCGATTATACCGCAGATCTTCTCAAAATGATGGACCAGTTCCCCAACCTCTTCACTGACAACAGCGCCCTGGCCAGCCCAAACCGTTGGCGCACGATCCCTGCCCTGCTCGATCCCAAAATTCAGTCACGGGTGATCCATGGGAGTGATTTCCCAATTCCATCCGGCGGATTTGGTCCCTGGAGGGGAAATTTGTTGAACAGGTCAGATTATTTCAAATCGCTAAAAATCAACAACCCCTTGGAACGCGATGTATTTATTAAGCAGGCGGTTGGGTTCCAGCAGAGTACCTTTTCCCGATTGGCGGATATTATAAGCTAGGGATTGGTTAAAATATCCGCCAATCGGGAAAAGGATATTATAAGCTAGGGATTGGTTTAAGGTGTGTGGCTTACCTTAAAGCCATTGACTAAAGTTACCCCAACCACAATCAGGACCATTCCAACAATCCCCTGCCAGGAAAGGGATTGACCAAAGAGAAAATAGCTTAAAACCGAAACCAAGAATATTCCTATTCCGCACCAGGTCGCATAAACAATCGTAAGGGGAATTTCCCTCACGGCAAAGGATAGAAAAACAAAAGCGGCAATATAACAAACTACCAGAAGTATGCTTGGATAAACCTTGGTAAAATTCTTGGAGTATGGCAGGAGTAAGGTTCCAATAACCTCACATATGATTGCCCCTGCCAAAAATAAATAACTGCTCATTTAAGGGATACTTTTTAAGTAACTTATTTGCAGATCACAACCCTTTCTCATTGCGAATTAGCCGACGCGACAATCCATCTTGTCTTGGGTCACGCATACCACTTGTTCTCTTCGCTTACTGAATTAAAGTCGATCGCGACTGGCTATGCCCTCGAGATGACAACGGTGTGAAATGAAGGGTGTACTAGACCCTAGCCCTCACTGGGTGGATGAAATTTTTTGAATCCATATTTGTGATGAGCTTGCACCGAATATCTCGAATAGCTAATGATAAAAGTATGAGAAATCTTGTTTTACTATCCGTTGTCAGCCTTCTTTTTTACTCGGTGAATACTGATGCCGCCAAAGAAAGTACCAAACCAAATGTTATTTTGGTCCTCGTAGATGACATGGGTTGGATGGACTTGAGCTGTCAGGGCTCAGACTTTTACCGCACCCCGAATGTGGATAGGTTGGCCAAGGAAGGGATCACTTACACCAATGGCTATGCTGCCTGTGCTGTTTGCTCACCCACTCGTGCAGCAGTGCAGACGGGCCGCTATCCCCACCGCCTCGGGGTGACCGATTGGATACGATCACTTTTTCAACGGGGAGGCTTAGGAACACCGGAGAAAAACCCGACAGAATATGTCGGTGGGAAAAACCGCAAACTTCTCTGCCCTCCCAATCCGTACTGGATGGAAAGTTCGGAAATCACGATCGCGGAGGCCCTGCAAAAAAATAAATACAAAACCGCCTACATTGGAAAATGGCACCTAGGAGATGAGGCGTGGTATCCGGAAAATCAGGGATATCATGAAAATTTTGGCGGTTGTGATTATGGGCAGCCACCATCCTTTTTTGATCCCTACAATAATCCAAAACATAAACACCCCACCATTCAGGCTGGTATTCATAAACTTCCCGGGCGGAAACCGGGAGAATATTTAACCCATCGGGAATCGGACGAGGCGGTCAAACTGATTCGCAAGTGGAAAGACCAGCCTTTCTTCATCCAGGTGTCCCACTACGCGGTACATACTCCAATCCAGGCGATCCAGGAAGTGGCAGATAAATACAGATTTAAGGAAGGCATGTCCGAAACCAACCGGAAATATGCGGCGATGGTGGAATCGATTGATGACTGCATGCGGGATATGCTCGCAGAATTAAAGAAGCACGGACTAGACGACAACACCCTGATTATTTTCACAAGTGATAATGGCGGGCTTGACCGAAACGGAAGCCCCACTGAAAACGCCCCTCTGCGGAGTGGAAAGGGATACTGCTATGAGGGTGGAATCCGCGTGCCTTTTCTTGCCCGCTGGCCGGCCAAAATTCCAGCAGGGAAAAAGACGGGATTTCCGGTTTCCTCGATCGATTTGTTCCCTACGATTATGGAAGCCACCGGAACAATTCTACCGAAGGACCGTCCAATTGATGGTCTTTC
>CBFIBI010000124.1:0-6275 GCA_965660725.1 Opitutales bacterium
AGACCATGGATCGCTCCCACCCTCATTCTCCCGTAACCGGTATGCTTTAACCTCGGTACCGTCGTCTAATTGCATACAAGTCCAATCCCACCCGGCTAAATCTTCCCCTAATTGACTGGATGAAATCTCATGATCCATCCACGCCATGCCACTTACTTGAATCTTTTTTCCGTCTTTAAACAGAATGCCATCGGCAAGTAATCGGGTATAAGACCAATACCAGCTAACAGCTCCAGGACTTCCTCCTTTTCGGCTTAATCCCCTGTCCCCAAATACCACAATTGGCTTACTTGGACGGAAACTAAGTTCCAACCTGTCCCCATTTTTATAATTTGTGGTTACGAACTGTCCTTCCTCTCCCTGCAACAAGCGAGCTTTCACACCGCCCACTCTTAATTCCAATTTTTGTGTCGATGCTCTGGCCTGCCAGCCTTCACGATATACCCGTTCAATGTGTAGATATTTTTTATTATTCAAATCACTCAGTGCTGAATGAACCAAGAATAAATTCTGGTTTCCAAATTGTATATTGGCCGTTTTATTTGAACCCTTTGAATCTCCGGCAATTCGAAATACAGTGGATTGAAATCCATATTTATTTTCTCCGTCCTTAGCCTGTAAATGACCAATCCAATACCACCATTCGATCGCATAGTTGGGATGGGAACCATGATCTCTTGGAAAATTGGGCACATAATCTGGAGACGGGACCATGTGACCTTTTGAAGAATGAGTGGGTGGTTCAATCCATTCTGCAAAAGCGACCAATGGAAAAACAAGAAAACAGAAGATTATAATATTCATTTTTGTTTAAAGTTCCAGTATGCAGCGGCAATTACACCGGATAAAAAACCGGTCAGGACAAGTAATGAACCAAAAATTATAAAATCCACGATGGGCAATTGCCATTGAAGAGTCCATCCGAAGCTTTGGACATTTATCACAAAAATGAGTAACCAGCCCAGGGCAATACCCACAATTGATCCGCTCATCCACGCCCCAAGCCCAATACCCGCCCCCTCAAGTCCGGCAGACAATAAAAACTGTTTTCTTGAAAACCCAAGGTGGCGAAGTGTGAGCCATGTACGGGATGACTCATCAAAAATTGCTAACAGGCCAAGCAACAAACCGGCAAAAGCAACCGCCAATCCAATTCCATTCAGGGCAGATGTTGCCTTGAATGTCTGTTCAAAAATGCCAAGGGCAACATCCCGCAATTCAGCTGCATTTCGAATATCGAGCCCGGGAAATGAAATGCGCAAACGATCTCTGACCGCGTTCACATCAGTACCATCTTTTAAATACATACTCACATTGATGGGCCGTTCAGATTTCGTCCATTCCTTCCAAACCGGAATATCAACCGCCGCAGTTCCAAATTCGTTCCCGTAATCTGAAAAAATTCCAACCGGGGAAATTTTCTTTTTTCCCGCCATGGTCTCAAGCTCGATGGATCCACCATCAATTAAATCAAAACGACGGGCAAATGTTTCACTGATTAATGCAGGCTCACAACCGGGAATCGCCCTGAGTGAGCCGGGTGGTTTTAACCAAAGTTGCCTAATTTGCGAGCTCCATGCCTTCATATCAACACCCGATAAAATGGTTATCCCCTCTGGTGGTTTGGCATAGGAGATGTAAACAATATCTGCATAGGCAAGGGTGTCCTCCTTGACTATTTGATCCATGACAAGTGGATCAATTCCATTAATTGTACCAGCCCCTGTGACCCCGCGTTCGGAAACATATAATTCAGCCTGGAAACGTATATCAAACCACTGCTCAATTGTACTCCTAAAACTATCCACCATTTGAAACATTCCAGTAACCATGCCAACTGCGACAACCAAGCCGGCGACCGCCAGTCGATGCCTGCTCGACCCGTCCTGCAGTCGGCTACTGGCCAGACGGGTGACCGGTCTTTTACAAAAGGGTCTAAAGACACCAGCCATGCCAACAAGTAAATGACCGGAAAGAAGAGCCGTACCAAGTATCCAGCAACCGGATGTAATAAATCCACCCACCGCCATTTTTCCGCCACCCTCAAGGGATATTGGAGAAAGTAATAAGAACAAACAACCAACAATTATGAGCAACCACCCAATCCAGCTTTTTCTTAACCATGAAAACCCTGGAGACCAGTCACCCCGTGAAAGAATCTGTGCAGGTGGCGTCTGCATCGCGTCCCTAGCCGGTAACCAACCAGCAAGCAAAGTGAATGAAAAGCCAAGTAAAAAGCCGAACACACAGTCCATCCAGGTGAGAGAGATAGCCTCAATGGTAGTTGCAAAGTAGAGTGCATTTACAGTGTCAGCAAGCATTTGAGCGGAGAGATAAGCAAAAAGCCAACCCACTCCAATTCCAATGACTGAACCAATCAACCCAATGAATACAGACTCGATCAAAAAAGTTAAAAACAGAACCCGGTGCCCGACTCCAAGAGAGATAAGCGTGGCCACTTCTGCACGACGTCGAACCACGGCTGCATCGAGTGCCTGTAAGATCAGATATGCACCCACCAGAATCGCAATCAGTGAGAGAATGGTCAGGTTCAAGCGAAAGGCAGCGGTCATGGCCGCCCGGTCTGCTGCCCGGTTTTGCGTGGGCTTTAGAGATACGCTATCGGGTAATCCCTGTTCAATTCGATTGCGTATATGCTCAAGATATTCTGCACTCTCTCGTAGATTAACTTGGTCAATGATCACTTCCACCCGGTTCAGTTCCGCTGACCGGCTGAGTAGATTTTGAACTGTTGGAAGATCGGCAATTACCAGATCGTCAGGGAAAGAGCCGGTTTCAGAATCAATAATTTTTCTGACCACCATTTGACGGATTCGTCCGCTTGCCAAGAAACTGATTTCTTCACCCGTACTTACATTTAATTTCCTGGCAGTTTCCCGACCAATCCATACAAAATCTTCACTTCCCAACCAATCATACCAATTTGATTCGTCCTTACCAAAATCAAATTCCGCATCCATTAAATTTGGAAGGTTGGCTAACCCCATTAGGTCAAGACCGACCAAGCGGAGTTGTTGATCAGGAGATCCATTTGTATCCAGTGCTGTAACCGAGCCCTCAATGACCGGTACAAGGTGCCAATCCGGACTGGTTGAAAGATCTCCGAGCTTGTCGAGTATATCCGTATTCAACCTCTGGGTCGGAGATTCGATCAGAAAATCACTTTGTCCAGAAACTGCCTGGTTAAATAATCCAAAATTTGCGGATGCTGATCGACTTGCCTGCCGGATCCCATTAAATGCACCCACCCCAACTGCAACAATGGATAGAAGCAAAATATAACTCCCAATCTTTCCCTTCCAATGCCTGAAAGTGGTCCGAAAAAGGAGTAAAAATGCCAGGCGTATAGACAGCATAAAAAACTGTTCCCTCAGACTAGCTTACCGTCCTGTATTGAAATTACCCGGTCACAAATCCGGGTCGATGTACGATCGTGAGTGACCAAAAGAAGGGCTACTTTATGATCATTCGATAGTTCTTCCAACAAAGTAAGGATCGCCTCCCCGCTCTTGCTATCCAGACTACCGGTTGGCTCATCGGCAAGAACCAGGCTTGGCTTGTGGATCAATGCTCGGGCAATGGCCACCCGTTGGCGCTCGCCACCACTCAACTGATCGGGTTTATGGTTCGACCGGTGGGAAAGGCCGACAGATTCAAGAAGTTGATCCACTTTATCTTTTCGTTCTTTGTCGGGTATGTCGATTAGTTGGACGGGTAATTCAATGTTCTCATATGCAGTGAGTGTGGGCAGTAAATGAAAAGATTGAAATATGTAACCAATTGACTCCCTTCTCATTTTTTCAATCCCATTAAGATCAAGTCGATCAAGGTTTTTTCCGTCCAAAATAATTTCTCCAGAATCCAATTTCTCAATTCCGGATATACAATTTAGCAATGTTGACTTACCACTTCCACTCGGTCCCATCAGGGCAACCCGTTCGCCTTCAATAATACTTAAATCCACCCCTTTGAGAACTTCTACCTTACCAAAAGATTTCCGGGCTTTGGAAACAGTAAGCGCATGTTGGTCATTTGTAGATTTGGATTTGTCCATGATCCCATCCTAAGGAGGATGTGTAAAAAGTCCAAAATTGAATTCTATCCTTAGGATGTTTACTAAAGTTCAAATCCATGCTTCAGATAAATAATGCATAGGTTTCTCATATTGTTTTTTTTATTTTCCACTATTATTCATGGACAAAATCCGCCCTATGATGATTTTCCCGATGCTGAACCGCCCTACTACCGGATAAGGTATGAAACATCAAACGAACTGGGTAAGTTAATTTTTCCAGTTAAATACACTATCTGGATACCAAAAGGAGTTAAAAATTTAAGTGGAATCATTGTTCATCAGCACGGATGTGGAGAAGGATCCTGCAAATCCGGACTGACCGGTGCCTGGGATCTTCACTGGCAAGCACTTGCAAAGAAACACGATTGTGCGTTGATGTCTCCTTCTTATGAACAACCTAAAGATGCAGACTGTCAATTGTGGTGTGATCCACGCAATGGATCCAATAAAACCTTTTTAAAAAGTTTAGAGGACTTGGGCAAAATGAGCGGACATACCGAATTAAGTGAGGTGCCGTGGGCACTATGGGGACATAGTGGCGGTGGGCACTGGGTGGGCGGAATGACCATACTCCATCCCAATCGGGTGATTGCGTGCTGGTTACGTTCTGGGGTTCCAATGTTGGAAGCAAATCCGGAGCGGCCCCAAATTAAACCATATGATCTACCGGTAGATGCCCTCGAGGTTCCAATTATGTGCAACCCGGGAACAAAAGAGGGAGTCACTGAAAAAAAAGGGAGGTTTGCACGGGTTTGGCCAAGCAACGAAATCTTCTTCAAAAAAGTGAGAGGTGCGGGTGGATTAATAGGGGTATCGATTGACCCGCTCAGTTCACATGAATGTGGCAATTCCCGTTATATGGCTATTCCCTGGCTTGATACCTGCCTCTCCGCCCGCTTGCCTAAAACCGCTGGTGAAAAACTTAGCCCGATGCCAACCAAAAATGCATGGCTCGCTCCCCTGCTAGGCAAAAAAGCTCAACCCATATTAAAATTTCAAGGCAACCCACTAGAAGCAGGCTGGTTACCGAATGCAAAAATTGCCCATACCTGGATGCAATTCGTTGAGGACACCAAGATCACAGATCCCACTCCTCCCCCACCTCCTACTGACTTAAAACTAAACGGGGACCAATTATTATGGCAGGCAGAAGCAGATTTGGAAAGTGGGATTTCTCACTTTCTGATTAAGCGAAATGGAAAAGTAATCGGACAGGTACCGGAAGATCCGAGCAACAGATTTGGCCGTTCTCTATTCCAAGGACTTCAGTACAGTGACACACCGGTCATGCCTCTTAGGAAAATGGTTTACATAGAGCGATCGGATAAAATTGGGAAAATTAATGAATACAGAATTATCTCCGTAAACACAGCCGGATTAAAATCAGAATAAAAAAAGCAGTCAGGAAAGGGTTGAGTTCAACCAGTTAATTACAGCATCAATCATGGACTGCTGCCCGTCATCCGAAAAAACATGATTCGCACCTTCAATTTCAACTAACTTCTTAGGCTCTGAAGCCAGAGAATATGCTTCACGTGAGTCATCAATTAAAACAACATCATCTGTTGTTCCGTGTACTAATAGCCAGGGAACCTGAATCTGTGAAATCGACGATGCGGTTGATTGAATAGAAATTAGATCATTTTTAAATGCAGATGAAAGTGGACAGTCGGGTTCCTCCCACATACAACCTGAATCCGGCGTCTCCTCTCCAAACTCGGCATTGTAAAACTTTTCTGTATTTACCATGCCAGCGAGAGATATTAGGAATTTAATCCTTGGGTCCCTGGCAGCAGCCAATACACCAACGGCACCACCCATACTGTGCCCGGCATAGGTTACACGAAATCCTTTTTCCTCATTTAAATTTAAAACAGAGCGCAAGTCCTCAACCTCTTTGGAAATTGTACAATCGCGAAAATCACCATCTGAACCTCCATTTCCCGCGAACGAAAAACGAAGAACATGAATACCGGTAGCAGAAACAGCATTGGCTAAGGCGACCACAAACGGCCTGTCTTTATTTCCGGTTACTCCGTGTCCGATGATCAACAAATCCCTGCAATTAGCTGAGCCTTCATGAAAAGTGTAATCGAGAGTTTCCCCGAGCTTGTTTTTTATTGTTCCAAACATCAGAGCAGGCATATTCCAAGTTGAGGGATATTGGCAAGTTAAGTTT
>CBFIBI010000125.1:0-6229 GCA_965660725.1 Opitutales bacterium
TGTGCCACCGAGCAATCCATTCCAAGTCATAACAATGTGCTGCCATTGAAAATAGGATGTGGGAGATGTGGTAGTCACCGAAGGTACATTGCCCGTTGATTTCCTAATTAACCAACTTTTACTTTGAGCAGATGCAAACATTCTCCAATACCCCGTACCAAGGGAACGCTTGGAAATCAAATAACCACTTCCATTTTGGTCCAGCTTGATCCATCCTGACAAACTGATCGGACGAATATCATCCAGTTGGGAAATCCCGGGGAAGGATATGTAATCATCCACACCATCAAATCGAAATGAGCCCCCTACCCGTCCGGGACTCCAAGGATTATTAAATCCATGCATGGTTCCATTAATATCATTACCGGACGAATCATGGAGAACTGTCCCATTCGTTTCATCAAAGTTCCAATGAGCTAAAAGACCAAAATTCAAAGGCGGGGTCGAACTTGCATTATTATCCTGAGTACCGGCCACATGCTCATGCCATTTTAAAAAGCCATCATTATCAGCATCCTGATCCCATAAACTAAAATTAATTCCACTCATATTTCCATCAACCTGTAAGAGATTAAATCCCCCCAATGTACCATTCCAATCGAGATAATGTTTCCAAACCTCTCCTGTTGTGGGATATCCATTTTGGCTTCCATCCACGAAAGCTTTAAAATCGTACGCTCTCCCTTTTGGAACATTTAAGGAATAAGATCCATTTCCATCGGGTAATATATATTCCGCCACCTTGGTACCGTTCTGATCAAGTGCCCAAACATAAGCGGGGCCTGGGATAACTCCCTGGTATTGAACTGAACCAGAAACTGTCGCGTTTTCCTCGGGTGGTGTGTTTTCAAATTGATACAAAGCAAGAACTTCGCCCGCAGAAAGAGCCCGGTTATAAATGCGAACTTCATCTATCAAGCCTCGAAAAAATTTACTGTGTGATTTGCCGATTCTCAAAAGAGCTCCGTTTCCGTAATCAATAGAGTTTGATTGGGCAACTAGGTCGAAACCCAAAATCGAATCCTGATAAGTCTTCACTCTTTGATTCGAAAAGACAAAGCCAAGATGTTTCCATTCATCGTATCCAGATTCGAACCCAGTCTGCTGTACCCAAGTATTAGCAGGGTGAAATAAGTTGACCCTTATAACCTTTGATACCTCAGTCCACATTCTCCATCCCTCAGTTACAAAAGGATCACTTTTAGAAATTAAACCGAGACTTGGAGTTGTACCGGATGCTAGGTTTTTATACCATAGAAATACGGACAGATTACTTGTAATTTCCAATGCACCACCATCTGATACCTCAATTATATCATCAATGCCATCAAAACTATAAGCTTCATTTTGCTGCCCATGGCGATCTGTGCTCAAGGTCGCACCATTTACCGTTCCGTGATTTCCATTTCCGGACATGTCAGATGCATTGCCGTCAAATGAATACCAAGCGACTAACCCATGATTTAATGGCGTGGATGAACTAACTAGAGGATTACTCCCTGAAGTGACTTCCATCCCATCATTAAACCCATCGTTATCGGAATCAGGATCTTGTGGATCTGTCAGGTAACCTGATAATCCCTGACCAGTTAAAATAAATTCATAAAAGGACGATCCATTTGCTGAATCAAAAATTTCTACAATTGTAGTTTGTCCATTGCTAATATTTGGCTGCTGGACAATCGATAAGGAATTTCTAGCAACTATTGGCTGTACCTGAACAGTTCCGCGCAAATCAACATTAGTTTGGTTAAATTCGTCAGATATATCGTTATTCCATTGAGGCATCCAATCGAGATTTTCATTAATTGTGGTTGGGTAATTCGCACCATTATGCTGTCCCGGTTTTGCATAAAAAACATGATTCCATTGAATAGAACCTTTCTTAAAAACAAGACGGCTTTTACCATCAATCTGTGCACGGATTCGAATTTGAGTGGATCCAACTTGCTCCAAATGATCAGCTAAGCCATCGCCATCGAAATCTTCTAAAACATCAGCCAGTTCTACGGTAAAATTACCTTCTACGGTTGCATTAAATTCATCCCTCGCCTGTACCCGGATCGAATAAGTCGATGCATTGGTTTCAAAGTCAAAAACAGTTGCAGTTTTAAGTGTGCCATTTTGATCGAGAGTAAAAAGTGAATTATTTCCATCCCCAGGTCCATTTACCAAATGATAAGTTAGAGTGGCATTTGTATCTGGATCAGTCGCGTTGAACTCTCCAACTGATGTGCCAACTGATTGGTTCTCCAATATTGTCAGCGGAACAGTGGTATTTAAATTACTAGGTGAAGCGTTTAAAACATTAAGAATTATACGAAATCCTCTCAAACCAGAGTCGTCATCAGGCTGAACATAACTACGGGCAGCAGTTGGCAATACTCCAAACCCCCGAATTATTCTTCCACTATTTGAATTAGAGAGGCCAACCGGGTCAATTTGTGATCCAGCTTGGTAAGGTCCAGCATAATCTAAACAATACTCTCTAGCGTTTCCATAAATATCAAAAAGCCCCCATTGATTTGGAAGTTTGAGTCCCACTTCAAAAGTACTTCCCGAAGAGCTATTATCCCATGCATAAGTAGCCATGTCCGAACTTTGATCTCCAAAAAAGTAAGTTGTCGAAGTTCCAGCTCGAGCTGCAAATTCCCATTGTGCTTCTGTTGGCAAGTCAAAGATATCACCATTCGTTTTTTGTCTTACTTTGCCAACAAAAGATGAATTTGAAGGTACTCCATTTGGCCATGCACCACCCCTTACTTCATTCCATGTCCCTCGATCAACAGGCTTAGTGCCGCCACCTTTGACTGAAGGGTCAAAGCCAATAACTTTCTCATATTGACTGCCAGTAATCTCATATATCCCCATATAAAAACCACGTGTCAAAGTAATTTGCCTTATTACATCAGCATTTGTGACACCTGTCTGCCCCATAAAAAAAACACCAGGTTCTATCCATTTTAATATAACTTTATTTGTCTTATAAACAGTTGAGTTCCAATCGTTAGGAAGAGATCCCAAATATGTAACAGGATAGCTAGTACCATTAGAACCAGAAGAAAGATCAAGAATAACAATTTGAGGCCGCACACCATTTCCCGAATTATTTTGTCCAGATAATATCAACGATAACAATGCCAAATAACCCAAAATCAATTCGAAAATGATTCGGAAAAATACGGATTTAGAAATTAAATAATCGGGTTTCATTAGCGACTTGCATAAAAAGAACTAATATATGTTAACAAAAAATATCTTTTTCTTTCAATTAATTAATGTTTTAGCAGGTTTGAACAATTGCCATCCTGTATAAAAAACACTTTATATATTTACTCAGCGTATCGACCGGTTGTGAAATCATAAAAAAGCCCTAAACGCCCATTTCTCCTCAAAAAGTATAACCAATTGGCTGCTTTATGATGCCATAAATAAGGCCATGCCCGTTCAGCTGTCCATAGCCAACCTCTTTTTCTTGTCCATAACCAAACACCTTCCTGCTTATCTCCCTCCGCATAGGCCCATCCCAGATCTGTATGGTAAATCCAACCATTCGTGTGGACTGAAAAGACACCCATCCATTCAGAACGCCACCATCCATTTCCGAGGGATTCCATTTTTCCATACCAAGTATTTCGATTAAAGTCTTCGGGAACCTTAACTTTTCGTAGGCTTCCCATGGTTTCACCTGCAATATTTTTTGCAAAGGCACGAAAATAATAAGTTCTACCGGCTTCCAACCCTTCATGAAGATAATAAAAGTTTTCTCCTTCACTCGCTGCAATTACGCGATCAGCATTATTCAAACGAATACTTGTTCCAAAAACAAAGCCAACTTGCTCAACTACAGAACCACCATCATAAAGAATTTGCCCATGCAAGCGAAAACCACCATTGGCAATCTTTTGAACATTATGGGTAAAAGGAACAGGTCGTAAAGCAACTGCCTTTACCATATGTTCCTTCTTTGTGCTATCCTTTCCTATTTGTTCCTCCGGTTTTATTTCAGTTACTGGTTTTGTTCCATCATCAAGAGGGACATCGATCGTATCATCTTTGGGCGGATCATCTGGATCAGTATTGGGCACTTCCTCTTTTTTATCTGTCTCATTATCGGACGGATCATCTGCAATCTGAACCACAAAATCTTTCACCTTCGACGCATTATGTTCATCCCGCACTTCCACTCGAATGGGGTTTTGAGAAAAGGTTTCATAATCAAAAACAGTACCAGTCCGTAATGTTCCATTTGATTCGAGAGTGAAAAGACTTTGGTTAACTTGGTTCTGAATTTCCCATTTACCCAAAAGATATTTCTCGATCTGATTTCGAAAATTTTCGGAGGAATGGCCCGATAAAATAATAATTTCATTAATTCGATTTCTGCCAAAATGTTGACCATTCAGATATGAACCGATTCTAAAGGGTCCAATACCCTGAGAGGGAGTTAATTCAGATGAGAACAAGTAGGTTTTTCCATAATCTAGCACGCCACTAAACTCTAATCCGTTTGTTCTTGTGTCTTTGGGAAAAGACTGGGCACCCCCAATGAGTGGCTTTCGGTATAATGAATTCCATGAATTAAAACTGCTTAAAGAAAAACCAGGATTTTGATGTCCAGACAACATGGTGGAAATTAAAGGATCGGTGCTATTAATTTCAAGTAAATCCTGCTCTGATCTCAGATTAGAAAATACAATATAAACCGACATTGCACCCGATGGATTGAAACCCGGCACATCAAGAAAATCATCCACCCCGTCAAAAAATATCCCCCGTTCTACTTTATCAAAAGTAGGCATTCGGGAAACTTCAAATTGAATTGCTTGATTAGAACCAGCAGAAAGATCCGTCCATGTTCTTACCTTACCTGCCAATAAATCAAGATTTTGAAAAGAGGATGCATCCAACCATAATTCAGGATTAAGATCTACAGGAGGTGAAGGATAAGTCACAAAACTCAATGGTCCACCCTCCGGATCCGTGGCAGCAAATGAGTCAACCACGGTTCCAATGGGTTGATTTTCACTCACAACCAGCGGTCCATTTGAATTCAAATTAACTGGTGGATTATTTGGAATTAACGAATCATGCGAGCGGAAATACAAGTCCCGGGATGGAAGAAGATCGGCTGCAAATAATTTATTGGAGTAGTTTTCTGAAGTAGTTTTTCCACCAAGTATATAGACCTTGCCTGAAATTACTAGACTTCCACCCGCATATTTTGGTTCAGGCAAATTACCACTATTGCTCCATTCAAAAGAATTGAAGTCCAGTTTTTCTAAATTTGTTAAAAAAGAATCCGCTTTAATGCCTCCCCCCATGAACAGTGCATTGTTATCTTTCCAGAAGACTGGATAATGCTGTGAAACATTTGGACCTGATTTCACTTCCCATGAATCACTAGCCACATCGTATACTTGAAGAATGCTTGCACTTAGAACACAGATTTTTCCATTTACAGCCAAAAGTTTTATCCCATGCCTCCCAATAGGCATAGGACTCCTAGCAATCCATTGAGTTCCTTGATCATTCAGTTCCCATACCAAATTATATGAATTTTCATTATCTTGGGGGTTTATGCCGCCCATTACAAATAATCTTCCATCTATGGAAATTGCTGCTCCTTGTCGGATCATTTGGGCAATTGGAGGTCCTTCGCTCCATTGATTGGATTTAGTATCATAAACTTCCACTGTCAGATGATGATAACCAGAATTATGTCCTGAAATTGCATAAATTTTATCTCCTAGTGCTGCAGTACTTACCCCTGCTCTGGCCTTCTGCATATTAGCCAGGGTTTCCCAAGCATTTGTGACTGGATCATAACGAAATAAAGAATTTAGTGCTGTTGCATTGTACCCACCAACAAAATAAATTTTGTTATCAACTATCTCAATCCCATCATAAATACTAGCACTGATGGGGGCTGGTGCCATTTCCTCCCATTGATGACTGGCATTTCGGTCGGTTCGTTCGAGAATGGAGTATTCATTTGAAGCATTATTATTGTAATCCACTGAAGTTACCATCCCGGCAGGTAAGGAAACGGGCTTCGATTGGTTTAATTTGCCAACCAAATCTGAACTTAGCTTCCCAAGCTTAACTGAGCCTGCAGAACTATTCTCCCGATAGTACAAGTCCATCGGTGGAGTGAGATCGGCAGAATAAACTTTGTCAAAAAATACATCGTTAGCTCCGGAACCAGCCATCAAATAGGCAAATCCAT
>CBFIBI010000126.1:0-6187 GCA_965660725.1 Opitutales bacterium
GTTTCCGCATCAGATAGTAATTGTAGACCAGTCCGCAAAGCCTCGGGATTCCCCCCCTCTTCCATAGAGAACCAAAAGGCATCCTCTGCCTCACGAATCAAATTTTCCACAGAAACCGAGGCTCCAATTCCATTCGCGTGAAAAAAGCAAATCAAGACAAGATTCAGGATTAATTTAGATATATTAGAATAGGGATAGAATTTAAGTTTATGAAGCATCATAGGACTGTAAAAACTGTCAGAATTGCAAATAAGTAATAGCAATCACAAGAGTTTGATATTCAGGAGCTTTCATTTTCTGGAATCATGGTTAATTACTTTTTTTATCAAACAAGATCACTTTCGATTTTCTCTGCATCCTTAAGAATTCCTTCTACATCCTCACTATCTTTGTATTCCCATGAACCAAGAGTCTCACGAATTCGGGCGATGCTCTCTTTTGCCTCGTCAGGCTCCTGTATTTCCGCCATGCGCAACAATCCTCTTGCCGCCCACTCGTTCGATCCGATTTCCAGATTAAACTCAACTGCCTCAGCCAATAATTTAAGCCCCTGTTTCTTAGCTTCCTTATCCTTGAAATACACCTCGGACAATCCGCTAAGCGACATTGCCAAACCTTGTTTGTCATCGAGTTCCCGCTTGGTTTTTATGCTTTGCTCATAATATAAACGGGCAGCAGTAAGACTTTTCGAATCTTCAAACTTACCATGAAAACGAGCCAGCGAGTCTTGGATTCTCGAAGTCAGCCCAAGGGACTCCTTGTCCGTCTCGGCCTTCAATTCCTCAAGTGCTCCCTCGTACACACTCAGGATCTTTTCACGATCTTGTTTGCTCAATCCAGACTCCAAAGTGCAAAGTTTGTCTTGGGAAAGTGCGGTAAAATGAATTATTTCCCGCCTTTGGAGAAATGAATTTGTCCCCTTGGCCAACTCAGCAAGCAGGCGTTCACACGCATTCAAATTATCTCTCCATAGCTCCTTTTTTCTCTTGGCATCCAAAGCATCCTCCATTGCCAGTTCGTGGCGTGCACGCAGAGTGATCACTTCGATATCCAAATCATCATTATGGGCAAGAAACTCCTCGCATACTTTCAATCTTTTTTCAGATTTTTCAAGATCACTCAATACCGAACATTCCCGGTCCAGTACAGAGATACGAGCTTTCGATAACTTTAACAGGTCATCGCGACCCTCGGCATACTCTTCTGCCATCCCCAGACGCTTATGGGCACCATCGAACTGAAAGGTAAGCGATAGTCCCTCCGCTACTAGGAGATTATATTGAATTGCACTTGAAGCATAAGATTTTCCCGCAAAATAAAAATGATTGGCAATATTCCCTAGTGTCTCAAGGTCTCTAATTTCTAATTTTTCATAGCCCTTTGCTACCATTGCGTGATTTTCACGGACAACTTGAGGCACTCTATTTGAAAAAGGCCCATCTTCAGTGACCTGAAAAAATTCCTTAATATATTTTAACTTTGTCGGGGTAATTTGAAAAACATCGTCCTCCTTGTGCAAATCCTGGAGCAAACCGCAATCCTCCTCGATTTTTTCCAACTCCCGTAGCACATCGCTTCTTTTCGAATTCAAACAATGTGCCAAAGTGGAAGCTCTGAATCGTCCACCAAGCATGGATGCAAGGCGTATTATCTCTCGATATTGATCAAAAGAGATCAATCTTCGGAATACTTCTTCTTTTAACCGATGCGGTGGACTGAGTTGGCTGGTACCTTCAGCAATTTGAAACTTACCGTTTTTACCAGGTACTATCTCAAGATCCCTGCAATACTTATCCAACATATCAAGTACCCAATCAATGCAACCCTCTTCATCTCCAACAACATTGGCAAGTACCTGTTCAGATATTCTGGAATCCAATAAAAGTTTTTCTGAAAGCAGCTTTTGCAAAGTTTTTAATGTATCACTTTTGGAGAGTCTCAGATTTTGAATTTCATAATCGGACAGTCTTCCGTTTAAAGATTTCGAATTAACAAAGTCGAGCAAAGCAGATTCATTTTTGGCAGTGAAAACAAAGGTCTTTCTTTTTACTTTCGTCTCCGGCGGATTCCATAAAATCAAATCCTGCAATATCTTTGCATCCGAGTCAGGATCAATTGCTTCCAAGTTTTGAACGAAGAAAAATAAACTCGCCTCCTTTTGACCCACAAGTTGCAGGATGGCTTCCTGAATCAATTCGGAAACTTTTTCTGTGCGATCAATGGTAAAGCCAGAAGCATCAGGAGACGACTCCGATATGGCTTTATGGGCAAATCCCAGAATCGGAATCAATCCTATCACCGAGGAACTGAATTGCTGTAATCCTTCATCTAAATCATTGGGAAAGATCTCATGTCCAAACATATCCCTGCACAGTAGAAATGGTATATTTGCATCAGACTTTGAAAGCTCATTGCAAGAAGCGGAAAAAAGCTTGGATGATGAGGCCTGAGAAGCAACTTTGGAGAACAATTCTTCAGTCAATCGATTTTTACCAACCCCAACCCCACCAGAAACCAAAAGAATGCTGTCCTGTTCAACTTGAAGAAATTCCTTACAGGAATAAAAGTTGGGCATTTTAACGAATCCTGGTTCAACACACTGCTTTCGCAACCATGTAAGGTCGGGGCATTCACCATTGGACGAAACTGATACGCTATTAGGATTATTTATACTCAACCGATTTTTCTCTTCAGATAAAATTGGTTTTCGCGAATTACCCTTGAACAAGGCTATGCTGCTTATTAATGCACCGGCAAGCAATTCATGAGTACCTGCTGTCCAGTATCCCCAGCAAGTAGGGCCGATGATTCCTGCAAATCCAAGTACTGTGGAGAAACTGTTCCACTTTTGTTTTCCTTGAAGCACACGAAGTAAAATGTTTTGGAAACAAAAAATAGCAGTAAACAAAGCCGAAATCATAATCAATAGATTACTGCTCAATGGATCCGATGGTAGTGAAGAATAAATAATGAGGTTTGAGGCTAGGTAACAAGCCAACCCAAGAGTGACGACCAAGCCGCAGTTCAACAAATTCAAATCAAATGCACGAAAATTTTTGGGGAATTTGGTTCGCAGAAGAAACAACAGGCACATGGGCATAACCATGGATAGACCAAACAAAAGAATTGGCCACCATACCGATAACCACCATAAAGATGAAGGCTCCGGCAAAAATCTAGAAAGGCTCATGGCGAGAACGGCAGGAACAAGTAATCCACAGAAAAATGGGATGAAGGAATGAACAATCGCAGGTCCATCTATTCTTCCATTTCTTTTGTTCAGAAAATGAACTCCCAAAATAATGATCAGGCAAAAACTAAATAACAAACCGAATGGGACGAGGAGATGGTTGCGGTTTCTAGCCAGTCCATAACTGGAAAAGGTTGCTTCCAAAAAAGGCGTACCCAAGCTATTCGTTGGTTTTGACAGATTCCAAAGCTGTCCTTCCAGATGACAGAGCCTGTTTGTGGCATTTGCTTCATTTAGAAGGTTTATTCTGGCAACTAGAAGGTATGGATTGCCAAAGGCTGTCGCGAGAGAATCTCCATTAAGTTCTATGAATTTTGAAAGTCCCTTGTTCCAATTCCCACTTTCATATAATTTTTGGACCTCGCTTTCACCCAGTAAACCGACCAACTCACTTCGATTGTGTAACCAAAAACGGTCATACTGATTGAAAATATATGCAGCTTCATTTTCCAATTCATGCCGCTGGTTTTTTGAAAAAAGCAGAAGATCCAGTTGGTTAAATCTCCAACTTGGACTGCAAATCAAATCAGCCAAGTTTCTTGAAGCCGATACAACTGCTCTCTCATCGGGCTGATCAACTAATTCATAGGTGCCAAGGGTTAAATTATCTTGAAAAAGATTTCCTCTACAAAAACGAAGCAACGGCAATTTTCCAAATGTTGTATCTTCACTTACGGAAAGTTGCCCGAGCAAATCGACCTTCAGGGCAGACAGTCGGGACTGCAAAGATGAATTCGGTGTTTCTGCAAGGATTTCCTCCGCCTCTTTTAGATGAGCTAATCCATCTCTCAGAGCATCTGCATTTCCACTTTCCTCCATCGCAAACCAATAAATTGCATCAGCCCGGCTAAGCAGAGCCTCAACATTTTTATTTCCCCATAGCTGGATGAATGCGGTACAGGCGAAGCAAAAGTAGAAAATTTTTAGCACAGGCAAACTCGAGTCGGGTAAAGATTAAAAGAAATAACTGGATTAAAAAACTCTATCAATCTTCCATTTTTAATCTGTCATTATATTCCTACAGGGATGAGAGGGTCCCTGACATATCTAATCAGTACCTCGTCAGATGCATAGTCACGATCTGACCAAAATTCCCATACTTTCGAACTCATCTTGATTATTTGCCTATCAAATCCTCTCGCGTCTGCGATTATTCTAATAGTATCTTTTTTTTCTGACATATATAAAATTAATTTTAATGGTTAAGAATTGCATTTATTTCATTAGCATTTTCAATAAGTTTTAACTTTAAAATAATTGTCAAGTAATTAACATATACTTTAAAGGGTGAAAAACAATGAAAACCGCTTAGAACTCAATGGAGTTCACCAAATAGACGATACCACTCTGGCACAAATTGCTAATTTCAATGGCAGGAAAATCCTGCTCAATTATTTAGAAATCCTACCCGATAAACATGCCTAGATTTTGAGCAGTCTCAATGGTACTCTTGAATTAAACGGATTGGAAAAAATTTCAAGAAATTCACTGGAAACACTTCTTAAATTCAAGGGAAAGAAGCTATGTTTAAACGGGCTAAAAAAACTGCCCGTTGGATTTACCGCACCCACAGAATCCACACCCTACTCTCTCTCCTTGGATGGCCTTAACGACCTGAGCGAATTGTACGCCATTGAACTTTCCAAAACTGGAAACAGTCTATCTATGGATGGGTTGGAAAACGCTTCAGATATAGCATTGGCTAATCTTTTGAAACACCGTGGATCGATCAGCTTGAATGGGCTCACCGATCTCCCCCCTGTTGCCGCAGAGAGCCTCACGCAAAACCATTCCAGGGAATGCCATGAAACTATATCTTTAAACGGAATAACAATTCTTTCTGAACAAACTGCCTTATATCTTGGAAAGGGGAAAAACATTGGACTAAACCTGGATAGAATTACCAGTATGGATGCATCCATTGCTATTTATTTCAATGAGTTCCTCGGCGATCTCAGCCTCAATGGTTTGCAAGAGATTGATCAGAAAACCGCTGGATATTTAATTGCCAAGCAGACGGGCTACGGTCTATCCCTTGGGGGTTTGAGGAAGATTGATGATCAAGTGGCAAAAGTGTTTAGTAACATGGCGGCTGGCAGTCTTGAGCTCGGGATTACAAGCCTCTCCGACCAGGGAGCGAGCTATCTGTCCAAGATGCAGGGGCACCTCACCTTATACCAGCTGAAAGAAATCAGTGAAGAGGGCCTGCAGTTACTCTCTCAAAAGCACCCGCTTCATCTTTCCCCGGACCTGTTTGAGAGACTGCCAGCAAAGTGCCCGGCCCGATGGGACTAGAAAGACTGGCCTGCTTGAGTTGCCTCTTTAGATAAACGATTTTACTCCCGTTCCATTCCAAAGTTTATAAATGTAAAACCTTTGGAATCCCGGGTAATGGTAAAATCCTCATCCGGTTCATCATCCGGGCAGGCATGATGAGTTCGGCAAAGGGCAAACAACTCTTTATCAGTCAGATCTCTCACATCATCTGCTTTAAACACCATGGTTTTGCCTCCGGCTTCATATTCGGTATCAAACCACGTCTCCAAACGGACTGAATAATCTCCCAGTTGATCCATTCCTTTTGCCAGAACATGGGTGCTGTCCTCAACCGGCACCTCATCAAATTCCTCATCATTCATACTTGTACGAATCTTATTTATTCACAGATTCCAAGCTTTGATTTAAGGCTTTAAGGTTAAAAATAAAAGTGGCTAGTTTACCTATCATTTCTTTTTTCCTTTTCTATTTTTTTGGGTGGCACTCTTTCGGGGTTTATTTCCAGAGCCTTCCATGTAGGAATCGAGCAGAATATCGGTAAATACGGAGCGGCAGGTCTTGATCATTTGATCCGCAATCTTGATTTGATTCTTAAGATCGGGAAATTGGGTGAGTAGGATAGCCCGGTGTTGCATGGCTTCCAGGATTTGTTCTCCCATT
>CBFIBI010000127.1:0-6096 GCA_965660725.1 Opitutales bacterium
TGAACCCGCCCCATGGCAATGACCGAAGTTGCCCAGTCAATCACAATTGGATAGCCCAGTGCCTCAGTTGTAGGAAAGCCCCATGAATGAGGGTTTGTACCCAAAGTTGGGTTGCTCCCCATAAAAGGAACCACTTCTGTAATCGCAGCCGTGCAATTCGTGTAGGCAATGTATCCCTTCTTGGCTGCCTCCATTACATATCCTCCACCCCAAAGATAATGAAAAGCCTGATCGACTGAGATTTGTCCGATCCCGTATTTATCTGCTAATTCGATACAGGCATCCATCGCCTCATAAGCTGTGGCTTGGCCCAATTTATACTGGCAATCCCAAACCTGCGATGCTGCAAAACGACCTTCTTTTTTGATAATCTCAGCAGAGGGCTTGCAACCACCAGCTTTCGACCCAAATAGATCATCTAAATGCAAGGCCTTTAATGCATTATGAGTACGAATTCCATGAAAGGTTGCATAAGAAGAAAAACGGGCAGCTGCCTCACACTCTTCCTGATTAAATCCTCGTCTTGCATAGGCCTTTTCAACCAAAGAATTATGAGTTTCCTTTGGGACAATGTAAAAAGTTTCTTCGTTTTGACTCATCATATTAGTGGGTTGGGTTTTAAAATCAGTTTAAAAATGTTTGGTTAGAGGAACTTTATTTGCCTGAGCAAGAGGATCCTTACCCTGCAAAGCAAGAATAAGATTATCCGCCGCCATCCCTGCCTGTCGTTGCACAGATTCATAAGTCCGCGAGCCAATATGAGGAGTAATAACAGTATTTTTAGCCTGCAACAAAGGATGATCCGATGGCGGTGGTTCAACATCCAAAACATCTGCACCATATCCTCCAATTAATCCCTCATTTAACGCATTTGCCAAATCATCACAATTAACAATCTCACCACGGGCACAATTAATAATGATCACTCCTTTTTTCATATCGGAAATACTTTTTTTATTAATAAGATCTCTGGTTTCATCTGTTAAATTAACATGCAGGCTAACCACATCACCAATGCTCAATGCTTCTTCCATACTATTTGAGCGTTTAACTCTATAGTTACTCGAAAACTCCTCGTCCCAATATAAATCAAACCCAACTACATTCATTCCAAATGCGTTCGCCCGAATAGCAACCTCCTTACCAATGCGCCCCATCCCAATAATAGAAATCGTTTTTCCCATAATTTCATTACCAGTCAAACGGACCCACTCTCCGGAAGAACAATGATTAGCTTCAGTTATTAATTTTCGAGACAATGCAAGAAGCAAAGCAAAAGTATGTTCTGCAACCGTGGTATGATTAACTCCGGGACAAAAAGTTAGAGGTATTTTTTTTTCAGTAACATATTCGACATCAATTTTATCCAAGCCAATGCCATACTTTGAAATAACTTTCAATCGTGGTAGCGCACGGTCGACCACAGCTTTTGTGATCTCATCATCACCACATATGAAAGCATCAACATCTCCGACTAAATCGAGTATTTTTCCTTCGCTCAAAGGACCTCGTTCGCAAATGAGCTCAAAGCCAGCCTGTTTAAGTTTATCATGATGTGGACCGGAGGTATCCTGAAAAGATGTTGTTGTTAGAAGTACTTTCATAGTAATAGAAAAATTATAAGACTAAAAGGCTTTACACGAGTTAACCTCAACGTCAATTTACTTCAACCTTACGAATATTTTACACCCAATATCGACTTATTTGAAAATGAAATTATTAAATCCTTTAGCCGTAATTCTTCTATTGCTTGGAATTAATTTAATTGCCTCCCAAAAAGAAGAAAAATGGATCAGTTTGTTCAATGGAAAAGATCTGTCGGGTTGGCATAATCCTTATTCGCATGGAGAGTTTAAAGTTGTCTCCGGCATAATTGAACTGGTTGCTGACAAAAAATTCTTTCTTGCCCATAACAATAAATTTAAGGACTTTATACTAGAAGCAGAAATCAAGCTACCCGAAGGTAAAGCGAACTCCGGGATTCTCTTTCGCTCTCAAAAAAGGGAAAATGGTACGATGTTCGGCTACCAGGCAGAAGTGGATGGTTCCGACCGCAAATGGTCAGGTGGTCTGTACGACGAGGGAAGGCGCGGCTGGATTCATCCAAAAAAACCAATCGAGAATCCGTACAACGATAAACATTGGACCAAAGAAAGAAGTGAGGCCTTCAAGCGCAGTGATTGGAACCACTATAAAATCCGCTGCCAGGGAGACCGTATCCAAATCTGGGTTAATGGGGTAAAAACCACCGACCTGAAGGATTCAACCGATACCAAAGGGTTAATCGCCATCCAGCACCACGGAGAAAAAGGTCAGGTTTACCGCTTTCGGAATATCAAAATTCTTGAACTCTGATCACTCACTCTTTTTAAGAGGACTAATTCAGATCAATGAAATCTTATAAAATTGGAATTATCGGGGCGGGTGTCATCGCTGATTTTCACGCCCAGGCCATTCAGGCCATGGACGGGGCCGAACTGGTGGCCGCTTTTGCCCGAAGGGATGAAAAAGCACAAGACTTCGCGGATAAATACGGCTGTTCGGGCTACTCCGACCTGAACGAATTTCTGCACCATCCCGATATGGAAGTGGTTACTATTTGCTCAGTCAGCGGAGCCCATCTTGAACATGCAAGTGTCGCCGCACAGGCTGGAAAACACATCATTTGTGAAAAACCCTTGGAAGTCACCACCGACCGGATTGATCAAATGATCAAGGTCTGCAATGAGAATCAGGTTTCCCTCTCCGGTGTGTTCCCCCGCCGTTTCAATGACTCCACCTACATTTTCAAAAAGGTCATTGAAGAAGGAAGGCTCGGAAAAATCGTTCTCTGTGACACCGCCATTAAATGGTGGCGCCCGCAGGAATATTACGACAGCGGAGCGTGGCGTGGAACCTGGGACCTGGATGGAGGAGGGGCACTAATGAACCAGTCCATCCACACCATCGACCTGATGCTCCACCTACTTGGGGATGTCAAATCCGTATCCGCCTCAGGTGGGCTGGAAGCCCATGAAGGAATTGAAGTCGAGGATGTGGCTGTGGCCATAGTTGAATTCAATTCCGGTACCCGTGGAGTCATCCAGGCATCCACTGCCTGCTATTCAAACACTGGATTACCAGCATCGATTCATGTTTGCGGGGATGAAGGTTCCATCATGATGGTAGATGATAAATTCAGTATTTGGGATCTTAAAAACAAGAAATCAGAAGACGAACAAATACTTGCCAAGCATGGAGTTTATGAAAATACATCCGGAGCCGGTGCAGCAGATCCAAAAGCAATTGATTTCGTTTGGCACCAGCGAAATTTTGAAAATGCACTCAATGCACTTAGAAACGGAAATAAACCTGAAGTAGACGGCAGTGAAGGAAGACGGGCCGTTGAATTAATCACCGCCATTTACCGATCCATAAATAATGGGGGAGCCAAAATCTCCCTTTAATTCAAACCCTGTAAACAATGTATTTAACCGGAATTGCAGACGAAGCTTCTCAGGATATTAAAACTCAAATTGAGGTGACTCGCGAACTTGGATGGAATGCAATTGAATCCCGGTTCATCGATGGAAAAAACATTCATGATCTCAGTGAAGATGCCTTTGAAAAAGTTTGTGAAGTACTCGATGGAAGCGGTGTTTACATCAACGCTTTTGGCTCAGCCATTGCCAACTGGGGAAAAGATGTGCGCGACGATTTTTCAATCACACAAGCAGAGATCGACCGAACTATTCCAAGGATGAAAAAGCTCGGATCCAAATTTGTGCGGGTTATGAGTTATAAAGTGGTAGAAGGTGTGGAACTCATGGCGGAAGAAAGGATTAAACGCCTGAAACTCATTTTAGATGCATTTCAATCAGAGGGTATTACCGTAGTGCATGAAAACTGCATGAACTATGGAGGGATGAGTTGGGAACACACCCTAGAATTAATTGATGCCCTGCCAAGATTAAAGCTTGTCTACGATACGGGAAATCCCGTTTTTGCCCGGGATCATACAAAAGAAGAAAAACCCTGGCAGGATCCTTGGGAATTTTATCAAAAAATCAAAGGTCACATTGCTTATGTTCATGTTAAAGACTGCCTAAATCCATCATCTGAAAGTGGAAATAAGGAAGTGTACACCTACCCTGGAGATGGACAGGGACGCGTTCTTGATGTGATGACCGACCTAATGAAAAGCGGGTACGACGGGGGAATTTCTATCGAACCCCATCTCGCAGCGGTTTTTCATGAGGCTGATTCAAATACTGGATCCAAGGAAGACCCAATTGAAATTTATCTGAAATACGGTCGTCAACTCATGGACATGCTTACATCTATTGGATTTGCTCACGAACCGTACCGACCAGATATAGGATAAAGTAAGACGTAGGGTACTGAATTTTAAACCCTGATCCTTGATATCTTAGATAATTATTGAGTCGAATAAAATTCTACCATCGTGAATTTTTTCACCTGATTGACTCTCACTTTCAAAATTCCATCTTTCACCAGCGATTCCGCAATCTCAAGATCGTCGCTATCTTGATCGGATCCATCCTTTCGGCTTATATTTTTGGTCACAACACGGGCCCTATATTTATCACCATTCCCAAAACCCTCTCCCCTGAAATCGATCATAGAATGCTCATTGTTATAATGTTTTCCCGTTTGAATGGCCGAAGGAATAGAAATATCGATAAAATCCTTTCCATTCGCACCTTCTGCATAAATCAAAACAGTAAATCTCTTCTTCGTACGGTTGTAGGATGATATCCGATACTGTTCTTTCCCCCTCATACCTGGGCCCGAAATTATTATATCATTACCAGACTCACCCTTAATCGCATGCCGAATAACTTCATCGGATCCACCAGCAATCTGTGAATACCAGCGCCAGACATAATAATGCAAATGATTGGGATCGCCCGGATTGATATAATCTTTCACGGTGAACGGTAATCCACTCTTAGACATTTCAACCGGTTGAAATGTATCGTCCGAACCACCGCGTAAACCAATCTTTCGGGTAACAATATCAGGCCCGCCATTATTGGATGGAATGACCCATTCAGGTTTCAATTTCTTGACACGGCCATTGTAGTCTACTCTTTTGACTAACCCCATTGACCAACGACTTGAATTATCACACCAAGGCATATTCACCGTATTTAAACCACGCTCCAATACCTTGCCAAAAATTGTCACTGTCTTATCAAAAGCATCCACTTCATTTTTTACCCTGTCACCATTCACATCATGATTATTGGATGAATTATCCCATACAATCCACGACTCCGATGAAAGTACCTTTTTGGAAAAGTAATTCGCCTTGTCTAGTTTAGATCGGGCCAAATCATACTGAGTCCAACAATTTGGAATAATTTTACTATCCATCTTACCATATCCGTTGGCATGGTCAGATATATTCAGATTAAGTGCATCGACCACTTCCATGACTTCCTTATTTGCAATTAATTGATTGTAATAATCATCAACTGCTTCCGCACCTCGACCCTTTAATCCCTTACGTGAAGGGCAGGGCTGACATGGAGAAGTTCCTGAAGTTGAAATAATGACCGGTGTTTTCGGATCCGCATCGTACGCCTTACGAATTGCCCGACCACCATTGATAAAAACCTCATTTATTATAAATTTCATATCTGCCTCGTTCATCATCCCTTGCAGATTGACCTCGTGATAGAGTTGAAAGGCATCAACCCGACCCTTAAAATACCTCGCCATCCGCTCCGTAAATGCAGGGTACTCTCCTACCCTAGGTTTCCAAGCACCAGACTTACCTGACTCAGAAGCCCATCCAGGGCAATGCCACAAAACTAATTCTGTTTTGACCCCACGAGCCACACACGCATCAACTGCATTTTCAATTGCTTTCAGATAGCCGGAAATATTTTTCTTATAATCCGTATGCTTCTCAGTTGGCTCCGCAGCATTCCAACTGACCCAAAATTGCGCATAACTACTGTGCTCCGATATCAGGGGTCTGTTAGCATCATAGGTGTCACACTTCTCCAGACCAAAAGGCTGCCAACGGACACCGATATGCATATGATCAGTAGTCCAAGAATAAGGTTCCACTTTGGCATCCTCTGC
>CBFIBI010000128.1:0-6067 GCA_965660725.1 Opitutales bacterium
AAAAAGAGAATGCTCAGAATACTGCTTTGCTTCCTCGGCAGTCAGGGGTTGATTCATGAGATACTAATCGTCGACTTGAATCTCTTTATTCCTTTGACGGGGACAGCCTGCCCGTAACCAGCCATTTACAAATGGGTCTAATTCACCATCCATTACAGCTTGGACTCCGGATGTTTCTACACCAGTCCGCAGGTCCTTGACCATTTGGTAGGGCTGAAACACATAACTACGGATTTGATTTCCCCAACCCATTTCGCCTTTTTCTCCGTAAAATTTTTCCATCTCTGCTCTTTTTTCGTCCTGTTCTTTTTCATAGATTCGCGATTTAAGAACACGCATCGCAGTTTGCCTATTTTTTAACTGCGATCTTTCATTCTGACACTGAACCACGATATTGGTTGGCAAATGAGTCAAACGAACCGCCGAGTCCGTTTTGTTTACATGCTGACCACCTTTTCCACTAGAACGGTATGTATCAATCCTAAGGTCATCATCTGGAATATCCATATCCAAGTCATCGTCCTCAACTTCTGCTATTACATCAACTGAACAAAATGAGGTATGCCTCCTCTTATTAGAATCAAAAGGGCTGATACGAACTAATCGATGCACTCCTCTTTCGGCCTTTGCATAACCATAAGCATGCAAGCCCTCCATTCGAATTGAACATCGACTTACTCCAGCTTCTTCTCCGGGTTGTAAATCCTGTAATTCAACTTTAAATCCCCTTCTTTCACCCCAACGCACATACATTCTCATTAACATATCTGCCCAATCACATGATTCCGTACCCCCTGCCCCTGCATGAATGCTTAACAAAGCAGGTCTGTCATCAAATGGCTCACCTAAAAAGCTCGCCACCTCCAAGTCCTCAACTAAAGAAAGTAATTCTTCGAGTGTTTTGATGAATTCGTTCTCCATTTCTTTGTCGTTTTCATCTTCGTCACATAAGTCTGCTAAAGCTTCCAAATCATCAACCTGCAAGCGGAATGTTTCTATTTTCTCAACAGTTTGCTTTAATCGATTGGCTTCCGAACTTACACGCTTTGCCTCCTTTTGATCATCCCAAAAAGAAGGAGAGGACATCGTTTCCTCCAATTCCAAAACAGTTTGCTTTTTGGCTTCGCAGTCGAGGAATTTCCAAAGATGGTTAGTTTTTTTGATCAGCTGCTGGAGCCTGGCTTTATCATCAGGTAAAATCATTAGGTATTGAGTCTCTATTTACACAGAAAAGTCAAGCCCCTCGGGCAAATCCAGGTGCAATCCACACTCGCGACCATGTCCTCCATGTCTTGATTCTTCTGAACTCTTCGTGGGATCAAACTTAACTGTGCTGTGGTAATCACCCAACGAATCATATCCCATTCCCTCTAATGGATGATATGGAATCTTATGATCCGGTAAATACTTGTAAGTTTTACGATCATCCCAATCCAAAATTGGGTAGATTTTTAAAACATTATTTTGCCTTTCAATAAAGGGTCTTTTTCCTCGGTCCGAGGATTGACTCCATCTTAAACCCGACATCCAGGCTTTCGTATTCAATTCTGACAACGCTCTTTCCATCGGCTCTTTTTTGTTAATGAAATTATATGTTTTCATACCGTCCTTACCTTGCTCCCATAATTTACCAAAGCTTTCTTCTTGATAAGCAGAACTCATTTTTGCGGAAAAAACGCGTGCCTTAAATCCCATTTTCTCCTGCAATTTAATAGCATATTGATATGTTTCAGGAAAAAGATAGCCGGTATCTACAAAAATAACGGGAATTTGCTTATTTACATTAAGAACGAGATTGAGCATCACCCCACTTTGCAAACCAAAACTCGTTGATAAAACCAAACCCGCACCAAAGCGCTCCCATGCCCAACTAACTCTATCCTCTGCTGTAAGCTTCGATAGTTCAGAGTTTAAATGCTCGATCTGCTCTTCGTCTAAGTTCATTAATTAAATAAAGCTATCTTTTATGACAAAGTTCAGCTTCCGAGTAAAGAATAGGCTGAGTCATAAATTGAATTAAAATGATTCGCACTTTTTTCTAATCAACTTTATAAATCAGTTTAGTGGAAGTTATCAACAGATTATTAGAAAGAATACCTGCACTTAAAGTTTGCGAGCAGGAAATTTACAGTGCCTGCGAGATGCTTTTGAAATGTTTTCAGAATGGTAATCAAGTTCTTCTCTGTGGCAACGGAGGAAGTGCGGCAGATTGTGAACACATTGCTGGCGAATTAGTCAAACGCTTTTCCCGACCGAGACCACTTTCAGAGGAATTAAGAAAGAAGCTTGGACCTGAACTTGCAGATAATCTTCATGGAGCCCTGCCTGCCCTATCTCTTCCATCGATGGTCAGCTTCACCACCGCATTTGTGAATGATGATGTTCCAGAATATGCTTTTGCTCAACAGGTTATTGCATTTGGTAAACCCGGCGATCTTCTACTCGGTATAAGCACCTCGGGAAACTCAAAAAATATTGTTCATGCTGTGAAAACCGCAAATTTGCTTGGTCTAACAACGGTTGGTCTTACAGGCCAAACGGGCGGTAAGCTCTCTGCAGAATGTAAACTTTGTATTAAGGCTCCTGCCACAGAGGTTCCGAGAGTTCAAGAACTGCACCTTCCCGTTTACCATACTTTATGCCAGGTGGTTGAAGATACTCTTTTTCCTTAAATATGAGTAGTCTTTCGGATCCGCGACAACATTTAACTGATGAACTCGCAGAGCTATCTGTTACCCTAGCCACAATAATGGGCCAACAAGGAGGGCATCTGCTATTGGTGGGTGGTACTGTCAGAGATTTGCTGCTTAAAAAAAAACCAGTTGAATTGGATTGTGAAATCAGGGGTTTAAATGTAGAAAAAATTAGAGACATTCTTTCTCAAAAATTTTCATTTGACGAAGTTGGTAAGGCGTTTGGTGTCATTAGGCTAAAAGGTTTACCTGTTGAAATTGCTCTGCCCAGAACCGAAATTAAATCAGGCTCAGGACATAAAGGTTTTAAAATTGAAATGGATCCAGCTCTTCCTTTTGAAAGGGCGGCTATGCGTAGAGATTTTACTATAAACGCTCTAGGGCTTGATCCCTTGAATGGTAAATTAATAGACCCCTGTGATGGAGAAAAAGATCTCAAAAATAGGATCCTTCGACATGTGGGACCTCCTTTCATTGAAGATTCTCTGAGGGTTCTCAGAGGTATGCAATTCATTGCTCGGTTTGAACTGACGCCTGCCTCGGAAACCATACAACTTTGCAAGGCAATGAACATTAATGACCTTCCATCCGAACGAATTTTCGAAGAATGGAAGAAATTAATCCTGAAAGGAAATCATATAAGCAAAGGGCTAAAGTTTCTAAAAAGCACGCACTGGTTAAGATTTTTTCCAGAACTATTGGCTTTGGATGGTTGCGAACAGGATCCCGAATGGCACCCGGAAGGAGATGTGTGGTTACATACGCTACATTGTATGGATGCATTCGCCCGAGAACGGATTGGAGATGAATGGGAGGACTTAATTGTTGGCTTTGCCATTCTCTGCCATGATTTTGGCAAACCCCTTACCACAAAAATTGATAATGATGGTCGGATTCGCTCTCCGATGCATGAACCCAAAGGAGAAGAACCCACACGATCATTCCTCTCCCGTATGAACAAACAAGTGGATCTACATGAACAGGTCGTTCCTTTAGTCAAAAGACACCTCACTCCTCGTACTTTCTACAAAGATCAGGCGAGTGACGGAGCAATTCGACGACTTGCAAACACAGTAAAAAGAATCGACCGTTTAGTTCGGGTGGCCGCCGCTGATATTGCTGGTCGACCACCAAGGAAAGACGAATTTCCCGAAGGGCCCTGGTTGCTCAAGCGAGCCGAAGAACTCGAGGTAAAAGACTCAGAACCTAAACCAATCATTCTTGGGCGACACCTCATTGAGCGAGGACTAAAACCCGGCCTAGAATTTAGCCCTATCCTTGAACAGTGCTTTGAAAAACAACTAGACGGCACCTTTAAAGATCTGAATGGTGGGCTATCCTTTCTAGATCATCTCCTAGAAAGTAGAGATTAATAGTCTCCGATCAAACGGCCTCGTAGTGGCCGTTGATAGTGACGGGCTAACGGCATATAAAAAGGCAGCTTGATATGAAACTGCTGACAGTAAAGGAAGTTGCTGAAATATTACAAATCAGGACTCGGTCTGTTCACCAACTAACAAAAGACGGTATTCTTAAATCAGTTAAAATCGGCCAAAGGCTGATCCGTTTTCTGCCAGAAGATGTTGATCAAATGATAGAGAATCGAACCACTCAAAAAAAGATTTATCTGATCACGGGGTAATTTTAGTTAAATGCAATAAAAAAGGGCACTGACCAAATAATTGCGATTGGTATTGCTATCACTAAACCAGCGATCAAGGTTGCAAACCATATTTTGAGAGAAATTAACACCCATCTACCAAATGGAATATCAATATCAGCAATTGTAACCTCGTTATTATTCATATCAGAAAGTTAAATTATTCTGTTGGTAACTTCAAGAGGTGAATTAGGTACAACTTGTATCTCAAACTCATAAACTTCTTGTTGATTTGTTTGATCACAAGTTCGACTCTAGGTAGTCGATAATGAAGTTAAAAATATTTTACTTCTCCAAGTTGCTCACCATTTAGCATTCGTGTCTCAGAGATTTTTTTCCTTCTTTATAGAAAATTATTGTTAGGATATTTTTTTGACTTTTTAGCTGTAAGAGCCATTTCACCTTTTTTGTTCCAAGCCCTAAAATTACAATCCTCCACGACCACATCATCAAAAAGATCTGCGATCTGAACATCACTGAATGTATGTTCTTCGCCTACTCCATGCATCATATCGCAAATCTTTTCGACCAAATGTTTCCATCCGCTTTTATTGTCAACAACATCATCCAAAAACTTTTTAGCAATATGCATGTCTAGAATAGGTAGTCCATTTTCTTGCCATGTCATTACTCTTGTTAACTTACCATTAGCAAAATATATCAAAGCTTCTGCTTGTTCATTATCATAGCGCCTTTTGCACCATCCCTCGTAGGGTTCACTTTTATTTGGTAGATATGCTAGACCATTTCTATTCTGAAGCTTTTCGTATTCTATGGCAGACTTTAAATTATTTTCACCAGGTGCGGTTTGAGTAATGTCTTGGCTTATTTCTTGAACATTCTCTCCTCATCCTCCAAAAAATAAACAAGCTATTCCGAATAGTGAGTTAAGTCTCATACAGATTAAGTGTAAAATTCTATAAAAACAAAATGCTAATTGCGATTACATGAAAACGGAACCAAAAACTACTTTCTTTGTGGTTTCATATTTCAACAACTGTCTAAAAGTGTCCACCTTAGAACCCCTTATTTATCATAAATCGTTGATTTTCAATACACTTATTTCCGATTAAGAGTCTCCTGATTCCAGTACCCATTTCTTAATAGTCCTCTGATCCACGCCCAATAGTCGGGCAGCCTCTCTGTAACTGCCGGCATTCTCGTAAGCCTTTTTTGCATATATACGGCTCCAACCGTTTAAACTAAGCTTAGTATTCGCGTAGACTTGTTTAATATCGAATTCTATTCCACTATCCTGCCCCAAAGGAACAAATTCATCATGTACAATAATGTTTCGCACCGCCTGTTCCAACTCTCTAAAATTACCCGGCCATGGATAATTTTCAGGGATAACCGATTGCAATTTATCAACAACCTTTGAGCTGAGTTCCTTTGCCCCTTCCGCACCAAAAAGCTTAGAGCAAATATAATATACTGAATTTTCAATTTCTTTTGGATTCACAGAAAGAATATCCCTGAGAGCAATTGTATTTACCTGATCTCCGCATAGGCGGTAAAAAAAATCTTCACGCATCCTTCCCTGCCTAACCTCCATACTTAAGTCACGATGAGTCGCAGCTATAATTTTCCCCTCATAAAAATAAGGCGAATCTCCGCCGATTGCCTGAAATTCGCCAGACTGTAATATTCTAAGCAACTTCACTTGTATGGATTCCGGCACTTCTCCAATTTCATCGAGAAAGACTGTTCCATA
>CBFIBI010000129.1:0-6051 GCA_965660725.1 Opitutales bacterium
GGAGGCACTGAGTGAAATTTCCAAAACCCAGGCAAGCTACGATCTCCGTGTCCACCCTCTTGTTTTCCCTGATGACCTTGAGCTGACTATTTCTCAAATGGAAACAAAAAATCGAGATTTATCCAAGGGTCAAAAAAACGAACTTTCCTTAGAGACTCTTTTCCCTGACCCACATTTGAGAAGTTATGCAAGAGAGAGAATGCAAGTCCTTCACCACGGCGATTTAATTGCTTACTTGGCTTCACTTGTTTCAAAAGAAAAAGAATCTCTGACAACACACTCTGCATCTATAATGGATTTAATCCATATTTGTGAACACAAATTATCAATGCTAGAAATTGATGTTCGTAAAAGATATCTTGTAGGTGAAACTGACCTTTGGGTACCGGCACTTTCATTAGGTATTGAAATTAGAAACTCTTGGCAAAGTGAAGACGAAACTTTACTTATCCGGACTCTTAGCGATACAAACTTTAGGCTTCAAGCTAGGCATTTGGTAGTCGTTGTTCCTGATGATTTTAGCGACCAAACATTCGAATCGCTTAGAGAAATAGAAAAACGAAATGTGTTTGATAACCTATCAACTATTAGAGTTGGGGACTTTGGGAATTATCTAATTAAGGTTAAGGAAATAGAAAATAATTCATCCTAACCAGAAGGGACAATCTCTTCTTTTATCAACCGCCCAGTTCGATCCCATAATCTTCTTCCGATATATTTGGCTTCGCTCCAGTATGCTTCTTCCCGGAGTATTCCATTTGGCCACCATCTGGATTTTACACCCGATAGAACACCTTGATCAAAATTAACAACCAGAGCTCTTTGCCCATTTGGAAAATTCCGGATTTGCTGACCGTGAGGTAACCCCCGGTAATAAGAAGTGGAAAGGGATAGAGAACCGTCTTCAAAATTCTCTACAACTGTACCTGTAAAAGGCTCATCAAACATTTCTTGACGATACAATCGACCATTCTTTTTTGTAGTAGTTTCTTTCTGGTTAACCGTAGGATAAGTGTTTAAAGGTTTCTCATAATCAGAAAGAATTTTTTCAATTTCACGATCTTTCGTGACAAAGCGATCATCTGTAAGAAATTCTTGTTTCTTATCCTTGATAGGGTTATCCAGATCACCTTTAGGATCCCTAAGTTCTTTTTCTTCTGTTCCACATCCAAGCATAAAAAGAAAAGTGAAGGTGCAGAGATAAAATTTCATTTTTACTACTTCTAAGTTAAATTTTCACTCCTATGATTCTAAAAGCTATATTAGGGGGTGGTTATGACCTTTAGCACAAAATCTCTTTTTATATGAAAGCATTATTATACACCATCTTCTGACAAAATTCTATCAGCAATGATTGCAAAAGGGTCTTCCCACTCGTTAGTGCTTTCGTGATGTAAATCAGATTGAATTTCATCCGAGTCTGGCATTTCCATTAAATGGTCAACCCATTTACCAATTTCTTCTTTGGATATGTTATCAGATGGTTCTTGCGGAAAAGTAATCAGCACAGAGCTTCCGCAAAGCATGTTATTTTGAGAGACAGCTTCAGTCGAAAAATCAGCGTCCAAATTTAGGTGGTCTTCAATATTAATCACATCAATTAATGGTTTCTATCCAAAAGGATAATGTTAATGCATGTGATTCTAACCTACCTCCTGTTGATTGAATCAGATTTAAATGGAGCTGCTTCCTTGCGGCTAATCCCAATAGTCGACCAAATGCAACCTGACTTTAGAAAAAAATTATTTTTTTTATCTGAAATAAATGATCTTTTCTTTTCCTGCATAAAAAGCGAGAGTTATTACATGAGCAATAACCCATCCAAAGCATATGCAAATAAAGATTTCCTTAATAGCCATGATGCCCGATCAATTCGGGTTTTATGTGAACTGATTGAACCAGATGCCCGCCTTCGCGAAAAAAAAATTGAAAACACGATCGTATTTTTTGGCTCTGCTCGCTCTAAACCTCAAAAAGAGGCTCAAAGTGAACTTAATGAATTCATACAAAATCTCCCTGATGAAGAAAATATATCTGAGGAGCAAAAAGAAGAGCTCGCTAAGAAAAAAAGTCTGGTGCTACTGTCAAAATATTATGATGAAGCAGTATTGCTATCTGCTAAACTAACGGAGTGGGTAGATCGTGAAAATAAGTACTATATTTGCTCAGGCGGTGGACCAGGTATGATGGAGGCTGCAAATAAAGGTGCAGCACTAGCTAACGGAAAATCGATTGCACTTGGAATCAGTCTGCCCTTTGAGCAGGGAGTTAATAAGTATGCCACTCCAGAATTATCTTTCGAATTTCATTATTTCTTTCTAAGAAAATTCTATTTCCTTTATCATGCAAAGGCAGTGGTCGTTTTCCCAGGTGGTTTCGGAACAATGGACGAGCTTTTTGAGACACTTACTCTCATTCAAACTAAAAAACTAGACAAACAAATGCCCATCATTCTTTTCGGAAGGGAATTTTGGGAAGAATTGATTAATTTCGAGCAGTTTGTGAAATGGGGTGTAATTTCCCCTAAAGACTTAAACCTTTTTGAGATTGTGGATAGTGTAGAAGATGCATACTCGGTCATAACAAGGAAATTAGAAAAAAAGTCATGAAAATTTCTCATCTTCCAAAATTCTCAAACATCCATCAAAATCCTTCGGTAAATTTGCCTCAAATACTCGTTCCTCTTTGCTCACCGGATGCGAAAACCTGAGACGGTGAGCGTGAAGCATAACCCTTGAAAAAATAGAATTCTTTTTTGCTCCATAAGTTAAATCTCCAGCCAACGGAAAACCCAAAAAAGAAAAATGGACACGAATTTGATGGGTTCTTCCCGTTAGTATTTTAACCTTCAATAAACTGTAAGTATTTGAATAAGTCGATATCTGTTCCCACTTTGTAATTGCGGGCTTTCCGTGCTCAACCACTGCCATTTTAACTCGGTTCTTTGGGTGCCTTCCAATTGGCTGATCAATCGTTCCATTTTCTTTATCTTTAAAGACACCAGTGGTCAGAGCTAGGTATTCTTTTTCGGTTTTTCTTTGGGCAAATTGATCAACAAGTGAATGATATGCACGTTCCGATTTCGCAACCACCATAACTCCACTGGTTTCCTTATCCAAACGATGCACAATACCGGGGCGTTCTGGAGCGCCGACCGGACACAAAGAATCTGGATAATGATAAAGAAGAGCATGAACCAGGGTATCATCCTTAGTCCCATCTCCCGGATGAACAATCATGCCACTCGATTTATTAAGTACAATTAAATCATCATCTTCGAATAAAATTTCTAACGGAATATTTTTTGCCTTTAAAGGAGATGCAACCTCTATGGATAAATTAATAATTAATTCTTCTCCTGCAAAAACTTTTGTTTTTGCTTCCAAATTCGATCCATCCTTTCTGTACACTTTATTATTTTCTATAGCCCGTTGAATTAATGCCCTACTCTTCTCAGGAAAAGCACATGCAAGGATTTTGTCAACGCGCCCAGCAGAGCCATCAGGACAAATAAAAAGAACTTCACTCATTAGAAGAATTAAACTGACTTGCTAATTCAAAGATCTGCTCTAGGAGTTTTTGTTTCTTTTCCTTTTCCAAATCAGCCACCTTAAAGCCATTTGAAACAATTTCGGTAATTTCATCTACAGAAAATAAAAGTTTTTCATGCAATGCGTCATATTCATCCAAAAGTGAATTATTAAATGATAACGGATCATCTGTACTTACTGTGCAGCAAATTCCGCTTTTTATAAATTCTCGAATCGGATGGTGATGCATTTCCTCAATCACTTTCAATTTGTAATTGCTTATTGGACACATATCCAGAACAACACCTTCGTCGCTTAAAAATTTAACCAAATCCATGTCTTCAATAGAGCGAGTTCCATGTTGAATTCTTTTAACTTTCAAATCATTGACTGCCTGTCTCACATTGGAAGGGGGTCCAAATTCTCCAGCATGTGCCTTGACTTCTTTACCCGCATCACGGGCTCTCTCCCAAAAAGGAACTGTCCATGATTCAAGTGGTAAAGTCTCTAATCCGTGTAGATCTATTCCTGATAAATTCTCCCAATTGATTGCTTCCTCTAACTGGGGTCCGAGAAAAGGGGTATATGCATTCCTGCTAATCCCCAAAAAAACTCGTACCTCTAGCCCATCCGGGACGGCATCCAAAATAGCATCCAAAATCCCTTCACCCGGAAGATTTAAAAACTCAATCATTCCAGCATGAAAACTAATCTCCACATATTTCACATTTTGCTCTAGATGGGATCTAAAAATAATCTTTGCCGCTTCGTGATAGCTTTCCGTGGAATCAAACCACTCCAGTGCATGCTCAATTAAAACAGATTCAAATTGTTTAAAGCTATCATACCTGAAACCTTCCTGACGAAAGTATGGAGTGGTTGAAAAACGGTCGGGGTACTTGTTCTCCAATAGAGACCAAGGTAATGCTCCCTCGATATGAAGATGCGTTTCAGTTTTCGGCAAAGATTCAACAAACTTTGATAGTGCCGAAGAATTCATTACTCTGTATGTCAGGTGCTACCTAAAAGGTAATCAGAATTTAATTTAAAAAGATCCTCAGGAATAAATTCCCCGTCTTTACGGATTAATTCACCATCAAACCAAATTTCACCCCCTCCATATTCAGGACGTTGAATATTAACCATATCCCAATGAACCTGAGATTTATTTCCGTTATTTGCCTCTTCATATGCCTGACCGGGAGTGAAATGAAAAGATCCGGCAATTTTTTCATCAAACAAAATATCCTGCATTGGCTCGCGGATCATTGGATTGAATGCAATCGCAAACTCTCCAATAAATCTTGCACCTTCATCCGAATCTAAAATCTCATTTAGCTTTTCAGAATTTGAAGAAGATTTGGATTCAACTATCCTACCCTTCTCAAAACGAAGAAAAACATTGGAAAAAGATACACCCTGATAAATAGTGTCAGCATTAAATGTAATTTGTCCTTCCACGCTATCTCGAACCGGACAAGAAAAAACTTCGCCATCAGGAATGTTATATGTTCCGCCACATGCAATTGCATTTATTCCTTTGATCGAGAAACGAAGGTCAGTATCCGGACCAGTTATTTTAACCCGATCAGCATTCTTCATCCTTTCCTCTAAAGCAGCCATTCCCTCAGTCATTCGGCTGTAGTCCATGCAGCATGCATCAAAATAAAAGTTTTCAAATGCCTCGCTGCTCATCTTGGCCTGCTGAGCCATTGAAGATGATGGCCATCTCAATACGCACCATTTTGTTTTCTGAACACGCCAATCAAGAAGTGGTTTCAGCACTTTCATTGCTTTTTTCATATCCTGCTGAGGCAAGTCAGAATTTTCAAAAATATTGAGGGAGCCACGGATGGCGATGTATGCGTCCATACTTTTCATCCTTTGAAGTTCCCATTCAAGTGATGTCTCAAATTGGATTTCTTCAGCACCTAGGATACACTCCCGTTCAACACGTCCGTCTTGTATCTGCACAAATGGGATTGCCTTGCATTCTCGGACTGCACGTATGAGAGCAAGCGTCATATCCCTAGGAATATCAACGGCATGAATTAAAACCTTTTCTCCTGGGTTTAATTTTGTGGAATGATACACGAGTGTATCAGCAAGCTTTTCGTATCGAATATCCATTATTAACAAATAAGTGAATGAGAGAACAGTATCACAATCCCCTACGGATTTTAGAACCTGGAAAATTAATTCTCACACGGTAAACTTTTTTCACACGGTTGATAATTTCGTAAGTCTTGGGGTCGATTCTAGATGGAACTTCCATTTTTCTTATATCGACCACAGCTGTAAAACCGCGCTCAGTAAAAACATCAATCAAAATTGCAATAGCAAGGGGGTCTGCAAACACTGGAGCTTCAGAATTTATGTATGCCAAACCTGAAATCGAATGCTTTTCGACAATAGGAATAAACTTGCTTTTAATTAAACCAACCACCTGCTCGAAAAGCTCAGAGTGAAACTTTTGATAGGAATCGAGTCTCTGTACCAAAAGTTGCCTGGCATGAAGAGA
>CBFIBI010000130.1:0-5716 GCA_965660725.1 Opitutales bacterium
GATTACCCATTTTACCTCTGGTGGCATGGTTTCATCCTTTGAGTCTTTTGAAGTTATTTCACGGTCAGGTGCCGCACTCTGAAAGGCTCGGGTGTTGTAAATTATTCTAAGAAATTCTTTCATGTCAAATTGAAGAGCGACCATAAGTTTTTCCAAATGAAGCATCAATTTTGGGTGCGTTGGTAAAGTATCATCATACATGTTGTCAACAGGTTCAATGAGTCCGATACCAAAAGCAGTTTTCCAAAGCCTGTTTGCTATAACAGTGGCAAATCGAGGATTGTCTGGAGATGCGAGCCAACTGGCATAGGACGCACGGGATCCTTTTTCTTGCAAATTTTCATCCAATTCAACAACAAGTCCAAAAATCGTCTTTGCGTCAATTTTTTGGCCTGGTTTTGCATTATCATATTGGTAATCATTGGGAAGGCTGATTTGACCTTTACCTAAATCGTCCAAACCTGGGCGGAGAATATCATTTACATAATCAAAGGCATTACGGAGACGATTTCTCTCTTCCTCGTTTTCTTTCATTGCCTCCCTCGCCAACTTATTTAATTTGTTTAATTGGTCGTTTTTTCGATTAACGCTACCCATTCCGTGGGTAAATGCAGCCATCTCGTAAAATTGTTTTTGTGTCCAGCGATCAAAGGGATGATCGTGACACTGAGCACATTCTAGACTCGTTCCTAAAAATACTCGAACGGTGTTTGCCATGTTGTCCAATCCCATGCCTTGGTCTCTGTAAAAATAGCCTACTGCTCCATTTCCTCTTTCCCACATCGGACCAGTCGAAGAGAGCATTTCTTTTACCCAAACATCATAAAGTTTATTCTTAGCAATTGAATCTTTAAGGTACCTGACAAAAGGATATCCGTCAGAACCTTGATTTCCGACACGGGTTTTTGCACGAAGTATGTCAGCCCAATAAATGTACCAATTTTTGTTGTAACCTTCTGAGGCTAATAATTTGTCGATCAATTGACCTCTTGCTTTTCGATCTCGTTGAGAGAGGAATTCTTGAGTTTCATCAATAGTGGGGATTCGGCCAATGATCTTGAGATAAGCTCGGCGAAGAAAGGTTTCGTTGGAAATTTCTTTGTTGGGGCGTTGCCTGTAGGTCCGAAGTTTTTCTTCAATAATTCTATCAATGAACTGGGCATTGATCATTAATTCTCTATCAGCTAAAGGGCGTTTAAAGGTAGGAAGTGCATCGTGATTCGGAGGGAAGTTATTTTTTACAAAGGCCTGATCGTCCTCTGTGAAAATATCTAAACTGATTCGAAAAAGTTGATTATCCTTTGACCGTTTAAGTAATACATCTCCGTCCTCGAAGTATTTTATGATAGTACCGTTGATTTTCTGACCATTATTGGAGTGAAAATCGCGTGCTGCACCAAAACCAAGTTGAACCAAGAGGAAAGATAAAATAAATGCTACAAAGACCGGCAGATTTGTCATAATATTAATAATCTCATATTTTGTAGTCTGATAGGCAAGGAAAAATTAGTGTTTTTGCTTTAAAAAAATACAACATATATTTTTAAATTTTGTCATGTATCACATTATTATTTAACAGATTATGAAATGATCGAGAATGATGTTTAGGATTATACAAATTATTTTGATCTAGTATTTATATTTATTCAGCCGATCATTACATAATTTGGACATTAATAATATTATTTTTTACATTGGTTGTAAGCAAAATATAGGGCAATATGTCCAACTGGAATGGTTACTAGGAGTCCAATACCTAAGCAAATCATTCCTAATATCTGAAGAAGACCTATAATAATGAAAAGTAGGATTAAATTGATCCAATTTCCTTTTGCCACATTTCGAGATCCTTTCATTGCATCAGTAAAAGATAAGTTGGGTCGGTCTGCCAAAACGCAGGGAGAAAAAGTCCACCATATCGAAAATATAAGACCGGGAATGATGAAAAATAAAAATCCAATAAAAATAATGATTCCAAGAACAATTGGACCAAAAATCTTTTCAACCCATTTTGAAAAATCGAAAAGATCACCAAGATCCATCTTTTGCCCGTTTTCCTGAAACCTTTTTACACACGAAAAAAGATTTACTCCCATAAGTGGAACGATCAACGCACCAATTCCTGTGCAACTTAAAAACCCACTTAGTAGTGCCCATGCGACACATCCAACGGCGTTATGCTTAAAAAATGTGAAGGAATCTCCAACAGCTTTTCCAATTGATATCGAGCCTCCTCCTTCGGGAACGCTCTGATCAATATTTTCTATGTTACCCTGAATTTGATTCGTTTTGCTATGGTTATTTACTCCAAATGAGGCAAATGTAGGAGAGTTAAGAGGTTCCCAGTTTGCCATTCCTTCTCTCCACGCCAAGCATTCGAGGTTGATTTGTCCACTGCCTAGCATTTGGTTGATTTGATCAACATCGTAGGGACCAGTCTGTTGCTGATTAATATTTATGAAAATTGCCATTAACACATTAATTATGACTTGTTAACTTGAGTCAATTCGTGAATGTATCTCTTGTCGTTGCCAGTTTCCCAAAGATATGCATAATATTTTATTGGAAAATGTACAAGTTATCAAAGAAAATTTTATTTGGTGCCGTATCTTTGGGTTATGCATGTTTGAGTTTATTTGTATATTCCTGCAGTTCTGAGGGTTTTGTTGAAGAGCAGTCTGTAGATGCTAGTGTGTTGGGGGATTTTAGGTTGGATGAATATGTTGGTGCATCCACTTGTGCTGAATGCCATGAAGAGGCACATGCCAAGTGGGAGGAATCTCATCACTATCATGCAATGGAATTACCTGGACCCGGAACTGTTCGTGCAGATTTTAATAATACTGAATTCGTGAATTTTGGCGTAACCACAAAATTTTTTATGGAAGGCGAAAAATACATGGTTGAAACCAACAACCAAAAAGGTGAGATGGAGGTTTTTGAAATTGCATATACCTTTGGTTGGGAGCCACTTCAGCAATTTCTCGTGAAGTTTCCGGATGGTAGGATGCAGGTTTTGCCAACCTGCTGGGATGTGGAGGAAAGAGAATGGTACCATCTCTATCCCGATGAGGAAATCGCTCACGATGATCCTTTATTCTGGACCCGCTCGATGCAGAATTGGGATCACATGTGTGCGGATTGCCACTCCACCAATCTGCGTAAAGAATTTGATCATGCATCCCAAATATTTTCCACCGCTTATTCTGAAATGAATGTGGCTTGTGAGTCCTGTCATGGGCCTGGTCGTGATCATGTTGAATTTGCACGGGCAGGTAATGGATGGACTGGATTGGAGAATTTTGGACTTGCTGATGTAAATAGTTCCAATGTCGCCCAGATTGAGTCGTGTGCTAAATGTCATGCCCGTCGAGGTTTTGTTCATCCAGGGCATCATGGAGGAAGCAAATTTCTTGACCATTTTATACCAGAAGTCACCCAGCCATGGTCTCCAGATATGAGTGTTCCTACATATCATGTTGATGGTCAGATTGATGATGAAGTCTATGTGTACGGTTCCTACATACAGAGTAAAATGTTTCACCAAGGGGTCAAATGTGTGGACTGTCATGATCCACACACTGTAAAGCTGCATACATATACAAATCAGTTGTGCACGCGTTGCCATGTGCCCAATGAAAAAAATCCAACCGGTTTTGATAGCCCAGCACATCATTTTCATCAGACAGGGACCAAAGGAGCTCAATGCGTCGAATGTCATATGCCGGAAAAAACATACATGGGAATTGATGCAAGACGGGATCACAGTATTAGAATACCGAGGCCCGACTTATCAGTTAAGCACGGATCTCCCAATGCATGTAATCGATGCCATACGGACAAGAATGCTCAGTGGGCTGCCGATGCAATTGCTCAAAGAAAAGGTACCGAACGCCCTCGAGAGGTCAGGCACCCGGGTGCATTTCATGCTTTTCGAACTGGAAAGCCAGAAGCTGAGAAACTTCTTATGGCTGCCTGTCGAGATCCTGATTCTCCAGCTTTTACTCGGGCTGGTGCCATGCTTGCCCTACGCCGTTTTATTTCAGATTCATCCTTTGATGAAGCTCGCAGGAACCTGGACTCGAACGATTCTGTGGTCCGAGTTGCCGCAGTAGCCAAGTTGGAAGACTTACCTCCGCAGGAAAGCCATGTTACTCTTGTTGGTATGCTGAACGACCCAATTGTTTCCGTACGAACTGAAGCGGCCCGTATTTTATCACGCAGTCCGAGCACGCTTTTTAATGAAGAGGATCGGAATTTATTTCGCAAGGTTTTTCGCGAATTGAAAATGCGCTACGAACATAATCTGGATCGTCCTGAGTCACATCTTTCTTTGGGTATACTAGCCGAAAATCAGGGAGACCCTGTCCTTGCTGAGGAACACTATCGATCTGCAATTAAACGGGAAGAAACTTATGTGCCAGCCAGAATGAATTTGGCAACTCTATTGAGCCGGAGGGGAAGAAACCGAGAGGCAGAAAAATTTCTTCGCGAAGCCATTCGTTACCAACCTACATGGGGGCAAGTCCATTATTCGCTGGGTCTCTTATTGGCTGAGGATCGTTCTCGTTTACCGGAGGCTACTCGTGCACTTGTGAAAGCGTCGACTTATAGTCCGGACAATCCACGAATTTTTAATAACCTAGCCATTGCATACTGGCAGCAGGAAAAAGTTGACTCTTCGGTATCTTCTTTCGTTCGTGCCATTGAACTTGATTCAAGCAATCCGGAATACTTGCAAAACATCATTCAATTACTCATGCAGAGAAAAAGATGGAGCGAAGCACTTCCTTACGCTCAAAGAATGGCTACTTTAATGCCAGGTAATCCACAGATCGATGGGCTGATCCAGCAGATATCCAATTCCTTAACCCCCTGATTTCTTAAGCTTTTTTAGTATTTAAAGTCAGTAAGGTTAAATGTGCGTGCTGATTTTATGGATCATCTTCAGAATTTTGCCATTCCATTTGATTAGGATTTTTTGCTCGAAATCGTATCGGTGTTTTATCAATCGATTTTAAATATTCATGTTTTTTAAGCTTTTCGCACATCTCTTTCCATTTTTCTTCTCCAATAAGAACCGAATTACCATGCATCGAAGAAATTAGGACAGGTTGTCCTGTATGATTTGTATCCTCAATCAATGCTGAAAGTTTACCCTGTGCAATCCAAGACTTAATAGAATCCATAACTAAAACTAATTTACCTTATTATCAAAGTGCATGGTTGTGCAATATATTTTAAAAGTTTTTTAGAAAATATTTTCTAAAGGTTGTTTAAACTACCTAAGTTTTTGGTTCGAGAAATCGTAAAAATAGGGTCTTCCGTTTCGCTTGGTTATGAAAAAGAGCCAATTTGCGGAGGAGTTTAGGAACAGATGTGGGTAAACGCCCTGTGCTGTCCAATGCCAACCCAGTTGTTCATTCCATAGCCAGAGGTCCCTGCTTTTTCCAGTATGCGAAAAAAGCCAGCCCAGATCCACATGGTAGAGCCAACCGCCAGGGTAGGGGCGGAAGGAACCAAACCAGGTAGATGTTCGCCAACCGCCGGCGATTTCGGGTAATTCATTCCACCAAGACCGTGGAGTAGAAGGGGATATCTTTTTAATTCCCCCCAAGGACTCGCCCACATTATTACGCACATAAGCACGATAGTAAAAGGTCTGGTCATTCAGAGTTGTTTGATAATCTACAAAGAATGGATCGGTTTGATTATG
>CBFIBI010000131.1:0-5706 GCA_965660725.1 Opitutales bacterium
TCTCAACCTCCTCCTCCTCGACTCCTGATTCTTTAAGTGCAACGGGTAGATCAGATGGATTTTCAGGTACAGGAAAATCTTCAACATTAGATAAGACAGATTTTAAAATTGGAACAATTAGTGATCTATATTCATCATAATTACCATCCCCGAAAGCCTTTTTTGCGTCTCTCACTAACTCCTTTTCCTTGGACTCTAAAGTCCAAGCTGAAAACCAGTTTACCTCAACAAACTGTTTTTCAGTAAGAGGTGCATTAACCAATAATTCGTTATCAGAACTTATGATTTTTAAAGTTTTATCTTCATTGATCTCAACATTTTCATAGTCCAATCCGTAGTACGCTAGCAACGACTCAATACCCAAAGTAAAAATAGGACGATCTCGGATAAGTGGAACTTCATTAGGAAGAGAGTCTATGAGAACTCCGCCTTCTTTACCACTTTCAGAGCTTTTGTAAACTAACCTCAGTGAACTGTTTGCCTCCACAAGCATTGTGCTGACTAATCCCTTCAATTGATTGACTCGCTCAGTTAAAGAAAGGGTTTTGCTGGCATAAAAAATCATCTTTTCTTTTAATTCCTGAAGTTCATCGCTCAATCGAGATAGTTGCATAGACAATTTTTCTTTTTCTTTTTCTTTCTCATCAAGTAAATCTCTAAAATCTTGAAGAATTGCTTTCTCTTCTTCCTTGGAAAAGAAAGATTCCTCTTCTGAATCAAAAGAAAGCAAATCACTTTGAATTTTATTTAAATCATTTCTTTTAAGCTGGATTTGAGGAATTAACACTGCTTTCAAAGCAGGATTTGCATTTAAAGAATTTTGTAAATTATTAATTGTCGCATTAACATCCTCTTGTTGCTTTAAGAGAAGTTCGCGTGTAATAACTGGGGGCTTATTTGAAGTCAATTGATGAGATATATTGCCAATAAGTACATTTCTTTCGCTTAGTCTAGATGTAAGCTGAGTTTCGATAATTGACTTGATCGCTGGATTATCTTTAACGGTTTGTCTAAATGTCTTAATAACTTCATCAAATTGATCAAGTTTCGTACTGAAGGATGTCAATTCATTCAGAGAAGTTGCTGTTAAATTCAGTTTGATCTTTGTTTTTTCAACCAATTCAATTTTTAAGTTAAGTTCTTTGCTCAACAGACTCTTATTTCGATCCAAATCCGTGATAAGCCCTTCTAACTCGAATATTTTTTTTGCATTCTCCACGGGCATTTCGAATGGAAGGTTACTGCGTTTTCCACCAAGCAAATTATAAGCATGGGCTTTACCACCACTGGGAAACCACAAGGGTACCCATCTAGGTACATTGTCTACAGCACGAAAAGGAGGAACAGTAAAGGAACCTACTCTGCCAAGATACTTATTGTTTGAATAGTTCTGTAAAGGGTAGGTTGGAGATTCTGGATAATGAAATTTCCCACTTTTATGAGAAGCGGCAACAGAATAACCATCTTTAAAAATAGGGGGAAAAGCACTAGATCCCACAGGTTTGACGAAAGGTGTAGGAACTCCAGAATATAAACAGCCCAAGACAACTCTATCCGGATATGCAGAAATTAACTCACCCATTGCAGAGTCACTGCGAAATGAGTTTTCTTTGGGAACCATTTTAGAGACGCTCTTTGGAGTAAAACCAAAATCAAACGAAAGTACCCTTGCATTGCCTTTTTCAAACAGAGCCAACGACATATCTCTAAAGAAAGCACGATCCCAAGGTCTTTCGCCGACATCATCCATAGCCAAAGTCGCAGCATCAAAATTCACATAGACAATTTTGGGAATTTTGGGAATCGTTTTATTACTCTCAATCTTGATAAATTCTTTTGATTCATCGTTATGAAGAATCTCACCTCGAGCACCTGGCAAATTAGAACTCAAGCGTAGATCCAGAGATTTTGTTTTCCAACTATCAATCAAACCAAAGTGATTGGTGATAATCCAAAGAATTGGAATAGTCATCAGGCAGACAAAAGTTACTTTAGACTCTTTACTTAACTTAAACATAAGAAAACATATGAATTGATAAAATTGGGATCTACTCTATTTTAATTCTTTCTTTTGAATATTGTGCAAGCTGAAAAATTGCACTGAATTTATAATTGCTTATAATAATGGACAAATATCTTGTTTCATATCGCTTACGAAACTTTAAACATTTAGTAAAATGACAAACTCCGAAAATAATACTATCGAAAAAGCTCCTCCTCCAGAAGAGCAAGAGCGAATCAGGAATGAAGCTGCATGGGTTGAATTATTAAAAAGGGAAATTGGCAAAGTAATTGTAGGACAAAAATATCTTGTGGATCGATTGATTATAGGATTGCTTGCTAACGGTCATGTTCTTTTAGAAGGCGTTCCTGGATTGGCAAAAACCCTTGCAGTTAAGACTCTTGCCCAATGTATGAAGGCTGACTTTAAAAGAATTCAATTCACACCGGACCTGCTTCCAGCTGATGTAGTCGGGACTTTAATCTACAGTCCAAGCAAGGGGGAGTTTACCACCAAAAAGGGACCTATTTTTACTAACCTTCTCCTAGCAGATGAAATTAATCGTGCTCCGGCAAAGGTGCAGAGTGCTCTCCTTGAAGGTATGCAGGAAAGACAAGTAACAATTGGTGATGAAACCTTTTTCCTCCCTCAACCTTTCTTAGTTTTAGCTACAGAAAACCCTATCGATCAAGAGGGTACCTATCCTCTTCCCGAAGCTCAAATGGATCGTTTTATGCTAAAGCTCCTAATCAATTATCCAAACCGAGAAGACGAATTAAAGATTTTAAATTCAAATGCAAATGTATCAGTTGAACATACAGTTAGTCCCATTGTAGATGCTGAGACAATACATAGATCAAGAAGACTTATTGATAGTATTTATTTGGATGAAAAACTTAAAGGATATTTAGTGGATGTAGTATTAGCTACTCGAAACCCAAGCAACTACGGTGCCTCCGAACTGAGTGCATTCATCCACTTTGGTGCTTCTCCTAGGGCAACTATAAGTTTAGCACTAGCGGCAAAAGCGTCTGCCTTTATGCAAGGCAGAAGTTTTGTAACACCCCAAGATATTAAAGATATAGGATTGGATGTACTTCGGCACAGAGTTATTATCAGTTATGAAGCAGAGGCTGAAAATGTTTCAAGTGACGACATCATAAAGAAAATTTTTGAAACTGTTCCTGTTCCCTAATAATTGGTTTTTAATATTTTTGACTTTAGTATGAATGAACCTGATCAGGAGTTTACTCGTGAAATACTCAGGAAAGTCAGACAGATCGAAATTAAATCTAATCGTCTGGTATCTGAAGCTCTAGCGGGTTCTTACCACAGTGCATTCAAAGGTCAGGGCATAGATTTTGAAGAAGTTAGAGAATATCAGGCAGGAGATGAAGTTAGATCAATTGATTGGAATGTTACTGCCAAAATGGGTCTTCCATTTGTTAAGCAGTACCGGGAAGAAAGGGAACTAACTATCATTTTAACAATAGACATAAGCGATAGTGGTTTATGGGGATCTAAAAATAACACTAAAAGAGAAAAGCTTGCTGAACTTGGAGCCTTACTTGCTTTCTCTGCGAACAAAAATGGTGATAAAGTTGGCTTAATTCTTTTCTCCGACGAAGTCGAAAAATATTTGCCCCCAGCCAAAGGTCAGAAACATGTGCTAAGAATTCTTAGAGAAATTCTATTTCATAAAAATAAAAGTAAGAAAACCGATCTTAATGAAGGACTTCGATTTCTTAATCAAATAATGCGAAGAAGAACGATTGTATTTTTACTTTCAGACTTTATTATTCAGGAATATGACTCTGACGAGGAATCTGCTGTAGATTTATTAATGAAAGAACTGTCTACTACTCGAAGAAAACATGACTTGGTATGCTGTCAAGTGCAGGATGAAATAGAGAAAAAGATTCCTCCAGTTGGGATTGTACAATTTGAAGATGCAGAAACAGGAGAATTAGTCTTAGTTAACACTTCTAGCAAAAAGTTTCAAAATCTGTACGCAGAAAATGCAATTTCAATTCAAAATAAATTCATACAAAGCCTAAGGAAAAGAGGAATAGATAACTTTCTCTTTTCGACAAATTCAGATTACACAAAAACTTTACAGGAGTTTTTTTACAGAAGAAGTAGAAGAAGAGGCTGATAATTCATGAAAATTATTTTTTTTCTCTCAAAAAAGGGATACCTCTTGCAACCAGACAGAATAATTGATCCCCCTATTCCAATATACAAAAGCTTCCTCCAAATACTTCAGGAAAACCTTATGTTGATTTCTTCGGTTATTTTGATTTCGGTCCTTGCTGTATTGATTCTTATCTATGTTAAGAAGAGGAAAAACAAAAATAACTCTGAAGAACCTGATGCTCTAATTGATCCCTACGACGACGCCTTAATCGCAATAAATAGTTTACGAGAACAGCAAAGTAAACTGTCTCCTAAGCCTTTTGTTTTTCGATTATCCGAAATTTTAAGGATTTATGTGGAAAGAGTTTTTAATGTTCCAGCTATGGAGTTGACTGGTGAAGAATTTATGCGGGAAATTGCATCGCATGCTTTTTTTCAAAACCGTTATGATAAAGTTCTTGAGGAATTTATCAATCAAGGTGACCGTATAAAGTATTCTGAAGAAAACTCAGATAAAAGGCAAATGAATCTACTAATGGAAACCGCTCTTCATTTTGTTAAAGATACACATGCAAAGTTAGAGGAGTCAAAATCAACTAGCGAAGTTAAGTCTTCTGATTGATGGAATATTTACAAAACTTTGAGAAAATTCGTTTGGCCGAACCTCTCTGGCTTTTACTTATATTACTGGTGCCTCTTATTTTATGGGTTCAGAAAAAAACAAACATTCAAAGTCCTTCCCTACTTTTTCCAACAATTGGAAAAATGAAAAACAAATCGTTTAATTTAAACGATAATTCTCAGATTTACCTCAAGTCATTAAGATATTTCTCCTTATTCTGTATAATTTTTTCGATTGCAAGACCTCAATTTGATAGAAGTACAAGCTCTTCATTATCAAGTGGGGTAGATATTGTTTTAGCAATTGATCTATCTGCTTCAATGCTTGCTTTGGATATGAGCGAGAGTAATCAAAATGAAATTACCCGATTGGATGTAGTCAAAGATGTTATTAAAGAATTCGTAGACAAAAGAACTAATGACCGAATTGGATTAGTAGCTTTTTCCGTTAATCCCTACCTCGTAAGTGCACTGACATTGGATAATGAACATCTAAAGAAAAATATCGATCGATTACAAGTCGGCCTTACTCATCAAACAGGAACCAATATTGGATCAGCTTTAGCCGAAGGCATTAATCGCCTTCGTTCCCTAAAATCCAAATCTAAAATATTAATTTTACTAACGGATGGAAAGGATGAACCTGCCCCCCAACATAGCCCTTTGATTTACGCTGAAGGTGCAAAGAACGATAAAATTAAAATTTACACGATTGCTATTGGTTCAGCGACGAGTACCAGAACATACCTTTTTGACCAAAGATCACGTGACTTAATGCGCTACGCCAATGGCAAACCTGTTGTCCAGGTTACCAATTACCCTGTAGATAAAGATATATTAAATAAGATTTCAAAAATTACTGATGCACAATTTTATGAAGCCAAAAATAGAAATGATCTTAAAAATATTTATGATTAAATATACAGGCTTGAAAAAACCGAAGTCGA
>CBFIBI010000132.1:0-5534 GCA_965660725.1 Opitutales bacterium
ATCTTTTGGGAACGATTAATCTTTTAGAATACTGCAAGATGCACAGAGCAGGATTAATATTATTGAGTACCAGTCGGGTTTATTCCGCTCTTGGATTGGCGAATATTTCAGTTCAAGAATCAAATAAGCGTTATGAAATCGGACAATCAAATGTGGCAGGGTTGTCGAGCTTGGGAATTTCTGAAAAGTTCCCGACTTCAGCTCCAATTTCGCTTTACGGAGCAACTAAATTAGCCTCCGAACAGTTAATTCTGGAATATGGTAATGCTTTCGATTTCCCTATTTGGATAAATCGATGCGGTGTTCTTGCTGGAGCCGGGCAATTCGGAAAAGCAGATCAAGGAATTTTTTCTTACTGGATTCATTCATTCAAGGAAAAAAGACCTCTAAAATACATAGGCTTTGAAGGAACTGGGTTTCAGGTACGAGATGCACTACATCCAAATGATTTAGTTCCTCTACTCTCACAACAGTTAATGGAACCGAATTGGGAAGCACCCAAAATTATTAATGTTGGAGGAGGAATTGAAAACTCCATGTCACTTAAGCAATTGTCTAACTGGTGTGAAAATAGATTTGGACTCAATGAAGTCATCTCTTCTTCCGAATCGCGTCCTATGGATGCTCCGTGGATCGTGATGGACTCATCCCTCGCTCAAAATGTATGGAACTGGAAGCCCGAAATTGATATTAATCAAGTTCTTGAAGAAATCGCCGACTTTGCAGATCATAATCCAAGTTGGCTAAAGCACTGTGCCTAAAAATGGATACCTAATTTAATGAATAACTTCTCCAACAATGATCTATTTGTTTACAAAGGAAAAGATTTAGAGGCTATGTCTTTTGCCAAAAAATACCACAGTTGGATCTATGAATTAATATCAAACCACCTTGGGGAAAAAATTGCCGAAATTGGAAGTGGTGTTGGAAATTTTACTAAATATTTACTGACAGATAAAGTTGTGCAAATCGATGCATATGAACCTTGTTCGAAGATGCACAACAAAAATATTTATGCTGAACATAAAAAAGTTAACTGCATTAATGATAATTTTGAAAAGAAATCATCAGCTCGGTCAAACTTTTATGATTCTGTTATTTTTATAAATGTACTTGAGCATATAGAAGATGACATCAGTGCTCTTAAAACATCATACCGTATTCTTAATAAAGAAGGAAAGATTGTGATTTTCGTTCCTGCCTTGAAGTTTTTGTATAGCAGATTTGATCATTCAATCGGTCATTTTAGAAGATATTCAAAAAGTGAATTACTATCCATTACTGAAAAATCAGGCTTTAAAGTTTTAAATTGTAAATACTTTGACTCTGTGGGAATAATTCCATGGTTTTTCTTTATGAAAGTTCTTAACGGAACCTTAAACCATAAAAGTGCCTTTTATTATGATAATTTAGTAGTACCATGGTTAAAAACTCTAGAAAAAAAGATATCTCCTCCTTTTGGAAAGAATCTTCTGCTTATAGCATATAAGAATTAGCAATTATATTTTTAAAATATGATAATTTCTATCGTAGTACCAATCTATAATGAAGAAGCTACATTAAGGGAAATTATTGATAGGATTCTAGAGGCACCCAAATTAAATCTAGATTTTGAAATTATCCTCATTAATGACAACTCAAACGATAATACAGCTAAAATAATTTCAGAGGTTACACATAACAATGATAAGATAAAGGCAATAACACATAAAAGAAATAAGGGTAAAGGTGCTGCACTCAAATCAGGTTTAAATAAGGCAAATGGGGATATTATTCTTATTCAAGATGCCGATCTTGAATACAATCCTAAAGAATATCCAAAGCTTCTTTCACCTATTGTTAATGAGGGTGCGGATGTAGTTTACGGGTCAAGATTTAGATCGGATAAAGAGACACGTGTCCTTTACTTCTGGCACAGAATTGCAAATGGTCTACTTACACTTTTTTCCAATATGTTTACCAATCTAAATTTAACTGATATGGAAACGGGTTATAAAGTTTTCAAGAAGGAAACGATCGATCAGATTAAATTAGTTGAAAATCGTTTTGGTATTGAACCCGAAATAACTGCTAAGATTTCAAGAATTCCGAATGTAAAAATATTTGAAGTTGGAATATCTTATTTTGGAAGAACTTATGAAGAAGGTAAAAAAATTGGATTTAAGGATGCCCTCAGGGCATTTTATGCGATTTTAAAATATGGATTATTAAAGTAAGAAAAGCTCGACTTAGACTTCCATTAAAAAACTTAATCCACTAACTCTCCTGATCTCATCAATACCCTTTTGGTGGCTTGGTTATTTTGGTTTTATTTCTTCGATGCTTCCAAGTAAAAATCCTCAATTCCTTGGGATTTATTCTTATCAGAAGCTATTTTTTTTGATAAGTGTAGTGATTATAATTTCAATGGGAATAAAGCTGTTTTATTCCAAGATTTCGAAAATAGTCTCAACAATACTGAGCAGGTGCTCAATTTTATCTCCTAGATACTGCTTTCTATTTATTTTTTCTATTACCGCCATTTTAGTAATTCCCCAAGGTGTTAAAATTGGAGAAGATATTTGCTATCAAGTCAAAAGCACACAGCAATATGCAGATGGTATTAGTGTAATGCCCAACTATTTTGTCAAACCCGATACTAGTGACCTGAGTAAAAATAACACGGAATGGCAAATTAGACCACCCGGGGCAAGTTGGTTTGCTTTACCGGGATTATCATTAGGGTTCTCATTGGGACATTCTATTTCAATTAGTTTATTCGTATTAGGATTAGTTGGCGGATTTGGTTGGATTGCCTTAGCAAAAACTATAGGGGTTGGATGGAATGGTTTATACTTTTTATCACTATTATTAGGCATATCTCAAGGATTAGCTATTAATCATTTGGGAACAATGAATTCAGTACTCTATTCATTTGTTCCTTGGATGATAATTTTCTCTATTTATCTAATTTCTCTATTTGAATCTGAAAATAAAAAAGCATGGTTTAAAATTTCAGCAGGTTTAGTTTTTTTTGCATTGCTGGGCTTTTTTGGCCTTATCAAAACGTCGGGTATGATCGTAGCAATTACAATAGGTTCATTACCAATTATAATTCTTCTGATATTAATAAAAGATACTTCAAAAAAGTTTCGAATTACCTCAATTCTTCTTATTACTTCACCTCTAATAATGATTCCTTACCTCTATTTAGAAAAGGTTAACAAGTTAGAATCTGGAATCTCTTCTGATACAATGTATAGAAAAATTGACTATGCAAAACAGTCTGGCTTGTGGGGTAATTACTTCACCGAAAGCACTCAAGGGTGGAGATTAGGAATAAGTGCATTAGGCAGTCCTGGATATGCAATTTCCCCGAAAATAGTAGTTCACAAAATTCGAGACTTTGTCTCTCAATCCGAAGATTTTAAATACTGGTCTAATGCCAACAAAATCAACCAGCATTCTTTTATATGTGGTTTATGGGGAATTGGATTAGCTCTATTAGTCACTTTTTACATTATCAGAAATAAAAAAATCTTTTCCAAGCTTTCGCTAGTATTAATTGCATGGTTTTTCACAGTACCATTTCTTGGCCTTGCTATTGTATCCTTTTTGCATGGTTTTAATTATTCTCTGTACGCAACTCACACAATAGAGTACTCAATTTTATTACTATTCCCTGTTATTTTAATTTGGGAAAGGACTGAAGAAACAAAATTATATAGCATATTACTGACTGGTTTACTTCTAGTAGTCCCCCTGTGTTATTTGTTTAATCAATTTACTTATGTGTCGTACCCTTCATCCAAAATATCTTCGACTGAGCATAACCTCGGTTTGTCTGAAAGTAGATTTTCAGAAGCTATAGGGTTGATTGAGAAGGATTCTAAAAATCCTTTAGATATATTGTTTTTCCTCCCTGCAGGAGATACGAGTGATTTAATTCTTCGAACTAAAATGCGTGCACTGACCACTCACTTCTCGGGTGACAATTTTCATAAGATGGATGAATTCAAGACATTTAAACAATTAAATGTCTATTGTGCATATGATTCATCCTTAACTGAAAATAAAAAATTCATTGAAGCCTTGGATTTAAAATTTCCGCAAAAAACTTTACAAAAAATTATTTATTCTTCAAAGTTTTCTGTTTTAAAGATCACTTTATCTAGTTCACTATCGAATGGATACGCCACATGAACAAACTTTCAGTAGTCATTCCAGGTCGTAATGAAGCCGAAAACTTAACTTCATGTATTTCGGATATAATCTTAGAACTTAATCAAAATAAAATTCTGCATGAAGTATTAATTGTCGATGACGGAAGTACAGATAATACTCACGAAGTAGTTACCTCAATGATCAAAAGATATCCATCTATTAGATATTTCAGAAACGACGGGCAAAACGGTTTTGGAAGGGCCGTTAGACTTGGACTAGATGAATTCAAAGGGGATGCTGTTGCAATAATGATGGCGGACCGTTCCGATTCGCCTAAAGATTTAGTTTCCTATTGGAGGTCTATTCAAGATGGTAATGAATGTATATTTGGAAGTCGATTTATTCGAGGAGGAAAAGTAAAAAATTATCCGGTTGCTAAATTGTTTGCCAACCGAGTGGTCAACACAATGATTCGTTTTGCATTTAAAATTAAGTGTAATGACATTACCAATGCATTTAAAATGTATCGAAGAGAAGTTATTGAAGGATGTAGACCCTTTATTTCTCCGCATTTTAATCTAACTGTTGAAATACCTTTGAAAGCTGTTATCCGAGGTTACTCATGGAAGGTGGTACCTATTTCTTGGAAAAACCGAACCAGAGGCGTTGCAAAATTAAAATTAAGAGAAATGGGATCACGCTATTTTTTTATTATAGCATATCTGTGGCTCGAAAAATATTTTAGTCGGGGTGACTACCGAAAAAAATGAAAGAGAACCTCAAAAAAATTTATCAAATTCGATTTTCTGGACTAGAAAATTACCGCAATTCGATTTGGAAAATATTGGTAAAAGATTTTTTTTCCAAATGGATTCGAGAAGGTTCAACCGTGCTTGATTTAGGATGTGGATACGGTGAATTCATAAACAATGTTGAAGGCTGCCAAAATCATGCCATGGATCTTAATCCAGATACAAGCAGGACATTAAATGAAAACACCAATTTCCACAAACAAGATTGCTCGAACTCATGGCCATTTAAACCAGAATCCATAGACTTGATCTTCACAAGCAACCTCTTTGAGCATTTGCTAGACAAGCAAGCTCTAGATCAAACAATATCGAACGCTAAAATTTCTTTAAAAGAGGGAGGACGAATAATTGCCCTAGGTCCTAATATATCGGTTTTAAAGGGTCGTTATTGGGACTTTTGGGATCACCATGTAGCTATTTCTGATCAATCTCTAGGGGAGCTATTAGAGATTCATGATTTGGAAATTGAAAAATCAATCCCGAGGTTTTTACCTTACAACATGGTAAGAGTTACAAAAAGACCGCTTTTCTTAGTATCTCTATACTTAAAAATCCCATTGGCCTGGCATTTTTTCGGAA
>CBFIBI010000133.1:0-5393 GCA_965660725.1 Opitutales bacterium
TCCCTTAAATTTGTCAACTCTGGCAAAGTGCCCATGTTCACTAAATTGCTATACATCAAATTAATTCTTGCAAGTTTTTCACAACCGGAAAGGATACCCAAATCAATGGCTCCATTGAAACGGCGAAAATCAATGTAACTTAAATTCGGACACTTGGATGAAAGATTTTCTAGACTTTTCTTAATAGTTAAATTCCTTAATAAAGGAAATGAACTGATTGCAGAATAAAAACCTTCAGCCCCCTTCTCTGAAAGATTTAGTATGTCTGTATTATCAAGGCGGGAACCTTTACAAATAACATTTTGAGGACAGTTTTCGACTAGTTTACCGAAGATTTCATACAACTTAACCTCTCTTTCTTCCCAATTCCAATTAGATGCTTCTCTAATTTCTGTGCAAAAAGTTGAAGGCCATGGCCGACCATTTTGATCAATTCTTCCTCCAATAAGAAATTTTTCATAATCGGAAATATTTTCCCCAAGCCCCTTTATTATATCGATGGCAAATTCTACTTCGCCTTGCTTGATCAAGTCTTCAATTTTCTCGATGTCCGTTCTTTCGGTATCTTTGGATAAGTCCTGATTTACTGTAAATAAATTCGATGATTCCAAATATTTTCTAACCAAATCAGCTGAACCCTTCTCATCTAAAATTGCCAATCTCTCCTCTTCTGAGATTTTGCCCGAGACAAACCGCCTCATTACTTCTTCATTCTCCTGACCAATTTTTACCATAAAGATTTTTGTTCGTGCGGATTTTTAACTTCATTACCAACTATTTTCCTAGCCCAGGAATATTCCTCCCCATCTTCTCCAATCATATGATAAGTAACCAACCAATCCTTAAAATCGCGATTGACCACTCCAGCCTTAGCTAAGAAATGAAGTAACGCATCCATCCCCATGTGTTCATCATAATTTTTTTGCTCCATCTCTTTATTATATTGCGGTTCCGGAGAATGAATCTTTATATCCCAGGAAGTAAGATATTCGTACTGTTCCCCAGCGTCTAAATTTTCCCGAATATATTCTTCCAATTCTTTTTCATTTTGAAAAGAATCCGGGACACCACTAAGTACTTCCTCTCTATCAACTCCTTCGTTTTTGATGATTTCTTCAATTTCTTCTTCTGGTGCAATATCAAAAGGAAATGAATTTCTGCATAGAGGGAAAAAGATCGTTTTCTCCCAATCATAATCGCCAAAATATTGAGTAATTTCACCGCGACGGATGAGCAACCAATCCCAATCTACTTCATCCTCTCCATAAAAGCCTCTATCTGAAGGAACAAATTCGACACGATCTAAATAATTTAACGCATCCTGTATATATCTATACTTTCCAATGTAATCGCAGACATCGACATTCTTCACAAATTCTTTCCAATCGTATCCAATTGAATTTCCCCAATAAACAAAGGGCTCACAAGTCATGTATCCACAAAGATTATAAGACATAAGATTGAAGAGTAATGAGTAAACCAAACAAAAAACAAAACATATTTTTTAACATCTATTATCAGGCTTAAAAAGTAATTTAAAGGTGCTAATAAAATGTTTGCGCACACCTTTTAGAAGTAGTAATGAAAAACCTAAAGCTAAAGGAATCCAAAACCATAATGCATCCCAATCCTCAAGGGGATGAATCTCTGCATCGTTCGTGAATGGTTTTAAGTTCAAATTAATTACAAAAGTTGAAAGGCCAAGAATTAAGAAAACTGCTGCAATCGAATTAAATCCTTCCTGCTTTTCATTTCGTTGAGTGCTAAGCCATGAAGTTAATTCAACCTCAATTTCACTGTTCATTTTTATCACCCCAAGAACTTCGCGGGCTGTACGGTAAACCTTTTGATGATTTAAATTGTTTGAAACCACACTAAAATCGAAATTTGTCATGTATTGCTGAAATCGTTTGTTCAAAACTTCATTATTTCGATCTGAACCAACTTCCTTAAACGAACTCCATGATAGATCCTGAGCGAGAACGGACTGGTGAAATGCGATAAGGTAAGTCGTCAAATATTCGGATCTCCATTTTGGTAACCATTGAGATGAAAAATCTGTCTCATCAACTCCAAACGCAAGAGCGTTTTCACAACTCAAATGAACTCTTTGCGAACCCGTAATGCTCAAAGTTTTAAACTCATCACCCTGAAAATCTTTATAGGAAACAGGAACTATTTCACTTGTGCTTGGATGTCTCATGCATCTTGCATATAGGCTTTCAATCCCGGCCCTCTCATCTTTACACATTCTCGAAAATTCCTCTTTCGAAAGAAGTATACTCGAAAAAAGACTCGTTCTTCCACGAGAAGCTTCATATAAGGAAATCAAATTATCATTTTTTCGCAAACCATTAATATCTTTTAGATATTTTTTCCTTGCACCGTTTTTAATAAGATTCTGTTCAAATCTTTTGGAAATAGACTTAACAATATCTTCTTTTATTAATTCTGAAAAAGATTTAAGAAAGACCGTCTCATTTTTGCCCCATTTTATTTTTTCTTCCTCTATTTCTGTATCATTTCTTTTCTTTTTCCTATTTCTTATTTTTGGCCACAAGGATAGACATTGGCTAACATCTTGTGATGAAAATGAAATAAACCCGTTCTTTTGATTTTCCTCATTTTTTTCTTTGGTCAATAAACTGTGTGGAACTAAGATTGGGACCAATCCATGGTTTTTAGGATGTGCTAAATGGTAGTTCAAATTCATCACTTTTTCCAATTCAACAGACTTCCCTTTTATTCCAACTATAACTAGAATGATGCCCATTTTACTGACCAAAGAGAATGATTCTAATCCGACAGGAAGTAGCTCAAACCTCTTCTCCGTGGTGTTAAGCATACCAATTTTACAATTGTTTAATAATGGCTTTCCTTTGGAGTTTAAAATTTTCGCCCATTCACCTTGGTTCATTGTTATCCAATTAAATCTAGGACTTTTCTTTGCACCATGAAATGCTGGAATACATTCTGACTCATCATCCTCATCCTCCCGAAACAAAGCCCGAGGTTCCTTTAAAAGCCATCGATCTAAATTCTTTCTTTCAATCTCAGTAATTGGAGCTTTACTCTTAAAACCCTTCGGCAAATCCATATTCACAGCTGCGTCATTGAAAGCCTCAAAAACCTTGTCCTCATAACCAATTTCACGCATTTGCTTACAAACAAAAGGAAAGATCATTCGACTGTTAAAATCCTGTATCATCAAATCACTCGTGAATTTTATTTCCTCATCTTGCATGTTAATATTTGCAACTAAGTTGCAAGACTTTTCAAATAAAAAAATTCATTTTTTATATTTATAAAATCCAATTAAAATGACACATAAATAAGGAGGTTTTTTTTAACTTAACAGATCTCAATCAGATTGGTGAATTTATCTTTTTACATTTTAATTTTTAACTAAGCTGCTTTTGAATAACTTGGAGAAAACGAAGGGTCAGGGGGACCAAATCGGAAAATAATTTCCCGAAGTAAAAAGAAATCATTTTCCATAGCTTCGAAATTCATAGTTTCAAAAAATTGTAAAATCGTATCTTCATGAAGAAATAGAAATAACGAATCACCATCGCCTTTTTTTTCGCGTCGTAGAATGAGCCATGGGATTTGGAACAAATCAACATCATCCACCGGCCATTCTACAGGATTGCCAAGAGAACGCATTTTCCTAGGCATCGAACCCACACCGGTGATATTGGCGAATTCTTCAGAATTCTCGTAACTTTCCAGAGAAATACCCTCAGTGCATAATTTAAACTCTCCATTAAATCGATGATTCAAGTTCTTAACCAATGCTTCTGAATTTCCTACCCGGTTAAAAAGTTGGGCTAAAGGAGTATTGATGAAAAAACCCGGTTTTCTTGATATCAATTCATCCACTTTATTTTTGCTAAGTATATTATTAAGCCCGGAATGTTCATTCAGTAGGTCTTCTGTAAGAAATTCAACGAAGGGTGCATGCAATAACTCAATTACCGCATCCCGTGGTAAATCGGATCTTTCGAAGTGAAGATTGCTTAGACGACCTTTTTCCAAAAAACCCCATGCTCCACTGGACCGGTATTTAGACAAACTTGTGGAAAATGAAGATTGAAACACTAACCATGTCGAATTCTTTGTGGACCATTCACCGATAAAGCCAGCTGCCGTTTCGGGAAAAATATCGTCACTAAATTCGTACCAAGCTCCGCATCCAGGAATCTCCAGCTTTAATTCCCCACCCTGCCCAATCGGATCAAATTCCAACTCTGGCTTTTTTTCCAAAATACGAATTTTAGTTTTTTCCTCCAGGTCATAAAAGCTGAAATTGTTCTGAGGTAAATATCCACCACCCTTAATTCCTTTGATCGTTTCATGAATTAAAAGACCTTCTATGTATGAATGATAATTTGCACTCGGCTTTTGATTACCAAATCCCTTCATCTCGCCAAGATATCCCTTATTCAAAATAAATGTAAGGTGGGGCTTCCAAAAAGTTACTCCCTGTTTTTCAATGGGTTGTCGAAGAGAAAGAAGAAAATCCCCGCCCCCCCCTTCACCGTTCCCACAATGCCTCATAGCGGCAGCTTCCTGTGCGGAACAACCTTCCTCAACTCCAAACCACGCCCAGCCATCCTCAAAAATTATTACCGGTTCCCCGTCAGAACAATAACGATCTCTTCCACTATCATTTTGCAAATCATTCTCCATTTTTTGAAAATCATCAAAAACCAACCTAACAGATTTCGGGATTAATTTATTTTCTCTTTTGATATGGAATGAATAATTATGCATTTTAAAACTTCCAAAAACAGATTGTATATTCGCAAAATGCTCCCATGTCTGGTGATTAAAATATTCAAAATCCTCTTTGATTCTCTGAACATCCCACCCCCTAAGTTTTCGTTTTATTTTCGTACTTATCTTGTTACTTACTCCATCCTCCGGAACCATGTTCTTATCTTGTAAATAATACATTGAAAATCTTTGAAGGATGGAAAGGTACCAAATTATTCGGTCATCTTTTTTCAAATGATTCATGCTCCATTCTATCTCATTCTTAAATCGAACTCTTTTGTTTTCGGTTCGAATCGAGGGGGGTAAACCTTTGAACATTCCGAGGTATCTGTCCTTTCTTTTCATAAAATCAATATAACACAGAACAGGGACAAATGATGTCCGTGATGATAAATTATTATTCGGACTTTTCTTTTTGCTTACTATCTTCCAACCTGTCCAGCCTTTGATCGATTTTTTCAACCAAAGATTCCAAATTGGATAGTTTTCTAAACTGTTCATCTATATCCTGCTGTTGCCAAGTATCATCATCCCGAACTAGAACAGATGTTAATGTAGCAGTAAAAACACCAACTAAAACCATTCCCCCAATTACCAGCATAACTGTAAGAACT
>CBFIBI010000134.1:0-5356 GCA_965660725.1 Opitutales bacterium
ATGTCAAAGTGGAGATTATTGGTAAGTGCAATGTAAACTGCATCTACCTTATCGCAGTTCATCAACTCGGAATAACTTTTAAAGGCAAACTTTTTATCAACGCCATGAATATTTGCGAAATCCATTAGCTTATTTTCATTCGCACTGGCAACGGCAATCAACTCGGAGTGGGCTACTGGCTGAATAGCTTTGGCGAAGCATTGTCCCATTTCTCCTAATCCAATAATACCCCATCTTACCTTCATGCTTATAATTCCATATTCCTAAGACCAAGGTATTCATCTCGCTTCTTTCGTAAGTCGTCAAAGCTTAGATTCTTAATTGAAGCTAGGGGAGCAAGTTTTGGCACTTTTTGGGCAGAAAGACCTTCTTTCATTTTTAAGACGCCAAGCCCCTCATCGGCGTCGTAGGTAAAGCATTCGAAGAAATCCCTATGCTGTCTGAAATGGCAAATGGTTTTCCACACATCTCCATTCCAGCTAACTTTGCCTGATGGAATGATAGGTTCGGCGGATTCCTCGCTCCAAGGGTTGCAATCGTGGAAAATTATAATGCCGTCAGGCTTGAGAAACCTGAGACTATTGAGGGCATCTTGGAGACTTTGTTCATAAGTGTGCATGCCATCTATGAAAACTAAGTCTAATTTTCCTGTTAAGCATACTTGAGTCGCATGATTTTGAAAGAATTGGTCGCTAGTGCATTTGAACATTTGTTGACTCCAATTACATTTCTTTAGCCATGACCTAAGTAGGGCTTTTTTGGCAAAAAAATAATTCGGATCCACGCCAAATTTCTTTTTTGCATTAATGGCAAAGTAATTTTCGCCGTTTCTTACGCCAATTTCAAGATAACTGGTATTTTTTCTTTCCAGAAGATGGGAATTGATGAGCGTAGTTCGATTAAGAATTTTATTCAACTTTAGTTGTTTTTTTGGGAATCCTTAACGTACGCAACATATTTTGTTCTTCAGCTTTCCCAGAAAAACTGAAAGGTAAGAAGGGCTTACTAGATTCGAAACCGCTCTATCATATTCAATGTCTCTACTAATCGAAGATGGGTGGTTAAGCGGAAACTCGCAATCTCTGATTGGGTTGGCGACAGGATTTTCTCCAGAGGTATTGGTAGAGTCTTTTCTATTGAAACCTAGGTTCAAACTCATATTAGCCTTAGGCGTGACCGAAAGTGCATGGTTATGAAGGCATGTAAATAGCCACTGATAACCCCATGCCAAGGGTCTCGGATTGTCACAATGCAAATTAAACATTTGCTTGAGGCTCTTCTTTTCTCGGTGATTGAAGCAGTGTTCTGCCAAGATTTTCTTTTGATTTACATTACGCCATTTGAGCATGTTAACATCATATAAATTCCACATTCTCCTCCATGTAGCAAATCCCCATTCAAAAGCATATTGGCTTAAAAAATAGGAGTTACTGTAACTTTTTGAATTATAATGAGGGATGAAGTTTGTAGAATTCACATGACCGATCCTATTTTCGTCTCTATATTTAAATAGTATTTCTTGTGCGAAAGGATAAAAGCTTTTGGAGAGCATTATGTCGTCCTCGATATAAATTCCAAATTCATGCTCGGAAAACATTTTGTTCATTCCTTTCACGAAAGAGGCAACCACTCCTTTATTATTGTCGTTTAAAATAGGAACTACTTCACATTTCCAACAAGGGTTCATGGCAATTTTTCTTGATTGCTCACAAAGTTTAGCTTCGTTCTCGTTTCTTGGCCCGTCGCCCATCACATAAAGAATAGGAGGGGCAAACTTCGAAAGATGGTCCATGGCCTTTTTGATAAGATCTGGTCTTATGAATGCCATAAGGAGTATAGGAACTTCGGTTTGCATATCAGTCTACCAAAATATTACTGAAGGAATGAAACTGTCCACCACTTTTCTTTAAGACGGATTCCAAAATCGAATTATGGATGAACAAACCATCAGTTTGGCAAAGTTGTCCATTCGCATAATGATAGTCAAAAAAATTGAAAAGTGTAAAGCCATGATCGATTATCTCGGTTACTAGATCAGCCCATGAAGCTTGCTTCTGGTAACATTTATTTAACATGATTTCGCAAACGATCGACATCACTTTGCCGTTGTCGAGGCTTTCACTCGCACCCTTGATAGCTTCCAGTTCCATGCCTTGAATGTCCAATTTCAGGATGTCCACCTTTTTGATTCGGGATTTTTTTATCCATTCATCGATGGTTGTTGCCTTTACATTAACAGTGTCTTTTCTTTTTAAGAGTTCCCCATAAATGGAGCTCTTGCCTTCGATATCTGGTTTAAGCAGAGAGTTTGTGCCTTCCGACTGGTTCACATGCATGACAACATCGCCACTATTTTCGGCCACAGCAAATGGAACTAATTTTATCTTGGAATTCTTTACGATCTTCTGCCTTATGAATTCATGAAAGGGTTGGTATGGCTCAAAGGCATGAACGATAGTCTTGGGAAAAAGATTGCAGAAATGTTCGGATATATCCCCAATAGATGCACCGACATCAACGACATTCGTGACCGTGTTCTTTCCAAGCAATCGCTGAAGAATTAAATAGGGATCATCTGAGTTTCTCCTACTCATAACCGGAGTTATCTCGTAACCAAGCTTGTTGATCATTTTTTTAAGAAAAGACTTAATTATCATTTTTTCTCACAAAGCCAGCGGGTATTTCTAGGTTTTTGCATATTGGAAAATCTTGGTGGATCAATAGAAGATTAATTCCATTTGAAAATCGCACCCGATGATTCCGTAGAGAGGGCATAGCAAGCATTTCTTCTTCATTTGACTTATCTGATTCGAGGATGATGACTTTGGAGGACAAAGGTTCTTTCCCAGCTCCTCGCAGGACTTCAATTTCGTGACCTTCCACATCTATTGAGAGCAAATCAGCGTTTTTGAACGAAGGATATATCGACCAAAGATCGAAGACCGATATGGCTTTTACCTTTCTCAGCCCTTCATCGTACATGGGTTGCACTTTGGAAAGAACAGATTCGTATCCTGCATCTTCTAGAAAAAGTTCTTTTGAAGAGTCGGATAAAGCTAAATTAAGACACTTTACACGAGGATGGACTAAATGGTTTAAACGCAACTTCCAAAAGCACTTGGAAGAGGGTTCCAAGCATAGTCCTCTCGCTCCTGCTTTGGCAAATTTGTAGCAGTTGGAAAAAAGCACACCGTCGTTGGCACCAATTTCTAAAAAAGATTTAACTTTGCCTAGTATGCTTGCCACGAGAATATCCTCTCCATGTTGGGAATAACTGCTCTTGGGTAAGCTCCAATTTTTCCAAATCAATTGTAGTGAATATTTGAGGTAACTAAGTTTTTCCAAGGTAGGCTAGCAGTGGATGGAAGGCTCGAATTGTTTTTGGCTAGTAATGCGGACATTTTGTTTGAGGACCAACCTCGGTACATCTCCATACCATGAGGCCCATGTCCCAAAAGAACTGGGGGGTCCCATTAGATAATCGCACAAACTAAGCGAGTGCAGATCTTCAATCGGATTTTGGGACTTTGTTTGATAGGCTGATAGATCTTGCATTATATCTGTGGGTGATTGTTCGTCAGAACAAATGAGAAAACCGACTTTTGCCTTTTCGGATTGAAGAACTTCACGAGCTTGTCTTATCCAGTTTGCGTACTGTTCCCATGTATAAAAGAAGTTTCCTTGCATGTAATTTTTGTAGTCACCTCTCCTTGCATGAACTCCTACAATGGTGTCGAAATTACGCCTAACATTACTCACAAAAGATTCAGCTTTATTTCCGAAGGATACGACTGGTTTTAGGATCGACTTGACCTCTTCATCTTGATTATGAATTTCATTTGGACATGATATGTCCCACCCTCTCAAGACAAGGACGCGGCAAGATCGATTTGCAGCAGTGATGGCTTTCAAGCCAATGGAAGTGATGGTATCTTCATCATTTAACGAATGTACTCTAATCCAAGGGGAAAATATTCGTAACCACTTATCGCTTCTTGAGGCTTTTTTTAAAAGACTTTCGAACCATTGGAAATTAACGAAAAATGATAGAATATCCTTTTTTGTGAGCCAAAGATCAGACCTATGCCCATATTTTCCTTCAAAAAGCTTTGCATACTGGGAGAAGCTTAAATTAAAGAGGTTAATTCGATGCTCAATACAAAAGGCCAAAAGGTTTGCATGAGTATGGAGCCTATTACCCAACTGTCCGTATTCTCTTTGGACAATAATCCAGTTAAGCATTTAACTGAGTTGATTCCAGCTTGTGCCGAAAATTAAATAGACATGCCAATGTGCATGCAGATAGGATAACATTTAGTTCGTTGTACACACGAGTTTCCATCATGTTTGATCGAAAAATCAAAACAAATAGGTAAATTGCTCCTACCATTAGAAATCTTTTCGATTTTGTCGTAAGCTTTTGGAATAAAACTAATGGAAATATCCAAATACCAGCAAATAAAGTCAGAAACCATTTTGGGCTTCCTGCCCAATGACCGTTCGATTCGGAAGAAATTAAAAAATCGACCATTGATTGGGGACTTTCGAAAAATTCCCCAGGGTTGTTTCTGAATATATAACTCAGAACCACTCTAGACGAAAACCAAAGGGAAGCTTGTATGGAAGCATGAATGATAATTGTTCTATTATTATAAAGCAGATCTTTGAGCTTTATACTTTTAGTGTCCATAAGGATAAGGAAGCCTGCAATTGAAATAAAGCACGCAGACTCGCGATTTAGACAGGCGAGAATAAAAATTGGATAGAAAAGATACCATTTTTGTTTTGTGAAAAGAATGGTGCCTAATGCAAAAAATGTCAGGGAAGGAATATCATAGGGGTAATAAAGCCCAGCACCATCAATATATCCATTAATAAAAATATAGTTCCATGAAATTGGAACGATAATTAAAAGGTTCCAAAATGGATTAATGGAACAATCCAAAATCTTCAGGAGCGTAGGCATTAGCATTAGCAACCCTGTGAAGAAAAACACATTTATCATTTGAAGAATTACTTCATAACTCATGGGATAAGGGAGCATCCAACCAAAGCAAGCATCTAAGATAGAAGAATATTGTAAGAATAAATTCGCTAATTCAGTAATCAATAATCTTGTTTGGAAAACTTTGTCGGCTTCGTAACTTGCAATTCTCTCATATGAGCCTGCAGGATATTCGTGCGTATATAGAAAGTAATAGTATGTGAATATGAATCCAGAAAGGAGGCACAAGAATAAGAAGCAGAAAGGTTTTGATTTCGAAAGCACTACAGCTTTTTTTTCCTGGCTATTAACAGGAACTGCTTTCCGAAAAAATGCCAGGCCAATGGGATTTTTAGTATAGAGATACTAAGA
>CBFIBI010000135.1:0-5051 GCA_965660725.1 Opitutales bacterium
AATATTCAAAACCTCTACGAGTTGCCACGGTACAGAACACCTCTGCGAAAAAGTTTGCTCTTCGGCAAGGAGACTGGGTGTTGATTGATGCACCAACTGGTTCGGCCAAGAAAGAGAGCTCTGCCTACCTTAACCATTTTAATTTGGACCCTTACGGACAAGGACATGAAGGATTGTTATTCAACCTGAAGAAAGATCCGCGTCAGTCTAATAATCTCTATGCCAAGTTCCCTGATCGCGTTACAAAGATGAGGTCTTTACTCAAGGAATATCTATCTGGCAAACCCTGTGCTCCGCAATAAGGAAGCACCAATCTACTAAATGAATTTAAAATGAAATACATTCTTAAGATTATCCCTCTATTTTTTATTCATTTGCTGCCTCAATTTGTGGTTAACGGGAATGACTTCATAACTCTCAAAGAAATTGATGGCAGGTCATGGCTTGTTAAGCCTAACGGGCAGCCTTTTTTCGCACATGGAATAACCCATGTAAGTAATAAAGACGCCAAACTAAACTACCAGAAGTTTTCACAAGCCTGTAAGAGTCTTGGTTTTAATGCTTATGGATATGGATGCCCTGAAACACTCCGGCAGGATATGCCATTCATCGATAGTTGGAATCATCTCGTCCCAATTTCCTATTACCGAGGAAAAAACGGAGTTCGGTTCCTTGATATTTTCGATCCTAAGGTTCAGAAAAAACTTGAATACGGGGTTAAGGCGAAATGTTTAAGCAGTCGAGACAATCCGAACACCATTGGGTATTGCTGGACGGATCTAGGTTCATGGCCATTGGAGAATCCATCCGGGAAAAACTGGGTGGAGTTCATTCGTCAACTACCTCAGAATACTCCTGGTCAAAAAGCATATCAAAATTTCATTACAACCTGGGAAGGAAGCTCAGAAAAGCAGCGTGATCTGGCGTTCCTTCGAATTATTGCCAAGGAATATTTCAAAGTAGTCGGCAATGCCCAACGCAAATATGCCCCTAATCACTTAGTCTTTGGAGAACGTTTTGGGATAAATTCACTAAGTATTTACAGAACAATGGTTCCTGAAGTTCTTGAGGAAATGCTTCCATATGTGGATGCCATTGCGATTCAACCACCCTTTCAATCTAAATTTCCAAAAGAAGATTTCGATAAAATTTACCAACTTACCCAAAAGCCCATTCTGATCTGTGACTTTGCCGTACGATTCGAAGACGAAGGCAAAGATATACGCAGTTGGAAACCTGAACCTAATTCAATTGCTGCAGGCAAAGCATATGTCCAATACATCAAAGATGCTTTCGAAACCAATTATATAATCGGTTCTTTTTGGTGTAACCCCATCGACACGCCCAAAGGTTTCTCCAAGCAAGGGGTCAAACAAGGGTTCTTTGGGGAAGGGCTCACCGAACGCCCAGGTCTTCATCAGCAGGTTCGAGTATTAAATCGTCATATCGTAGCAAGGACTCCGAAAACACTCCTAGCCAAAGACACGAAACTGGAAAAGCTCGCCTCGGGATACGATACTGTGGAAGGACCGCTCTATGATGGGAAGGGCCATCTTCTCTTCACTGACATTCCAAACCAGCATATTTGGAAACTAAACCTGAAGACCCTTGATACCACTCTATTTCGAGACGAGACAGGCGGTGCCAATGGGCTCGCCTTTGATTTACAGGGACGATTACTAATGTGCAAGCAACGAGAAAAAAGCCTTGCCCGCCTAGAGGAGAATGGGACGGAAACCGTACTCTTAGAGCCGACGAGGATTGGGGTAAACAAGAAGATTTACCCTGTGGGAGTCAACGATGTGGTAGTCGATCGCAAGGGGCGAATCTATGTTACTGTGCCGGGCGCAGGATCAATTTACCTTCTCGACTCCGATGGTGGAAATCCGCGGCCAGTCATCAGCGATCTAAAGGGGCCGAACGGCTTGATGCTTTCACCGGATGAAAAAACACTCTATTTGTCCGAATATAAGGAGCAGAAACTGCATGCCTTTGATGTCGACCCCAAAACCGGAAAACCCTCCAAACAAAGACTTTTCTCCCAAGTCGAGCAACCCAGTGATTATGGATGTGACGGCATGACAGTAGACCATCTCGGCAACCTATATTGTGCAGGTCCTTACGCCGTGCGGATATGGAACCCACAAGGCAAACTGCTCGAGACAATTGCAGTCCCGGAAAGCCCAACTAATTGCGCTTTTGCCGGACCTGGGAGCAATGTCCTTTATATCACCGGTCGAAAGAATGTTTTCCGGATCCGCTTAAAGACCGAGGGTGTTCGCTGAATTTGTAAAATTCGTTCAGCACCTTATTGGTGTTAGAAAGCCAAGCCTAAAACAAGAAGGTTATAATAATGATTGAAGTACTCGAACTAGACTATACAAATCGGTTCTCTAACTTAACAAGTTGATCAGGGCCATGACTCCCGCAAAAGAAAAATGATTTTTAGAATATCCTCTTTCGTAATTCTTGAATTACTTCCAAGTACTCTTCCTTAACGATCTTTTCGGCCCGATCAAAAGTGGTTACGATACGACTTCGCTCACTCTTTTCCGGGAAATCGTTAAGGATCGTCTTTACCCTCATGGTATAAATTCTGAGATTCTTAGATTTTTCGAAAGAATTAAAATCATAATGTTTATAATTGAGGGAACCCTGAAGACCGGCTTCCTCAAAAGCTTCTCTTTTCGCCTGTAAACGATCGGATCGTTTTTTCGCACGATTTCCTTTCGGTAATATCCATGATTCTCCCTTGCGGCTTGTCACCAACACAACCTTCCCTGATTCAGTGTAGGCAAAAACTCCCACTTGGTAATCATTTTCCCTTACGGTCGCCAATCTTTCTTTATTATTTTGTATTTTAAGCATAATTATTTTTTGTTTTTGAGAAGTCCCACCACGAGATCCTCGATAATTTGCTGAACGCTTGTATCCTTCTTCACCGCATAAATCTTCAGTTTTTTTAAGACTGACTCCTCAAGGCGCAATGATGTATTTTTGCGCTTTAACTTCTTGTTGCGGGGTTTAGAAGGCATAATTACATAATTATATAATGACGTCAGAATGTCAAGATATTAAAGTATCATAATTTTCATTAGTCCCTAATAAATAATATTTTTTGAGTTCATTATGAGAGTTTTAATGCTTCTAAATTAAGTTAAAAATAGATTAAATATGATACAATAACTGTGCCGTTGTAAGAATTTAATTATTAAGACATATAAGCTATATGAAATTCAACCGATTCCTCTTCGCCTTATTTCTTCACTTTTTTATTTTAAAAACTGTTTTTTACGGAAAGGATCGAGTTTCCCAAATGCCCAACCTCATCATTCTACTAGCGGATGATTTAGGCTATGGAGAACTTGGGTGCCAGGGAAATGATGAGATCCCCACACCTCATATAGACGGAATAGCCAAAAAAGGCGTTCGCTTCACTCAAGGCTATGTGACCGCACCAAACTGTAGCCCCTCCCGGGCCGGTCTGATAACTGGAAAATATGGCACCCGGTTCGGACATGAGTTAAACCCAATCGGAGCCAAGAACGAGCAACCGGGTTACGGCCTCCCCCTTTCTGAAAAAACCCTTGCCGACTCCCTCTCCATGGCAGGCTATGTCAATGGCATCATTGGGAAGTGGCACCTCGGGGGAACGGCACCCTATCATCCCTTTCGCCGTGGTTTCGATGAGTTTTTCGGATTTACTCACGAAGGTCATTACTTCGTGCCAGAACCATGGGATGAAACCACCACCTGGTTACGAAGGAAAGTCCTGCCGGGGGGAGGCCAGGGGATAAGAACATTTGATAAAGTGATTTATTCGACTCACATGGGCTCTAACGAACCTGATTACGATGCCAACAACCCGATCGTTCGTGGAAGTCAACCGGTACTGGAGAAAGAATACTTCACAGATGCCATTACCCGCGAATCCGTTGACTTCATTGACCGGCATGCGGACAAACCCTTCTTCCTATTCGTGTCCTACAACGCCGTGCACAGTCCCCTGCAGGCTGCCGATAAGTATATGAAAAAGTTCAAACACATTGAAAATATCCAACGTCGAATCTTTGCAGCGATGCTCGCAAATATGGATGACAGTGTGGGTGACATTTTGAAAAAGCTGGAAAAAGAAGATTTAGAAAACGACACACTTGTATTTTTCCTGAGCGATAACGGCGGACCGACCAAAGAATTGACCAGCAGCAACCTTCCATTGCGGGGCGGAAAGGGACAAATGTATGAGGGTGGTATCCGGGTACCCTTTCTTTTCCAATGGTCTGGAAAAGTGCCAGGCGGAACAACTTTTGACCGACCCGTTTTGAGCACGGATATTTTAGCAACCATTCATGCAGCTGCCGGAGTATCTAAAACAAAAGGTGAATATATTGAATCTTATGACCTTCTTCCTTACCTCACAGGAAAGTACAAGGCAGATCCGCATGAGTGGCTTTATTGGAGACAAGGCCACAAAGCTGCCTTTCGTGTAGGTGACATGAAAATCGTCCGGCAAACTCCAAAAAAGTGGGAGCTCTACAACCTGAACGAGGACCCCTCTGAAACCAAAGACTTAAGCAAAGCACTACCAGATCAGTTAGAAAGTCTCCTGGAAGGCTGGGAGAAGATCAATGGAAATATGGTAGAACCCCTATTCAAGTAATACTTTCGAAGTCTTTCCTAGTTCTTCTTTTCTTTAGTAAAATGCTAATGCAGTCTTGGTTTTTAAGTGATTTTTGCATAGTATTTTAAGTTGATGCTTATTAAAAGACACATTCCCCGCAGGCAATTCCTGCAAGGATTGGGTGGATCTATGATTGCCCTACCCCTTCTCGAGGCAAATGCAGAGTCCGCCTCTCTTGTTTCACCAAAACGAATAACGGCAACCGGAATTTTTTACGGCTTTGTACCCGAAAACTTCCATCCCATCGAGACTGGCAAGCAATTTCAATCCCCACTACTCCTGAAGCCACTTGAATCGTTGCGGAAAGATTACACGGTGTTCTCCGGTTTGGATCACAACCTCAGCGGCGGTCACAATGCAACCAAGTTTT
>CBFIBI010000136.1:0-5015 GCA_965660725.1 Opitutales bacterium
CCGGCAACCTCATCAAAGCGCTGCTTATCCGACCCTGGATTTGCAGAAGCTACCAAAGGTAAGCTGATGCCCAAAAAAGGAATCAAAATAAGTGAGAGGAGAGAAACGAAAGTTCTGAGCAATTTAATTAAGTTCATTTTGCAAGAGTTAGGAGTTATTGGGCTGTGCATTTATCGAAACAGATAATCCAGATACTAGCTAGGATAAATTTCTATAATTTTAAGAATTAATTAAGAGACACAAAAAATCCGGATCAAATTCTGAGAATCTATATTTCCAAGATCAACTCAGGGCATAGCCTGCATCAGATCCTTAATTTGAATACCCTTATCATCAAGTGTAATTTCCAAATCAAAAAATCCGTTACTTTCCCTGTCCGCGAGAAACCCAACTTGAATGGAATCTCCCCTCTTCCTAAAATGAGTGGGTTTGGTCCAGTTAACCTGCTCAAGTCCCCGCTTTCGAACCTCAGTACCAGCCGTATACTTTCCGGCAAGAAATATACCAATAATAGATTCGGCTTCTTCGTAACTCATCCCGTTAATGGAATTACACAGAAAGCTATTTCCTCCAACTTTCAAAATCACTTGTTTTCGGACATATGGTTTTCTTGCCCAAAATTCTCCTGATACGATATCAGTCTTTCCAGGCTTTGCATCTGGAAAAGACCAAGACTTACGGGTAACGGAAAGAACAGACCTGCTTATCTCGCGTCCATTCTCCACCGGAACTCCTTCTACCTTGATTGATCGCATGGAAGTCGGAAGCATGTAATGGGTGGAGATTTTCGCAACCTTCGTGATTCCGCTCTTTTGGGCCAATTCAAGGACTATCTTCACATCCTCATCCGACAAGGATGCATCCCTGACATAGGATCTTTCGATTCCGTCCTTAAGTTCGCTCAGAGAAGGTGAAGGTGCCTCTTTTGCACCGCTTATCCCTGGAGGTGGCTCATCCGCAAAAACGAAAGTGAAAACAGGAAAAAGGACGGCAATATTAAATAGAAATTTATTCATGAGAAACCTCAGGTTATCGGGTAAGAGTGTGGGCATAAAGATAACCACTTTTTTGAATCGAGCGCGATCCAACCGAAAGAGCGACCAAAATATTTTAGTACCACTTCCTGTTCCAAAGACTTACAATTCAACCTGAATCCGTATCCCATTCACATATGCCTTTATTTCGTCTATTGCGTGAACAGATACCATAAACTGATTTTTGAATTCTTCCGGATGATCGAGTCTGAAACGGAACTGATAATTACTGTCTAACTGTACCTTGCATTTTTGGTTCCTAATCACGGAAACGCCTGACCCATGCCTGATCCATTCAACAAAGTAATTCTTTTTTTCTTTTTGCAATGTAAAGGACTGTCCCGCAAATGCATCCTCGATCCAAATTTTCTTGCCAATTAATGAATCGATTGTCGGTCGATCATCCGCAAGGGTCGCTGAAACGAGGAAATGAAACAGTGTAAGGACTAGCAATACTTTCATACTCTTAATTTTTGCTAAAAGGCTTTCCATCCTCCACCCATCAGAAGGAATTTAACCTTGGGTGATTTAAGGTTACCTTTATTATTTTTGAGCTTGAGGTAATAAACCTTTTCTTTCTTGGGAGTGAAGATGGTCTTGCGGGTATAAAGATCACTTCTTGAAGCCCCAACAGAACCCGACCAGGTCCAACTTTTTAGCGGAGCTTTTTCCGAAAATAATTGCGTGCTATTTTCATCTTCAAGGGACATTTCAACCACTAAGTCCCCAGCCTCAAAATCCTTTGGTTTTCCTAAGGTTGGCAGAGGATGATCGACTCGCAGATAACAAACGAATTCCACTTCCGGCAGTCCCTTCAATTCAAACTTGTTGACACTTGCCTCCGATAAATCGACTGCTCCAAGGTCAAGAACGAAGCGAAGAATCCCGGCCTTTCTGCCGTAATCAGTAAAATTACCGTCTCCGGTATAGTTTAAATCCGTATACTTGCGGTCCGTACCAAAACGGGCAACCTCGTCATTCGGAATGAACCGTTTGATAGTTTGACAACCACAAAGCAGAAAGAAGAGGGTGCTTACAAAAGTAAACAAGAAGGTTTTTTTAGGTAGGAGGTATTCTTTCATAGATTAGCTTGTAGCAAGAACAGGGAATAAAATTGTTAGGGCGAAGTAAAAAAATTGTCAAAGAAATGTCATCTTGTGACTTCCTCTGAAATTCAATGGCAGACAGGAAAGAAATTGACCCCCACTTCCCTGATAAATCTTATGTGACAAGTACAACCTGTTTTACAATACCATGAAGTTAATTCTGATTTTGTCTATCTGTCTTGTTTTACTAAGTAAAAGTTCTTGCAGTTGGTCGAGCCACACAGGTTGGAGTTGGTCTGATTCCGACTCAGTAAAAAGAGAGAAAGAACAAAAACGGAAAGTTGATCGTAAGACTAACAGGATCCTTGAAGTCGGAAGGACGAAAGATCGAGGAGAAGCCCGTAGACAAGCATTACGATGTTTTCCGACTCGAAGCGGAACATAAGGGGAAAATTCCTGCTTTCATTAAAGCGGCAAGAAAGTATATAGGCAGACCCTACGACATTCGCTACCGTATGGATGATGAGAAAATTTATTGTTCGGAACTGATCTTCAAGGGCTATCGGGACGCAACGGGGGAGTCATTGGGGAAACTGGTCAAGTTTGGCGATTTGAAGTGGGTTCGGCACACCCCCGTAATTCTTGCCATCGAAGGAAGCATTCCGTTGAATCGAATCATGATAACTCCCAGGCATCTCTCCGAAGCCAAACAATTGGAAAAAGTTTTCTCTTCCAAAGAAAAGATTCGGGAAAAGCCCTAGGATTCGGAATAGATTTTCCGAATCTCGCTTGCGATCAAGGACAGTCCCCTTTCCACCACCTCATCGTCCTGAGCATAAGTAACTCGGATACACTGGTTCTTATGCTCCCAGTTGTCTTCTTCCATGCCGGGAAAAAAATAATGGCCTGATACAACCAGCATTCCCTTTTGCTTTAGGCGCTGATAGAGTTCCCGACTGCTTATGGGTAGCCCTTCGAACCATAACCAAAGAAATAAAGCTCCTTCTGGCTTGTGAATTCGCATAGGAATATCATCCCCAATCTCTTGCCGGAGTTGTTCCACTGCTCTGTCGGCCTTCTTTCTGTAAAATGGCTGGATCGTTTCAGCACTGACGCGGGTAATCTCCCCACTTTTGACCAAGTCATATGCTAGAGCAGGCCCCAAACTACCCGGGGCCAGACTCAGCACTGAGGTCATTCTAGAAACCACCCGAATAATTTCTTTCCGGGCAATAACGATTCCGGTGCGCAAACTGGGAAGACCAAATTTTGATAAACTTAGGGAAAGTATAATGTTCTCATCCCAAACAGGTTGAGCTTCCGAAAAGATAATATTGGGAAATGGAGTACCGTAGGCATTGTCGATGATCAAGGGCACTCCCTGTGCATTTGCCAGATCACGAAGTCTTGAAACCTCCTGATCCGTCACCACATTTCCCGTAGGATTGGTTGGACGGGAAAAGCAAACCGCCCCCACCCTGTCATCCACTTTCAATTGATCGAAATCCACCCGATATTTAAAAAGCCGATCATTCAATATTTCGATATCGGGTCGGGCGGAGCGAAAAAAGTCTGGTTCCAAACCGACTTCCGCATAACCAATATATTCAGGTGCCAGTGGCAGAAGAATCTGCTTCTGAATAGCTCCATCAAATTTGCCGGCAAAAAGATTGAATAAGGAAAAAAATGCATTCTGACTCCCATTGGTCAGGGCAATGTTTTTAGGTCCAATATCCCAGCCAAACTCACCCCGAAATAACTCTGCCAGTGCACCAATGAATGCCTTGGCTCCCTGAGGAGTGTCATAGTTTCCAATTACCCGCTCGAATTCCCCATCCTTCGAAAGGATATCCTCCATCCGTTTTTTAAAAACTGCCTGGACTTCCGGAACATGAGCAGGGTTTCCTCCTCCAAGCATTAGAGGAGCAGGATCCGCAACCAAGGCGTCCCCCAGATCATCCATCAATTCACCAATGCCTATCTCTCCGGCAAAGCGTTTTCCAAAATCAGAAAAATCCATCACCGTTTATTCTTATATTTCAAACCATGTAACATAGACATGAGTTTTTCCACCTTCCAAGCCAACAGTACATTCAACAAATTTTTGGCCTGGAAGCTCGAGTGCTTGATCAATTTGGTCGGTTAGTTCATCCACCTTCCACCATTTTTTTTCCTGAGCAAAATGATAACCGGAATTCGAAGTACCACCATTTTTAAAAATATCATTTCTCATAAAATCTTCTCTTTTAGCTTCAGGGATAGCCACTTTTAAGGCCAAAGATCGATCGATTCCAGACCCAAGAAAATAGTAACCCACAGGTTCCGTGCCATGAGGAAAAATCAGCCCAGTTTTCTCTGAAACATAATTAATTTCTTCCGCAGTGATCTCCGCTCCTTCCAGCTCGATATCGTCACCGAAATCAAAGCAGGAAACCATTAAAAAAAAGTAAGAAAGAAAGAATAATCTGCTCAAAGTAAATAAGTTTATAAATAGAAGGTACACCATATTCATATTCATGGCTTTGTTAACTCTTTTCAAGACATAGCTCCCTTCTTCAAAAATTTATAAAAAATTTAAAATAAAACCCCCTTATTCAAAGGGTGAAACAGGAGGGTCTCCGCTTATACCATAATAAGAAAAAGTGGAAGCATTTCCATCGTAGCCTGCAATATCAGAATCGCTATGCCCAATTACCTCGCCGAAAATATCACGGGTTATTTCAAGTTGAATGATGACCTCTTTCTTACCCTGTCGCTCCAAGTGCTCAATTAGACCATTTGAGAAATGACCAATTACATGACCTGGAAAATCCACAAATTCAAATTCAACCAGATTGTGCCCCTTGTTATTTTGATCGCGGTCTACTTTCCAGGTCATTGAAAACTCCTTAATTTCTACAGTCTCAAAAACTGAGCAACCGCTAAAGCAGGAAAG
>CBFIBI010000137.1:0-4696 GCA_965660725.1 Opitutales bacterium
TCCTCAACCGATCTGCTTTTTGCATTAAATCCAAGTGGTTCAAGCATCTTGACAAACGGTCCTAAAGGCACTGGCCTTTCATTTTTGAATGACAATGACTTTAGGAATGCGGGCATCGGAATTAATCAAAATAATAATTATTTATCTCTATTTACAGGAGTTTTTCACGCAAAAGAGGAAGGTACCTATACTTGGGAGACAAGAGGGAATGATAATCGCGGGGTTTTCTGGATTGATCTTAATAAAAATGGATCTTTTGACGCATTAGGTAGTTTGGGAAGCGAAAAAATTATCGATGTTGCATACCCGAATAGTCAGACCCAATCGGTCGTTTTGTCTGAAGGGTACTATCCAATTGCTTTGGTTCATGGTGAGGGGAATGGTGGTTCTTCTATTGAATTATATTTTTCTGCGCCCACTTCTAATTCTGGTCCAACTTCTCTTTCTTTGGTCGATCCAAGTTCGAATTCGGACTTATTTCTTACTGAAAATGTATCAAGTATCTTAAAAAGAGGACCCTTTGAATTAAGAATGGATGGCAATAACACTCTTTCATTTTCTCATGCAAGTGCAACCCAGACTACTACCGTTTTCTCAAGCATTCCATTAGCTCAATCGAACTGGACTCATGTCTCTGTGGTACTTGATTATAACAGTTCAACTTTAAGCTTTTATCAAAATGGTGCTCTCTTGGATCAGGCATCGCTTGGTGAGGATGCATTGTTGAACTTATTAGCAACAGAGACTTGGGAGTTGGGTGGCACGAATCCAATCGCTAAGGATTATTTCGATGGGCAAATTGATGATCTTAGATTCTATAAAACTGCCCTCTCGGCTTCTGATGTAAATGCAACTTTTAACGATGATATTACTGGTGTTCAGTTAGCCGGATATCTTAATCAGACTTTATATGACGAGGGATCCTCGATGTCTGGTTTAGGAGTAGTACTCGAAGGGGATACACTGAAGGCAAGAGTTGGTGAGGGAGGTTCTTTTGCGGAAGTTGCCAGTAGTTATGCAATAAGGGATGGAGAATGGCATCATGCAGTTGTTACATTTGGTGATTCTCCGAAAACCTTAAAGCTTTACCTTGATGGAACAATGCAGGGTGCTCCTTCAATGCTTCAATATTCTATGGTTTCGCTTCACCCTGAAATTCCATCTTTTGGTGCTGTTTCCGGGTCCAGTCTGTTTAGTGGATTTGGGAACTATCAGGGGGATGTCGATGAAATTAGAATTTATGGTCGCGGACTATCACAATCTGAGGTTAATTCTATCTTTCAAGGAGATTCTCAAAATGACGGATTTATCGAGTTCAGGGCCATTGAAAAACCCATTGTAGTTACAAAAAGTCCTGCGAATATCCTGCCCAGTCAGGCTACACTAAGGGCTGAGGTAACATCTATCGGAGGAGTTGTTACTACAACCACAACCGTGGTTGATGAATCCTTCAAGGTGGACACATTTCCTGGTTTGTCTGCCTGGTACTCTGCTCAAGATATGGACGGAGATAATCTTGAAGACTTGGGACTCGTTCATTCAAATGGCGATATTATAACTGGTTGGAGAGATGGGTCAGGTAACAATAGACATATGCTTAGCACTTCGGGTAATCCGAGATATTTTGATTCAGCCTTAAAGGGCAAGCCGGTAGTTAGCTTTGATGGTGGTGATATGATTTGGGGTAATACCAATTTCGATTTCCTGACAAATACCGGATACAGCATAGTTTCTATTGCTCGATACACAGGTGGATTAAATGGACGGGTTATTTCTTCAAGAACCAGAAACTGGCTATTTGGATTTCATGATGGTTCGACCAAGCGGTGGCATGCAGAACGATGGATTTACCTCAGTTCCGGGATGGATACTCAGTGGCACCTGCACTTGGGCATTATAGAGGCTAAAGGTGGAGACCCTAGGGCATCATTTTGGTCTGATAGTCAGGAGATGGTTCTTAACAATCGTGGATCTCATAACACACTTTTTGGTCCTGGTGTTTTACAGTTTGGTGGTTATCGGACTAATAACGAGAAGTCTTCCTGTGAAGTTGCTGAAGTAATGATATTTAATCGAGAGCTTAATCAAGGAGAGCGTGCTCAGATAGAAGGTTATTTGGCCCACAAGTGGCGTCTAAATGAGGAAGTTCTATCAGTCTCTCATCCCTATTACAGCATTAATCCATTTGGTGGTCTGCGTGAAACCACTGTTGTTCAGAAAACAGGAGGAGATGATCCGCTAGTTAAAATATTTTGGGGTGATGAATGGATTGATGAGAACTCCACCTTAATTGACGATACCAATAATTCGAAGTGGGATTATGTTCTTGATGTAAACGGTGGTAATCCAGTCTCTTTAGGATCGTACGAGTCGCTTGCTCAAGGATTAACAATCAATAAACCTTATTACTATCGGGCCTATGCTCAAAACCTCGGTGGTGAAAGTTGGGCGACAGATATACAAACCTTCACTGCAAGCGATACTCGTTTTACCAAAGATACATATGACGGTCTTGTTTTATGGCTGGATGCAATGGATCCAGACGGCGATAGTATAAATAATTCCTGGAGTGATGGTAGAGTGGTTCCACTTTGGGTTGATAAATCTAACAGTAAAAAGAATGCAACTCAGTCAGTCCCTAATGCTTCTCCTAGTTATGCAACCTCGGTATTTGATGGTAATCCAGCAATTAGGTTCGCTTCTGGTGATTCTTATAATGTAGGGTCATTGAATCTTAATCTTGGGAACATACATGTATTTTTAGTCGCTCAAGGAATGGGAGTTGGAATAGGTGCAACCAATGGCATTAATGGGTGGACATTAGATGCTAAGACAGCACCTCGACTGAACTCATATTCAAATGAATATAATGTGCTTCAGCAATTAACTCTCGGAAATGACCCGAGTACAGGATTTGGACAGTTGATTGGAGAAATTGGGGAAGTTATGATTTTTGATCGTCTTCTTTCTCCCAGTGAAAAAGAAAAGGTTGAAGGGTACTTAGCTCACAAGTGGGGAATCATACCCGATCTCTTCGGTAGTACTTATAAAATCAAAAATGGCCTAGCTTTATATTATCCATTTGAAGAAGGCGATGGAACTTTAATTCAGGACGCATCACCTAACTTGAGAAATGCAAACCTTACAGATGGAAGCTTGAGCACTGCTGGTAAATTTGGTTCCGGAGTTGAGTTTAATAATGTAGCCCAAACTAAAATTGATCTTGGAGCTAATCAATTGAACCTTCCAACTAATTGGACAATATCGACTTGGTTTACTTATCCATTGCCGGATGATTTTGTTGACTACAGGCATGCATTGACAAGCGGCGGAACCAACGCCCATCTCATCTTTGACCAAGCAGGTGCAAAAGAACTGGGTGTCTTTGATGGAACTTTCTCTTCTACTGGTTACGGTGCAACTAGCCTGTCTGCCGGGTGGCACCATTTAGTTGCCAGAGCGACAGGTGGAATAACCTCGTTTTGGGTTAATGGTAATTTTGTTGGGTCTGTGAATGCAAATGTTGCTTCTGCAATTGAGGTGATTGGTAATTTATCTGGTGGCTTTGGCCGCTTTACTGACAAAATTGATGATTTCAGAATTTATGAAAGATCTCTTGGGGCTTCTGAGATTGCTGAGCTATATGGTTCGGGCAATGGAGATTTCGATGCCCACCCGTATAGCATTTACAGTCCGATATTCGATAATTCACCTGAAATATTACTTCCAAGCAATCCAATTGTGCATTGGACTTTTGATGAATTAAATGGAACATCCATTGTTGATTCTTCTGGAGTTGGAAACACTGGCGATGCATCAAGTTATTCGGACCTTTATCTTTTTTCAGAAATCGGTCGAAATGGTACGGCTTTAAAGTTTGATGGAAATCAATCAGTCATTCTTCCATTTAATGGTCCAGATAATGAAAATAAGTTTAATTTGACAGGACCCTTTTCGATCGGTTTTTGGTTATACACAAATGATCTGGAAGGCGTCATCTTTAGAAGTGACCGCCTGAAATTTTATATATCGAATGGGTTCGTGTGTGCCGAAGCTCGAATTGACGGTTCTTGGAAGTTATCAAATTTATTTCCTCTGACTACAGATCAATGGGTTCATTATATCTACCAATGGGATGGAAATAAACTTATGGTTTATGCCAACACGGAAGAAGCGGTTCCCCCTTTAAATGCCAAGGGAGGTTTAACTGGAGATGGAACAGGTAATGATTCTTACATTGGATGGCATCCATTAGCTCCAAATTACTTTACTGGTTTGATTGATGACTTAAGGATTTTTAATCAAAGTCTAACCGCCGCAGAAAGGCAGAGCATTTACGAATTTTCTGACTCGCCCTTGATTTCAAGATACGGTCAGGAGTATTCCTATGCAATCGAGACAATTAAAGGCCCAACTGATTATAATGCTACCAATTTACCTGCGGGGCTTGATGTAGATAGTGTGAGTGGTTTAATTTTTGGCACTCCTACTCTGACTGGTGAATTTAATTCAACCATAACAGTTTCAAATATTTCAGGTTCAGATTCTGAAATATTAAAATTTGTAGTTCTGAGAGGTCAGCAAAGTATTTTATTCAATCAGGATTTAGGTACAATTTCCTATGGTAATGCTCCAATAGACCTGAATTTCACATCAAGTTCAGGCCTACCTGTCACCCTTCAAATAGTGGAAGGCA
>CBFIBI010000138.1:0-4664 GCA_965660725.1 Opitutales bacterium
TAATATTTGGATTAATTTGACTTTCTGAATGGTTTTGTTGATTGGACCAATGGATTAATCGTTTTGCGAGATTAGCTTCGTACTTATAATATCTTCGGAAATATAGGTTTCCCTCATCAGTTCGAACAATGGGATAATTTTCATTCGTTGGTCCAACAATCTTTTGCTCTTCCAAACTTTTAATTGTTTTATTCCATGACGGTTGGATTTGAACAGAAGCATGGCCAGCCTGTAATTGTGCGTAAAGCTTCTGTAAGAGGGACAAAGCCTCATCATCTATATTTTGATCCGTATATCTTCTAAAGAATGAAAATAATTGGTGTGGGAATTTGGAGGTAGATTCTGACATTCTATGAAGTACTTTCAGGAGAGAGAAATTGATCCATAGCTTCAATTACAGATTCCGCTGGGCAATCAAAAAATATACCATCGTCCTGATTATCTGGCTTATGAATCCCTCTTAAAAATAGGTAATAAGCTCCTCCTAGATTTTCCATATAATTGTATTGCCCTTGCAATGTAGTTTTAAGATATCGATGCAGAGCAAGAATATAGATGTGATACTGTAAAAGATAATCTGCATCCAACATTACCTTTGGAAGAGCAGTTGCTTCAAATGCTTTTTGCTCACCAGTCAGTAAATTCGATTTCCAATCGATAATAAAATACTGATTATTTATTTTAAAGGTTAGATCGATGAATCCTTTAAAAAATTGTTGGTTAACCAGTAAAGAATTCGAATCATTTTTATTTGTTAAATAGGAAGTGAAAATACAGTTTGAATTAGTCTTTGCGAGGTGTTGACCCAATTCTGAAAAGCTGAAGTCAGGCGAATTAATATGAAATTCCATCTCTGGGATCATATTCTCCGGCTTTAGTTGAGATAGTCTGAAACTTTCGCCTTTATGCTTGTTAAGTTCTACATTGAGGGTGGCAAGGATTATTTCTTGAGCAAGGATATAACCAGCTTTTTTTATTCCATGTTTTTTAAGTTGAGCCTCAATTACATCCAGGTGTTCATCCTTGGAAAAATCTATATTTTCAAATGTATCATGAAAAAAATTACCTGCCTGTGTGCCTGCGGGGAAGGAATGAGCAAACTTTCTCTCAGATGAAGGAACAATTTTTTTCTCTGATATATCTTCGCTTTCATCCAAATCCTTATCCTTATTTTGTCCTTTTACTTTTTGGGAAAAAGAACTGTTAATCTTACCGGATGGAATTTCTGAAGAGAAATCTAGAGGGACATATTTTGAAACATTTAAGTTTCTTACAAATTTACTTTCCAGTTCGGCAAATTTGCAGTTTTCTATGGAAAAAAGCCTTTTGTTTTGCTTCAATTTTTCGAATTCACCATTTAGGTCTAACGACAGACAGCGACTAATATTTGATTTGATGAAATCCTTATCAGGTTCCCTCACATATAAATATAATCGAGATGATGCCCTAGTTAATGCAACATAAAGAAGTCTCATGTTCTCCTGCTGAACCTCTTTTTTGGAAGAACTTCTTTTTGTTTTCCAACAAAATGGAATGAATGTAATGGGAAATTCCAACCCTTTTGATTTGTGAATGGTAATGATTTTGACTGCTTTTTCATCTGATTCCAGTCGGGCGTCAGATTCGTCAATATCCATATTGGATTTCATTTCGTTAATAAACCAAAGATATAGATTTCTCGGAAAATTTGCAGAAACAGTTTGTTCAGCCTGAAAGAGTAATTCTCCAAGATGGAGATAGTTGGTTAAACACCTTTCACCGTTATCATTCCGGAGAATTCTTTTTTTAATGGGTTGATAAGGACTGTTTTCTTCATCCTTTTCATCTGGATTATAAAAATTATCTTTAAAAATAGTTTGGAGGGTATAACTGAATCCCTGAGTGCACCAAAGTTTTGACCATGTCGAAAATCGATTTGCCCAAAAATCCCATTCATTCTCATTTTCATTAATGCGCTCGATATCTTTTGCGGTTAATCCAAAAATAGGTAAAACCAACACTTTTTTAATTTTGCCTGTATCATTTGGAGACAGAAGTGCTTCCATTAAAAATTTAAAATGATCTGCCTCTGGAGAAGAATAAATTGAGCGAGTTGCCTGCAAAACGCAGGGCACTTCTACTTTATTTAAAATACGGTATATCGCGTCTGCCTGTTTGTTGGTATTACATAGAACGGCAATGTCAGAACCGTTAATCGCTCTACCACCAATGGTTGTAGTTTTCTCTTTGTCCAAAAGAGATAGAATTTCACCAGCCATATCATTTAGAATACCATTATGAATCTGATTTTTAGTTTCTCTTTTAGACAGTTTGATTGAATATCTTATATTAAACGGGCTAGTCGGAAGATCTTTTTCTGCTCTTGAGAATATTTTGGTCTTAGATTTTTCTTCATTTCCAAGTGATTCTTCAAAAACAATTCTTTTGTCCATGAACAAGTTGTCATCCGTTTTGTCATCAGCACTAATTTTATTGGTTAAAAAACAATTAACTGCTTCTACTAAGTTATCATGAGTTCGATAATTTGTGGTTAAGGAGCAAATATTTTCTTCTTTTAGATCCGCTCGGATATTGAGGTAATTATTTAGATCTGCTCCCCGAAATTTGTAAATCGATTGCTTGGGGTCACCGATGTAAAAGATATACTTTTTCGGACCTTGTTCTTTTTGTGTAAATAATTTTTTGAGAATGTTAAATTGTAATGGGTCTGTATCCTGAAATTCGTCAACGAGAGCAGCGTCAAATTGGGAATATACCTTTTGTATCAAAGAAGAACCCCTTTCCCCTCTGAGACCATCCGCAACCAATTCCTGTAAATCATCAAAAGTTCTTACATTTTGAATATCTTTAAGTTTAGAAAGCTGTGACTTCCCCTCCAATAGAAATTGGCTCAAGATAAAGTTTTCAATCCTTTGACATTGCTCACAAAATTTCGCAGCTCTTTCAAAAAAAGAAGGAGCCTCAAAACCATCATTTGCTGTAATTTCTTTCTTAAGATTTTTTCTTATAAGATTAAGGAGCTCAAAGTCTGGAAAGGAATCTATTAAGTTTTCCAATGCCTTGGAAAACCTTTGCTTAAAGTCATAAAATTTATTTCTTGGGGGGGATCCATTTTTAGCTTTTTTATCTTCACTGAATAGAAAATCCTTTATTTCGCTGTACTGTTCACTCCATAGTTTTACCAGTTCGGTGTAATCAAGATGAGTCTTTCTTATAATTTCTTTAAAGTCATCCTCGTTAATAGGTTCCTCTTCTTCGTCCTCTTTTTTTTCATTTGAATACTGCTTATCTTTTTCTTTTAAAACTTGAATTAGGTTCTGGGTCGTCAATTTACCTGTATAGGACAAGGAACAACAGAAGGGGGATGCTTTTAGAAAATAAGACCTCCTAAAGTCCCTTGCTACTTGTTCTAACAACCGATTTTCATTAATAATCAGGTCTGATTCGGGACGTACCCCACACTCGAAAGAAAACTCCGATAATAAGCGTTTACAAAATGCATGTAATGTAAAAATTCGGGCATTATCAAAGTTTGCAATAGCTTTTGAAAGCAGGATCTTTCCAGTTATATCATCATCAGGAAGCGAAATTCTTTTTTGATAGAGTCCTTCCCTTATTTTTTCTTTTAATTCGAATGCAGCGGCGTTGGTAAAAGTAACAGCAAGAATTCTTTCAATTGGAATTCGCTTTTCTAAAACAAGTCGTTCTACAATTCGGCACAATGTGAAAGTTTTTCCAGTGCCAGCATTCGCCTCAATCATAGTCTCTCCTACGATTAGGTTTGCCTTGAGTGGATCAAACTTTGGAAGAGTCATCTTAAAAATGTACTATCCATATCTATGATTTTCATCATAAGCTCATTCATTTCAAGAGTGCTTTCTTCTTCCCATACATTGTAAGGAAAACATAGTTTGTTTCCGAACTCACTTCCTTCTCCGTAATCCTCATGCTCCCAGACCGATTCCGCCATTGCTTGCGGGCTTTTATCACCTTTCTTCGGTTTCTTATCCCTTTGTTTTTGAGTTCTTTCCAGCCACGCAAATGAAGAATTGGGAAAAAATGGTAATGGGCGAGTCAATCCTTCAAAAAAGAGTACAATTAATTTACCAAGTTGTTCACTGGAAGTAGTTGAATCTCTGGCAGGAATTAAAAAGCCCATGTCCTTACCAGAAATAATTGTCCGAATTTTCCCTCCGTATTCGCTGGTCGAATTTATCCATAGGTGTTTAACTAATCCTTCCATACAATTTTTCCCCTTTAATTTTGAAGGAAAAAATAAAAGTTGTGCATCGTTGTAGATGGGCGAGCTTTTTCCTTCGATCTCGTAGTTTTCAACCTTTGCCGAACCTGTAAAAAAAGTTGATTTTCCTTCCAGCGTAACTGGATCCCTATTAACGATTACTTGAACTTCACCAAGCAAAGAGTCATTTAGTGCTTTACCTAATTTGCCTGGTGGTAAAAAACCCGTTTTTTTAAATTCCTTATAAAGACTGTCATGAAAAGAATTTGGATTTTCAGAATCCTTTCTTTCATCAATAAATTTCTGTATCATTTTTCTCTTTATTGATGAATCTTCAAGTGGGTTAACATCAAGCTTTTCGTTTTCTGGAAGCAAACTTTCCTTTTCTATTATGGAGATGCCAAGCCTCTTGTTAATGAAGTAT
>CBFIBI010000139.1:0-4584 GCA_965660725.1 Opitutales bacterium
CGAATACACCGCAACGCCATCGCCAAGGGAAATCTTTTGCAACTCTTCACAGCCCAGCTCCATCCGACGCGATGCCACGCGTAACCGGCCATATAATTGTGCCAGTCCCTGATTTGTATGCTCCCCAGCAATTCTCGCCTTACTCCGGATGGAAATCACCACCTTGGGTGCGAACAATTTCTTAAAATCTTTCACCACCATAGCATCGGACAAAGTGGATGCATCCTCTGTCTTGGATGCAACCTCACTGAGCTCCTCAAATAAGGCCTCGATCTGTTCCTCATCACTCGGCCAAACCAACCAGCCAAAAACTCCAAGTCCTACAAATATTATCGGGATTCCAAAAACGATTCGCTTGCTCATGTCCTCAAATTACCGCAAAAATTTGCTTTCATCCATACTTATTCCAATGAAACAATTCGTATTCTCTTTATTTCCAATTATCGCTCTACAAAGCTTATTTTCGGATGCCCGCCCTTCCGTTCATGAAACGGAAGATTTAGTGATGGTTCGTACCGTCGAAGGAAAACCGCTTTTCAAATACCAGAAGAAACCCTCGGAGGATGCAAAGCATAATGCCCCCCATTACTCCCGCACGGGTTACATCCATCCACTCTATTCACCCTCTGGTAAAATTATCACCGGGGACTATGCACCCGATCATCCTCATCAGCACGGCTTGTTCTTCGCCTGGACCAAGTCAAGTTTTCGTGGCAAACCCACCGAGTTTTGGAACCAGAAAAAGAAACTGGGTGATATTCGCTTCGATCGGTTTTTGGGCAAAACTGAAAGCAAGAAAGCTCTGACCCTTCAATTCGAACAGATCTTTACCGCAGGCAAAGATTCCGATGAACCGATCCTGAAGGAAACCTGGGAAATTACTGTTCCAGGAAAAGAGCTCCCTTATCATCAGTTCGATCTGACTTCCATTCAAAGCTGTGCCACCGAGGATCCGCTCATTGTCCAAAAATACCACTACGGAGGAATGGCAATCCGGGGAAATCATCAGTGGCTCAAATTAGACGAAGATGGGAACCCACTTGGCAAAATGATCACCTCGGAAGAAAAAAACCGGGAGAACGGTAATCATTCACGCCCTCGTTGGGTCGCGATGCATGGACCAGTAGATGGACAGGAATGTGGAGTAGTGGTGATGGGTCACCCCGATAACTTCCGCTTTCCCCAGTGGGTAAGATTACATCCTTCCAAACCCTACTTCGTTTATGCCCCCATGGTCGAGGAACCCTTTACCATCAAGCCCGAGAAACCCTTCATCTCAAAATTCCGCTACCTCCTATACGACGGAACCCCCGATCACAAAATGATCGAGGGTTCCTGGAAAGAATGGATTAAGAACTAAGTTCTTTTATCCTTAGAAATCAAACTTTAGACCAATTTCTACGCTGCGCCCAGGAAGGGGAGCCGATTCCTTAAGAAACGAGGTATGAACATGAGCTAATTCATCGGTCAAATTATTGCCTCTTACGAATACCTGTCCCTGAGAATTCATAATATCCAAGTCATAGGATGCGAAAGCGTTCAACATGGTGTAGGCAGGAGTTTCCTCTTCACCAGTATGACCACCATGACCGTGACCGCCACTTTTCGAGACATTATCTTGCTTGAATGATCTTTTTAAATCAGCGCCAAAGCTCAGCTTTTCCTGCTGGACTTCAAATCCAAAACCAAGCCTTGCCGGTGCGATCCTTGGTAAATTGTCGCTTTCAGATTTATTTTTACCACGTAAAGTATCTCCATAGGCAGACAAAATTAAAGACCAACCAGGGTTTTCAATCGCAAGCCAGTCAAGTTCCATTTCCAGTCCATAAAAGTCAGCTTTTACACCCTCATATTTTCTTTGTGGAAATTCTTCAGTGCCAGCAGGGAATCCACCAGTAGGTTCGAGATTTCCATCTTCATCGACATGCTCACCTGTATCATGCAAGAATATATAATTATTAAATTTGGTAAAAAAACCGGCTAACTGACCAGTTACTTTACCTGAGGTGCGCCTCAAGACAACCTCCACGCCACGAGAAGATTCCTTGCCAAGAGAACGGTCTCCAATTTCGTAACCTTCGGTTGAATGGTGTGCTCCATCACTGAACAACTCAGATGACTCAGGGAGCCTTTCTGAGTAATTCAAGTTACCACTTACATTCCACAATTCGCTTAAGGTTTGAGTAAGACCAGCACTGGCACTAAAGATAGAATCACTCTTATCGGCAACGCTTGGGGTTGCGGTAAATTCACGGTCGACATACTCCCAACGAAAACCTCCATTAGCAGTGGTACTCTCACTCATGTCAAATTCCTCTACTAGAAATAAGGCCAGTTTTGTAGTATCTTCGGATTTAATAGCTGGATTTATGGTCTTTCCTGCAAAGATAGATTCTCCATGCTCGCTCACAATTTTGAAATCATCAAGTTGACCATGAAGACCAAAGGCACCTCTTAATGAGCCAATTTCATGATTTAAAGTAACTCTGCCGTCCCAACCTTTCCTCAAATAAGTTGCATGAGTTTCGAAAGGAAGTGCCCCATTTTCCATTCCAATTTCACTGTGTTCATAATCTCCAAATCCGATATTTAGATCGATCCCCTGCAACCAATCGGAATCACCAACTTCGATTTCAGAACGAAATTCAAATCGATCTCTCTTTGCTTCTAAGCGAGTTTTATTCTCAGCATGCTCGCCCGGAATATTGTATGAGCTCTCATAATTAGAATAGCTAAAGCCCGCATATCCACTTTCCATTATGTGAGATCCACCAATGCCAAATGACGAACGATCACCCATACTGTTTTTTACTTTACCATTCGGGGATTCATACTCCCAATATTCTTTTTTTAATCCGTTAATCTGAAAACTAAGGGAGTCATTCCCCCCATAAGCATTGGCACCAACATTCCATCCTTTGTTAATGCTTGTATAACTTGAAATAAAAGATCCTCCTGCAGAGTCAGCATAAGACTGAGTAGGGATGCTGTTATCAATAACATTAACCACACCACCGATCGCATTGCCACCGTACAGCAATGCAGCGGACCCTCTGAGAATTTCAATTCGCTCAATCATTGATAGATCTGTAGGAACAGCATGATCCTCAGAACTAGATGATACATCAAAGGAACTCACCCCATTTTCAAGGATCGTAACCCTATTTTTATCTAAACCTCGAATAATAGGTCTACTTGCACTCGGACCATAGAAGGATTCAGAAAGACCAGGTTCCTTGGACAAGGTCTGACCGAGCGTATTAGATTTGGAGCGCTCTAGTTTTGTTCCTTCAAGTACGCTCCATGCTTGAGTAGCTTCATTAGTAGAGACTTTTAGTGGACTGGATTGAATGAATAAGGCATCCAATTCTGTAATTGATGATGAATCTGCTTGATCTTGAGCAATCGCAAAAGACGAAGCTAGAATTATAGGAATTGATAAAATTTTCATTATGATAGTTTGTTTTGGTTAAAAAATAGTTGTGAATGTAATTCAAAATGATTCTCACAAAGTGTGGTTGGGCCAAAATTGGCATTTAGATTTCGGGCATCTAACTAGTGCCCTCATAATTAGGTACTTTCTTAAATCAACTCAGGTGGACCACGGGCCGAACAGCTAGTTATATACCCTAAAAAGTATTTTATATTCGAGTCATGTTTCGAAACTCCCAGATCCAATAGACCAGAAGAGGAAAAGTTCGAGAAAGTGAAAAAATGCTCAGAAAATTCCCCAAACAATACAACCGCACAGAATCCAGTCTGACCATCCGAAGTGTCGTTCTGATGAGAGGAGCAAGGCTTTCCATTTTTATGATGAGGGCAATGATCACCATCATGGAACAAAGATGAATGCGTTTCAGGTGAAAAAACCGAAACTGCGAGACATCCAAGTAGGAAAATACAAACTGCACAAAAAAAAATTTTCAAAATAAAAGTATGAATACTACCTTAATGCAAGTAATTTGCAATTTAAAATCTTCATCTAATTTTCTTTTGCTTCGCTATCGAAAAATTTTGCGTAATAAATGATTCTTTCATTACATCAAAATTGTATGAAAACTTGTACCCTTTCCCTATTACTAAGTTCTTCCGTTTGGCTGTTTTCGCAAAGCAAAGCTCCAACTTACGCCCCTGATGTACCAGGCCCCACTCACTCGGAAGTAAGATACGGAACACATAATCGAAATGTGCTTGATTTTTGGAAAGCAAAATCAGAAAAGCCCACTCCGGTTGCTTTCATCATTCACGGAGGCGGATGGAAGGGAGGATCCAAGGAAAGACTGAATCGCTTTGCTGATCCCAATATTCTACTCAAGGCCGGTATCTCTGTTGTTGCGATCAATTACCGTTATGTAACGGATGATGAAACGCCTCCGATCAAAGCTCCGTTGCATGATGCTGTCCGTGCACTTCAATTTATTCGGAGTAAAGCCAAAGAATGGAATATTGATAAAACCCGCATCGGAGCAGCTGGTGGATCCGCCGGGGCATGCTCCAGTCTCTGGCTTGCTTTTCATGATGATCTGGCAAACCCCAAAAGTAAAGATCCCGTACTGCGTGAATCCAGCAGGTTACAATGTGCTG
>CBFIBI010000140.1:0-4568 GCA_965660725.1 Opitutales bacterium
AATCTTCCTAATGCTCGGTTGATTCCAGTTTCGAGCACAGCTGCGGGAGTTCGTTCATTAAACAAAGAAAGAAAAACGGCTGCCATTGCTGGGCAACTGGCTGGTAGGATTTATCAGGTTCCTTCACAAAGTGATTCAATTCAGGATCGTAAGGATAATGTTACTCGCTTTTTAGTGGTAGCTCGAAAAGCTTTACCAAAAAGGGAGAATGTTCGGTACCGAACAAGTCTTGTTTTATCCATTCCTGATCAAGTTGGAGCTCTTAAGGATGCTTTGAGACCATTTTCAGAAAGAGGACTTAATTTATGTAAGATAGAATCACGACCAAGTCGCTTGAAAACTTGGGACTATTACTTTTTTGTCGATTTTATAGGTCATCGAGAAGATTCACAAGTTTTAGAAGTAATGAAGGAATTGAGAGAGAGATGTCCATTATTCAAGTTTTTAGGAAGTTATCCTGAAGAGACTTAATCTATTAAAAAAAATTTAAGATAACTAAAAAAATATCACGGAAAGACCTTGTTCTTTATTTGCGTGGTGCATTACAAGAGTTTCAATAAAGGATCGAATTTCTTGGTATTTATTTTCCTTTTTTGAAGTCCATCTTTTTTTTCTTCCGAGCAGAGATTCGCGTAATCCTGAGATAAGGAGTACACCGCGATCAATGTTTTGGAAAGAATTTACGAATTCAACCACAGATGCTCGAATCCATAGAGGGTCAACGGGGGAGACTCTGGCATTCCAGTGAGTGTAATTAAAATTTCTTTTGTTAGGGAAATGAAAACGAACAACCTGTTCTATGCAATGCTCAAAAGATTGCACGGGCATGGTTCTTTTCCCATCATTTTCACGAAGAAATGAAAGCGTTCTTTGTAACTGCAAAGTTTCCTCACGCGTTGAGCCGCTGCCAATGACAGAGAATAATGCGTTCAGGTTTTGTAGTCTTGTATAATCGTCTTTTTTATCCGCCGTTTTTGTCACCCTTTATTCCACCACCCAAGTTTACTAACTCCTCCAAAAATTGAGAAATTCCCATGAAATCTTCGTAGAAACTTGCATACCTTAACCATGCGACTCCATCCACATTTTTGAGTCTCAGCATAATTGCATCCGCAATTGCCCGGCTAGGCACTTCTCCATCGAATTCATTCTCAATTTGCCTTAGTGTTTTTGACAATAATCCATTAATTTGCTCTGCATCAATAGGGCGTTTTGCAATTGCTCTTCTTAGCCCCATCGCAAGCTTGGTTCGATCAAAGCTTTCCCTTCGCCCGTCTCGTTTGACGACAACCAAGTCCTCCCGAAGAATTTCTTCAATGGTTGAGAATCTATGCCCGCAATTCTGACATTCTCTTCTGCGTCGGGTAGAAGCAATTTTTCCTGCCCTAGTATCTAGGACTTTTAAATCATCAGAAGAGCATTTAGGACAATGCATTATAAATTAAGGATTTCATCTTTCCACACACAACTATCTAATAACAGAGATTTATAAAGTTCTTCAAGATCATAATTCCTTTTTCTGTAGCCAAAGATTCAGGGTGGAATTGAACTCCCCACAAGGGTAGCGTTCTGTGCTCGATTCCCATTATCTCTGCCTTATCCGTCTGAGCGGTAACCTTTAAGCAATCTGGAAAACTATCTGGTTCAATAAGGAGGGAATGATAACGAGTTGCGGTAAGTGGATTGGGCAAGTCATGAAATAAATTAGTGTTATTATGCTTAATGAGTGACGTTTTACCGTGCATCAATTGCTGAGCTCGAACAATTTTCCCTCCGAAAGCCTGTCCGATACACTGATGCCCCAGACAAACCCCGAATATTGGTTTGATACCGGAGAATTTCTTTATCGCTGAAAGACTAATTCCTGCACGATCGGGGTCGCAGGGACCAGGAGAGATAACGATACCATTATATTTTTTATGATCAATTTCGCCTACAAGAATCGCATCGTTACGGATAACATCAGTAGTTACATTTAATTCTCCAAAGTATTGAACTAAATTATATGTAAAAGAGTCGTAATTATCTATAACAAGTAGATGCATGTTTAATTGAGTTTAGTTTTTATATCCCTGCTTTCTCTGTCTTTCTTTTAAGCGAAGGGCATTTAATCTTATAAAACCGCCTGCATCTTCTGGTTGATAATCGCTTTCATCATCATCCATTGAGGCGATACATTCATCGTACAGAGATAAATGAGACTTTCTTCCAACAGTTGTTATATTTCCTTTGTAGAGTTTTAAGCGAACCACTCCACTGATAGTTTTCTGACTCTGATCAATGAATGCTTGTAGTGCCTCTCGTTCAGGTGCAAACCAAAAACCGTAGTAAATTAGTTCAGCATAACGGGGCACCAAAGAATCTCGCAGGTGCATAAGGTCACGATCCATGGTAAGTGTTTCTATTTGACGATGTGCATGAATAAGAATCGTACCCCCCGGCGTTTCGTAAACGCCTCTGCTTTTCATACCAACAAAGCGATTTTCAACCAAGTCGATCCGTCCAATTCCATGTTTACCAGCTACTTTGTTCAATTCAATAACCACTTGGGCTGGTGTGAGGGGAATACCATCAACCGCTACACAGTTACCTTTTTCGAATGTTAATTCGATATATTGTGCTTCATCCGGAGCAAGCTCGGGATCGACGGTTAGCTTGTACATTTCACGATTATCTGGAGTAGTCGGGTCAAACCATGGATCTTCTAAGATACCAGCTTCATAGGATATGTGCCAAAGATTACGATCCATTGAGTAGGGCTTCGATGCACTTGCTTCAACATCAATATCGTGAGTTTTGCAATATTCAATCATCTCCTTACGACCAGGGAATCGTTCTCTAAAAGAGGCATCTCTCCATGGTGCAAGTATTTTTAGATCTGGAGCTAATGAAGAGAATGTCAGTTCAAAGCGACATTGGTCATTACCTTTACCCGTCGCTCCATGTGCAACCGCATTCGCACCGAATTCTCTAGCAATGTCAATATGTGCCTTGGCAATCAATGGACGAGCAATCGATGTACCCAAAAGATATTGCGATTCATAAATTGCATTTCCTCTTACCATAGGAAAGATGTAATCCTTGGCGAATTCATCAACTAAATCGAGGGTGCGATGTGCACTTGCTCCGGTAGATAGAGCTTTTTCTTCCAAGCCATCAAGTTCTTCTTCTTGTCCAACATCAGCACAGTAAGTGACGACTTCAGCATTTTGCTCGTTTGCGTACCAATGAACTAAAACGGAGGTGTCTAAACCTCCTGAATAGGCGAGGATTATTTTCATTTAAATGGAATTTTCTTTGTTTGATAGTGTTTTAAGAATTGCTTTCTGCATATGTAAACGATTCTCAGCCTGATCGAAGAGAACAGACTGAGGTGAATGAAGGACTTCTTGACTCACTTCTTCACCCGGGTGTGCTGGCATACAATGCATAAATAATGAGTTTTTATTGCTATGTTCGAGCAAATCTTTTGTCACCTGATAGGATGCCATTTTTGATTTTCGTTCATTTTCTCCTGCTTCGCAACCCATACTGACCCAGACATCTGTGTAGAGCACATCTGCATTTTTGGCTGCTTCAATACAGTCATTAGTAAATTGCCAATCTGTGGCAAGACCAGCCTGCTCACAGAAGTTTTTAATCTCATCACTGGGTTTAAATTCATTCGGTCCACATAACCAAATATCCATACCCCAAATAGCACCGGCCAAAATCCATGAGTTTGCCATGTTGCAATTGGTATCGCCGAAGAATGTCAATTTCTTACCTTTTAGTCCCTCGAATGGGTTATTAGTGGAACTTGTCTTTTCTAGAATTGTCATACAATCTGAATATATTTGGCATGGATGTAAAAAATCCGTCAATGCATTCACCACAGGGATATGAGCATAATGTGCAAATTCTTTTATTATCTCGTGACCATGAGTTCGAATAATAAGACCATCCAAGAATCGGGATAATACTTTTGCTGTATCTGCAATGCTTTCACCTCTGCCTATTTGTGTGCTTGATAAATCGAGCAGAAGTGGATTTCCACCCATTTCTCTAATTCCCACCTCAAAAGAAACTCGGGTACGGGTGCTATTTTTATAAAAGAGCATTCCCCATGTTTCTCCAAGTAAATCCTGGGTCGGTCTGGTTTTACGATTTTCTTTAAATCCAAAAGCAAGATCAAAGACATTTTCAATTTCTTTTTTTTCGAAATTATTTTCTTCTAAAAAGTGTTTCATCTAGTTGATTATTTGGCAAAATTTTCAAGCACTTGCTCACATATTACAAGAGCTTCATCAAGATCGTTTTTCAAAATATTTAAGGGAGGAAGAAAGCGAATAGCATTCTCTGCAGCACCAACAACGAGAAGTCCTCGTTCTCTAAGTTTTTCAATTAGAGGAGTAGGGGGGGCGTGACAAACCATTGCGAGCATTAGACCTCTCCCACGAATTTCAGAAATAATTTTGGGATATTTACCTTTAAATTCTTCGAGTCGTTTTAAGAGATATTCTCCGTTCGATTTAGAATTTTGAATAAGATTCTCTTCATCGATTACATCTAAAACTGCATTTGCTGCA
>CBFIBI010000141.1:0-4557 GCA_965660725.1 Opitutales bacterium
CAAGTCCTCCAGCATCATCAGCAGGTTGAGTAATCCGGCTTCCACTTGACAAGCGGGTGAGGCTCTTTTGTAGAGCAGCGTTGTTTTTTGATAGGTAGAAGCTCGCTGATGATGCGGCTGCATTTGTATTTATATTTAATGGCATAGTTTTTATCCTCCTTGATATGTTTTAAAACCGAGCAACCTCCTGTCGCTCGAACTGCTGATTATTTGTCATGGGCAACAGTACCCGGATTAATGTTTTTAGTTTAATTGAGTAGCATCATGGCTACATTAGAAGTTGCGTTGGCCTGTGAGAGCATTGAAGCGGAAGCTTGTACCAATATGTTATACTTTGCTAACCGTGTACTTTCAGATGCGATATCAACATCCATAATTCGACCGTTAGCTGCTTCTAAGTTTGTTCGCTGCTGGGATGTCGACTCTTTTGCGAATTGTAATCTTGATACAGAACCACCGTTTTCAGCACGAAGGGATGCGATGTTCTCAAGTGCTTGCGTGAAGACTGCAACGGACATCGAATCTAGGTTTATTGCACTTGTAGATAAGCTCGCGGCAAAAGAAAAAATGTCATCTGATGCACCAACAGTCCCAGTTCCTGTATGCCTGTTTGTAGTCGTTGCGAAACTTACAGATTTTAAATTTGCATCGTTGGTATCTATAGTTAATGCAGAGAGAAGCATTGATTTGTTAATGCTCACTAATGAACCACTTTCTCCTGACGCACTGGTAAAAATACTAACGGTTACATCCTGAGCATTTGTTCCACCAAAGACTGCACTGCTTTGGGATGCTCCGCTAAAAAGACTTACTCCATTAAATGTCGTCTCGCTCATCTGGTACAGTTGGACCTGAAGATTCCTAAACTCAGAATTGTAATTTGCGATGTCAGATGAATTCTTTAGTACATCCTGGCTGAGTGCTTTTAGCTCAGCCATTCTGTCTAAGATTTTACCTGCAGATTCTAGGACACCATCCTGGACTTGAAGAAAGGAGATAGCATTGTCGATATTTTTCTCCACTCCGCTTAGACGGTTTATTGTACCGCTTAACTTCATGGAAACGGCAAGCCCTCCTGCATCATCTGCTGGTTGAGTTATCCGACTCCCACTCGATAAGCGAGTGAGACTCTTTTGTAGAGCGGCGTTATTTTTTGATAGATAGTAGCTCGCTGAAGAAGCGGCTGCGTTGGTATTTATACTTAGTGGCATGGTTACATCCTCCTTGATGTTGTTTGATTTCAAGCAACCTCCTGTCGCCTGACCTTTGATGTTTAAAATGGGGAAAGGACCCCTGGGTTAGATTGTGAGAAAGAGATAATATTGCATGGAATTTTTGTGCACATAATTGCAAATATGTGCATATTATACTGAAAAAATATGTAAGTTTCTTATCCATAATATTTGAAGAAACGGAGACAGAGAGGGAATAGTCTAAGTATGCTAGAACTATCTTATCCTATGCAGATCATTGAGTGAACATAACTACATGCTATTTTAAAATAAGACTTCGAATTAAAGATATGTCTTTTAAAAAAGATGTGTAGTAAGATTATAAATGAACTTACAGAATTGAGATCATCCTTGATCGCATGTCGACAACCTCCTGTCGCCGGTAAAAAATAATGTAATTATAGTCTAATTTGGCACAACAAATGTTGTGTGAAGAACTGTAGTTATTGATAGTAAATAAACTTACATAATGCTTCTTGTGCCTTGCGTTCCTCCTTTTTGGTTAGTAATGTTAAGATTGAGTTTTGAAAAAATGTTTTGTTACCCTAATCCCACCCATGTACATGTATTAGATTACATGTACACGGATGGCATCTTGCCGATTCGAATACTGTAAGAGAACTCCATAGTTTCGATCGGTGCAAAGTTCCCCGACCAAAGGGATTTCTTCGCAGGGTTCCTGTAGTAGTAAAAGATATTGAATTCTGCCTGGTTTTATCTTCGTACTTCAGCGTGGATCTACAATTAGAACCTGCAAAGGATTTCTTACCAAACATAATTATAAAGATTGAAAGATTTTTGTTGAAAATTCTCATTAAGCTAAAAATTCACAAAGTTTCATGATTTAAAGTAAGGCAGACCCATTAATTATGGAACTGCGATGGTGTTCTGTAGTTAATGGGCTGAGTATTTCGTTTATTCTTGTAGCCTTACCCATTACAATGGCAGACATATTTTTAGATATGAGGCCGCGAGCATGGTCTGTAACATCTCTTGCTATATCGCTTCCTTCTATTCTACCCAGTGCAATACTGTAATTGTTTGTTTTTAAATTCGCATTTTCGATTTCCGAATCAACGCGATTAATCGATGCAGCGATCTTGGGAAGCCAATTATGCCCAATGCAATCAAGCTCACTCGTATGGCCATTTTTACCAAGTAATTTATCAGATAAAACTTTTGCTCCTGCAGGAGTGTCTATGCTAAAGTTTTCAAAAGTCTCGACCCCAATGGCTTTTAATGTGACTTGATTGCCTGTACCATCTATATCCACATTGGTATCGAAAAACTTTGGTACAAATTCTACATCAGAAATGACACCAATTGATTTTGTTTCAACATGAATTGATAATTGAGTTTCTGATGATTTAGAATTTAAGTGTGCAATTCTAATTTTCCCTCCATTCTCTTTGAGCAATACTTGTTGAGTTGCACTAGTTGGATCATTATACGGCATTGAAGCATTAGAGTTACCTAGCTCGACTTGGTAGGTAGTTTTGACACCAGGACCAAATTCTAGTGTAATTCTGTCGATGTCACCGTCACTTGCTGAGCCCGAAGTTCGCCAGGAATCACTATTTTGAATATTAGATTGAAGCACTGGGTTAAATGCATCATCTTCATTAGGATCAGATCCACTCGAGGTTCTGTTTATCACAACTTGTCTTGGGTCACCAGTAAAACTTGGACCAGTGGAAAAAATTTGAGTTTGCCCCATAAATACTCTGTAGATTTCCCCAGCATTTCCGGAATTAACACTAAAAGAAAGTTTCCCGCCATAGGCCTTAACATCAAGTGATTTTCCTCTTATGGTTTGCAAGACTCCAGGTTCTTTTTTCGTGTAATCAAGTGCAGATCCTTCAACTGGGATGTCGACAATTTCACCACAAGTTGCCACGGGATCAAAAATCGCAATGCCATTAAATTTTGAATTTTTAATCTGAATTAGTTCTTTTTTCAGTTCTTGAAACTCCTCGTTGTATGGATTTTTGTAAGATTTTGGCTGAAGTAGGGATTCTCTGGAAATTTCTTCTATTCGTTGATAGATTTTAAAAACATTTCTATAACCTTCCTCCTGAAATTTGAGAAATGACCGAGTTGATTGAAGGTTTTGGATATATGATTTATCTAACAAAGCCTTAGATTTTAAATTTGCGGACTGTGAAATTGCAGCAGAATCTCTACCTGGATCTTCTATCTTAGAGGATGAAGCTATCCTTGATAACGATTTGGCAGTTGATCTTTGTGCAAGAAGATAGTCATTGCGCGAAGCCATAAATGCATAGTTTGTTAATTGCATTCTAATATACCTTTCTTCTTTTTTGAGTCATTTGCAGAAATATTCTTCAAGGCCGTTTATGATAGGTTAAGGAAATAAGAACTATTTGGATCAGCCGATTAATTGCAGAGCTACATTTGTGAGTTGATTAGCTTGAGCAGTCATTGCTGCACTTGCTTGAACTAATATGTTATGTCTCGCAAATCGTGTTGATTCTAAGGCTACATCAGTATCCATAATACGACCATGTGCGGCTTCGATATTTGTTAAGCTGTTTTGAAGTTGATCAATCGTCTGTAGAACCCTGTTTTGTTCTGCTCCATTCTCGGCTCTCATGTCAGCAATCTTCTCAATTATTGTTGTGAACTGGGCCACACTTAAATTGGTTATGTCATTGATATAACCATTGGTTGTACCTGAAGCGTTATTTGCTCCGTCGATATTACCCAGGTCATAGGAAGTCCCAGTGCCATTTGCAGCCAAGCCTCCAACAGAAAGCATGAACTGAAAGTTGATTACATTCAATGAAACACTACCAGATGCATCTAATCCATCAGGATGAGTGGTTAATGTTCGACTGTAAGTGTTGTAACTAGCCGTGTTAAAACTAGCTGTACCAGAAACCATAGTCCCACTTGCCGTTGCATTGGATGAAGCAAATAAGCTGATACCATTAAAGGTTTCTTTTGAGATTTGATTGAGTTGACCTTGTAATTCAATGAATTCTTTTGAGTAGTTTTCAATGTCTGAGGAATTCTTTGTGATGTCTTGTGCCATTACCCTTAGCTCGGCCATTCGATCCACGATTTTGCCTGCGGTCTGTAAACTACTATCCTGTACCTGGAGATAAGATAAACCGTTTTGTGCGTTTTGCAGAATTGCGGATGTACGATTCGCTTTTGATTTAAGCTTGTAGGCAACAGCTAGTCCGCCTGCATCATCGGCGGCATTATTAATTCGTTTACCTGATGAGAGGCGTTCGAGACTTTTACGTAAGGAGTCGTTAGCCCGACTCAGGTTAAACGAAGCGGATGTCGCACTCGCATT
>CBFIBI010000142.1:0-4477 GCA_965660725.1 Opitutales bacterium
CATATGTAATGCCGCGATCATTATTCATATTGTATAATTGTAATGCGCCATATATTGCTATATATGTTTTACTTGTTCCTGCTGGACCACTGATAAATATTATTTTTGATTCTTTATCAAATATGATTTTTAATAAAGCCAGTTGTTTGTCAGTTAAACTGATTTTTTTAAGCTTTATGTTTGTTTTATGCAAATCAATTTCTATTTTCTGAATCTCCTGCTCGTCCGTTATTTCGGGTTTTTTGCGTCTTCGAGGCATTTTACTAAAAATAAATACACTATTTTTTAATGGTGTCCGGATTTTTTTTGATGCCGCGAATATGTTAATATTTATTATACTAGATTTGATATTGAAAAAAGGCACCCCCCGCCGCTACCACAGAAAACAATGTCAAAATGAATTCATTTAATGGGTAGGGTTAGCTTTGCTAATTGTTAATAACTTTATGTTTTTTTTCTTGCAATTCGCTTGTTTGTATGCTACCTTGTAGGTATATGATTAAGACAAACAGTAAAGTAAACGGCTTCATTGCCAAAGTAAATATAATTGACCGCAAGACAGGCGAGCTAATCAGCTCAAATGTAATGATGAAATGCGAGCATCACGCATCAATCGAAGATCTCAATAAAGATCTTGCCAAGTTTGGACTGCCTAGAAAGTTTGAGCTTGTCGAATGGATAAGCTAAAAATAATTCACTTTGTGCTTGCAATTCAACAAAAAATTTCTTAAAGTAATACTATGACAGAAAATAAAGAAACTCTCACAGAAGTAAGAAAGCAACTCGACCGCGAGTTAAATGTTGGTCTTGGCATGTCCAAGGCTGAAGGAAACCTTCGCTTCCTCGCCGAACAAATTGATTCGGAAAATTCGGAAATTGGAATCACTGAAGGTGTGGCGATCATGGACGCTTTGCATGCAGTGCAAGTTGCACGCAAGGCATGGCAAGACATGACTCACGCCAAGCTAATTGCCGACAGAAAAAACGCTTAACTCTCAACCTTTAATAGTTAATAATACAATTATGCGAAAAGTAACAGCACAAATAAAACAAGCATTTGAACGCGGTGAAGCCAAGACAATCGGAAACACCACCACAGACGGCAAGACCGTTTGGCTACATGGCAACGCGATTGTCAAACGCGATCCTGACGGGCTCGTGCGTTGGTCACTCGCAGGTTGGAACACACCGACCACACGCGAACGCGTGAACGGCATAGCTAACGCGGGCGTTTGTCAAGTCAAATTCGATCCTATCCTAAACGGTCAAGTAATTGACCCATCCGATTGGTTAGCATCGCCTAATTCATTGCCCGATCCTCTTGTGTTCTAAGTAGCACAGGGTCAACGACTTAGGGCTCCGGCCCTAGGTTTTTGCGTAACTCGTTAAATGTTAACGACTTACGATATAAAAAAACTTAAAAAAAAGTAAAATAATACTTGACTTTTCGGGCTTTCTGTGCTATGTTGTACATATGATTAAGACAAATAAATACAATAAAATAATAATTGAATCAACTTTCAACGGCAAGATCGAGCGATCAACTGCTACAGGCGTAAAATGCATTGAGACATTCAAAGCCGAAAGACTTGCCGACTACGGCAAAGACGCAAAGATCGTTTCGATTCAGCAAGATGAAGATTCTGCATCTTGGGCAAAGGCTCTTGAGCAAGATAAAAACTACAAGCACAACGGATAAAAAACTTAAAAAAAAGTTTGACATTTGCCGAAAAATAAACTAGATTGTAAATATGATTACGAAAACTGAAGACATTAAATTCGACATTGAACGCCTCGAAGCTCGCCTTGACAGCGACCACTACGATCACGATCTGCATCAGTTCGTGCCTGCCACAGGCGACACTCGCAAGTGGATTCTTGCTCGTATCGAAACGCTCAAGTCCATGCTTCCACAAGCTCGCCACGAGGATAAAGTCCGTGCCTTTGGTTGGAAATCAGTTGAAAGAAATGCTTGACAGATTGCTTCAACTAGTTTAATCTTTACGAATAACATCTAAAAAAGGAAATTGCTAAAATGATAAATGTATTCAGAAACCCAAACTTCCAATCTTGGTTTAATGTTCTCTACAATGGCAAACTTGTAGATAATGCAAAAACTCACGCCCAAGCTATGGACATCGCAAAGCGTTTAAGTCGCAAGCATCACGCTCCAATCTCTTCTAGTAAATAACTCAACTCAAAAAATTATGATCTTAGAAATTATACTCGCTCTCTCTTTCTCTTTTGTCTTTTATGTTATGTGGTCAGATCTTTTAAGTGAAGATTGAAAATAATGTTTGACAAACAAAAATAAAACATATATAAAAGAAGAATAAACTTAATTGCTTAAAAATATAAAATTATGAAACTTGCACAAAATCAATTGAATGATCTCCACTCATATGTTAATCAATCTCTGCGTGATATAAGAAACGGAATTGTTCATGCTCAAGGATCAAGCAACAAGAAGCATGGCAAGGCAGGAGAAATGGCGGTTGCAAGACTTTTTAATTTTAGAGATGAAAACGGAAACCTGTTTGATCAAAACGGACACGCTTGTGATATCCCTAAATCTGTTGCCGAGCGTAGCAACTTGCCAAAAGAATTCCACCACGACATCGAAATCAAATTCTATGAAAAGAAACGCAAAACTTTTTTAATGGGCGACGCAATGAAGAAAATGCAAAAGATAAAAAACGGACTTGTTTTAATCGTCGCGTTTTACGATCAAGAACCTTGCAATGTCTGCGACTTACAAATCATAAAAATTGAACCTTGCAAGCACGAATCAGACTTTGACCACATGGAGAAAATTGTAACTTTTGTAAAGGATAAGTCAAACCCAATCAAAGGCTTTGGAGGCACAAGAGAAAAAGTCAAGAAAGAAAACAAAAAGTTAAAGACTGCACGATTCTACTTGAATGATAACTCAAACTCTAAATCCAATGCTCGGCAAGTTCAGCTTTGCTTCACACCAAACCCTTGAACATCAACAACTTAGGGCTTCGGCCCTAGGCTTTTTCGTAACTCACTGAAAAACAACAACTTGCACCACAAAAATAAATTGCATTTTGTGAATAACTTTATCGCTTTTTTCTTGCAATTTGCTTCGTTCTGTGCTACCTTTAGGTATGATTAAGTTAAATGATGTAGTTCGTGTCAAGTATGGCACACACAAGGGTAAAACCTTTCATGTCGTGGGCTTTACCCACAAAGATAGCCTTGGCAAGTTAATTACTTGCAGAAGATACCGCTCTCAGTATCGGTTCAACTTCATGCCATGGCAGATTGAGGTTCATCCTCTTTTTGCTTGACCTTTAACCCTTAACCTGTCAGTATCAAATTATGGAAAATTACAACGGTTGGAAAAATTGGGCAACTTGGAATGTTGCTCTTTGGCTAGGAAACGACGAATTCCTCTACAAGCTCTCTCGCAGATTTGTTCAGTACAAAGATCTTGCTAATGCTCTTGAGGATATGGGCATGAATTGCACTCAGGACGGGGCAAGGTTTAAAGACGCAGAGCTTGACACTTACGCCCTTGATGAATGGCTTATGGACGAATAAAAAACTTAAAAAAAACTTGACTTTTCTCAAAAACTTTGCTAGATTACTTATATGACTAAAACAGAAATGCTCAACAAAATCTCTCTTCTCCGCGAAGTCCTCGCGGACTCCGTTCTCACTTCTGCTGATCGCGTTGCGATTCGCAACGAAATCGGTGACCTGCAGGACAAGGTCTCACTCCTCGACTTCGAGGAGCAACCCGACATAGACTGGGGCTTTCACGACCAAACGGACTTCTAAAGTCCTAATGGTCAACGACTTAGGGTAGCAGCCCTCCGGTTTTTCCGGAAATCGTTGCATTTCAAAGACTTACAGAAAAGTTTATACAAGTTTCGTGCCAATCTTTAAATTGTATTTTGTGAATAACTTTATCACTTTTTTCTTGCAATTAACTCATGACTCTGCTAGTTTATACTTATGAATCCAATTGAAAGAATTAAAAAAATCAAACAAGAACTAATTGATCTTGAGGAAATGATCAAGAACACAAACAACATCGTGGTAATGCAGAACTGCCAACTGCAGATCAACGAATACAATAAATTTCTCAGAGAATGTCGTGAGCAGAACGCATTTACTCAGTCTCGTAATGGCTTGCTAAAGTTAAAATAAATCACTTTGTGCTTGCAATTTAACAAAAAATAGTTTAAGTTTAAAACATATGATTAAGAAAATTAGAATTAAAAAGTGGTCAACCCACTACAGCGTTAAAGTTTGGGATAACCCATCTCAAGAATATCCACGAGTTCGTTCTGCGAACATTGACAAAAAAACAGGTCGCTCTCCGTACCTTGACAGAATACTTGCTGAAGAGCAAGACATTACCTTTTCCCAAATTCACGACGATGTCGAAACAATTTGGCAATAAGGCTTGACTTTCAAACTCACATCGTTATACTCAACCATTATG
>CBFIBI010000143.1:0-4452 GCA_965660725.1 Opitutales bacterium
CCATCGCTTCCCCTTTGTCCACCTTCGGGCACGGGCCCTCCTCCCAACCCCCAAATAGGTCCATGATACACATCATGGTCGTCCGGAATCACGATGGATGGTCGATCCCTCATCGCATCCCGGAAACTCCATCCAAAAATCCAGTATTTCTGTAAGTAGTTAAGGGAAGCACGTGGAACATCTGCCAACTTATAAGCCCGTACGATCCCGTACCCTCCATTGCCCTCATAAAGTTGATCGCCAGCGAAAAATAAAATGTCAGGATCTTGGGCTATTACATTTTGTTGCAAATAATGATTCGGGAAGGCCCCATCTTTCATACATGACATAGCCGCGAGCTTGATCGTATTGTTTTTCTTCGGATCTGCTCGGATCGTTCCTTTCCATTCTCCCATTTCATTTCCATCTTTCAAAACAACCCTGAAAGGAACTGGCTGCTGATCGTTCCAGTTTTCCATTCGAAAATGTGCCGTACTTGCATATTCATGAATCGCAGAACTCTGTACCCTTTTCCACTTATCCTCTTTCCAAAATTCGAGGTGTACTTTTTCTCTGTTCATTCTACCCATAGGAGAAACTTGTGCCGTCATTTTCATGACGCCTCGATGCAGCGTATATTGAGTCCAAAGAATAGGTCCAAAAGTTTGATCCAGATTCTGTTTCACTTTATCTCCTGAAATTTCCCAGTCCTGAAAGGTTAAGTCCGTTTGAAATTTCTGAATGTCAGCAGGGATGACAGCGGCATGATTTTTTTGTGCATAATCTGCGAACAAAGTGAGGTTTCCAAGTAATCCTCTTTTCAGCTTCACCGATTTATTAATAAACATAAGGGCTGAACTTTTTCCCTCATTGCTTCGTCCTCTTGCTTCTAGAATGTAGACAAAATGATCTTCGTTATGTTCCACTTTTAAAGTTAAATGAAGATCCTCCAACACAGACTCAGGCAAAGAAGATTTGCTCACGAGACCTGGGCCAAAAAGTTTCCCTTTAGATGTTACACCAGCCATGTAACCTGAACTGAGAAATAAATTTGAGCGATACTCCTCAGGCATTGCACCAACTACTCCGAACTTGAATCCGGCCCGTTTAATTTTTTTAGCATTAACATCTTTAAAACTTACTTGGACGGTTTGCAAAAAACTACCTGGTTCAGTTTTTAATTGATGGGTAAGCAAATGAATATCGTGAGTTTTACCAACTTTGCTTATCATCACTTCCATTTTCCCCTCATTTAACTGCCAATCCATTTGTGGATTAGCCCAGAACTCTTTCCCTATATACGGTCGTGCAACATCGCTTCGGAGATTGGATTTATAACTGGCACCAGTCACAAAAGCAGTACTCATCAAAAGTATCGAAAACGAGAAAATACAGAAACAGAAAAGTCTCCTTGGCATGAAATCTGAAATTGAGGGATTAATTAATTTAAGCATAAACATGCCAATTCAAATCGAATTGTCCTTAATACCAATCCAAAAAGTCAAAAGCTGTTAATTTTAATCTAGGGAAACACTACTTACTAAGACCTGAAGCAATCAGTTTAGGTCTATCAGTGGTAATTGAATAAATACCGCGCTTGGCCAGTCTTTTGGCCGTTACCTCATCATTAATGGTCCACGCATGCCACTCAAATCCTGCACTTAAAACAGCTTTGGAAAACTCCGGTGGTATCGTATGCTGCGAATCCAGTCCATCCGCTTTACAATCTTGAAGATTGAAGAGTACCTCTTCCAATGAAGGATTCCAGGATCCATTTTTTTTCTTGAAGCCAGTGAGCCAGTAAGCCTTGTAGCCAGGCATTACTTCTTTAAATACTTTTATTACTTCCTTGTTGAAACAAATCAACCGCACCTGATCCATTTTCAGATCAGACTTCTTAATTTCTTTGATTAAATAAGGAATGATCTCTGGACCGCATTTTATTTCCACAAAAATTTTCTTCTCTCTTGGAATGGTCAAGAATACTTCCCGCAATGTGGGTATCTGAGTCCCTTTGTACTTCTTGTTTTTCCATAAGCCAACATCGAGCGTCTTCAATTGTTCAAGAGTGGATTCTGCCACAACCAAATTTTGATCGGAAAATCTTTTGGTCGTTTTGTCATGAATACATACAATCTTATTATCCTTGGTAAGAAGGAAGTCTCCCTCAATTGCATCTGCTCCTTTTATCCACGCTAACTCAAAGGCAGGCAATGTATTTTCCGGAGCATCAAAAGAGGCACCCCGATGAGCTACTATCATAGGTTTGCATACAACCATATGACCTACAAATAAAGAAAGGATTAGAAAAATGCCTCTCCTTAAATCCATTTCTATAAAGTATTAATAACCCTTAGGTCTTCAGACAGTGCTTCGAGGACAAAATGACCTTTTGTACCTCGACCATTCACCACGACAAGCAGGTTCTGTTTTCCTGATTTTTTGAATTCAATGAAGAGATCGGCTTGATCACCCTCAGCAGGAATCTCAACTTCCTTGTCTCCAAGAAAAAGATTCAAGTCACCAAGATTTCCTTTTAACCTTACCTTATGCTTTCCTTTTTTAACTACATCGACTTGCGTACGTAAAACTTGGTATTTGTCTCCTCTCCGATTAAGAGCCACCGGTACTTCTTCAAACGGGATTCCTCCCCCTACCATGGCAAAGAATGGTTTCCATTCATACCCGTCAAATTCCTGGGTGAACATTTTCGCACCATAATGATGGATGGTTCCAGGGTTCGGAGAATTGACAGGTAACACATCCCATTTGCGGGCAAAACGCTGAGTACTGGTTTTAAACTTTCCCTCTTTTCCAAGCTCCACCATGAATCGTACAAGATCAACAAACTCATCTTCGCGTAATTGTGTGGTCAACCCAACCGGCATCAGAGAAACTGGTGAAATCGTCCGGCTTGTGATGTCTCTCTTCGCGACGCGATTGTGCTTCCCGGTAAGATCACGAATAACCACTTCCGTATCTGTCTCACTCAGAATGCCACCCGCGTAAGAATCACCATTTTTTAGAGTAATCAGGTTAGTGTGATAGCCTTCCTTAATTTTCTTACTTGGCTCAAGGAGCGACTCGATCAGATAATCAACCGGAGCACTGGCACCAATCGAAACTAAGTTCGGACCGATCACACCACCCACTTCACCAATTGCATGACAGGCAATGCACTGCAAATTTTCACGTCGATACACGCTCTCTCCTCTCGCCGCATTTCCCTTCGAATTGACCTGTTCGATCATCACAATCATTTCCTCTTTCGACAGGCTCATTTTCATCGGCTTCAAACCTCCAGCATTTTGCAAAGCTTTGATAAGAGCCTCTGGCCGAGTGGGCGCACTTTCCGCCAACTGCATGCCCTTCAATGCCACATCCTCAGGTAACTTACCATTCTGCAGTTCTTTGGTCAGTGCCTGGGTGGCCCCTTTGTTGGCAATGAAGGCAGCGATTAAATTATTAGGTTCTTGCCCTTCCGGAAGATTCCGTAAGAGCACGACAGCCCGACGGGCTGCCAATATTGGCTGTATTTTTATCTGACCTTTAATGAATATGGACTTAAGGGGATAAGAAACCTGTGGATTTTGAATTCGCTCATCAAAAAATTTACGTGTCTTTTCTCCACCCATTGCGATTAAGGAATTGATGGCCGCATTCTTTCTCACCTGCTTGGAATCAGTTTGTTTCAAAATGGCTTCCAAATTTGAACGGGCGGAATCCAGTTTCCATAACCCTGCCAATTCAACGGCCGTGCTCCACACCGTGTCATTTTCGCTTTGCAAAAACTTCAATACCGTATCCAGACTTCCAGATGGATTAATTTTTCGAATTTTCTTTGCAGTAAGCATGGCATTCAAATAAGCATGCTGTTGGCCGACGATATTTGTTTTCTGAGCGAGACTAAGCAATTTCTGCAGATGGGACGGAGTACCCTTATTGGCTATCCAGTTGGCAACTTCCCAAACTTTTTTGTCGTCTTTTATCTTACCATTGGCAATGGAAGCTAGGATTTGATCAGCACCCAGGGGCTCTCCGATTGCTGATGATGCAAAGAGAAGTTGCGAAAGGCTATCGAATGGATTCTCCCCTTTTGTTTTCATCTCATTCACCCAGCGGTCTCGATGCTCCCTGCATATTGACCAGACGGCAAAGTCCAAAAAGTCATCAACCTCTACACCCTCCAGTGCACGCAAAGCAATGGCAACAGTTTGCGGGTCGTCCAATTGAGCCAACAAACTTACCCCCCATAGACGGACATGAGGAGAAGGATCCGAAACAGCCTCTTCAGCAATGGATAGAATATTTTTATATTTCTTATTGGATGCATCATAGTAAATAGCACGCAGTCCGGCCGCTCTTGCTTTATGTGATTTCGATTTGGTCAATTGTCTAGCCCACCCAATATCGAATCGATTTAAGGCCTGAGTGGCCCAGACTTTGCGTAATATATGAAGATCAGACATCGGG
>CBFIBI010000144.1:0-4430 GCA_965660725.1 Opitutales bacterium
TCCTTGCAATAAAATGGATCACGAACATCACCCGATACCACCTCTATCTCATTCAAGCATTTTACATCTTCTAACCATCCCCAATTGTTAAAAGAGTTGTACTGAGATAGTGCTCGTACTTTTAAGCCCTTAGAAACCAAAAGGTCGACTAGATGAGAACCGATAAAGCCATCGGCTCCAGTAACTAAAACATTCTTCATTTTTGTTTTAACCTCCTTGATAAAACACTCTCAACTAATATCCAATCTTCATTATCATCAATGTCATAAGATCTGCTCTTGGGCATCAGATAAAAATGAGTGTTAGAACCAATAAAACTCTTATTTTCAAGGAGCCAAGTGGTTTTCGCCATATAAAAGGCACCATTCAATGCAAGGGCTTGTGGAAGATCTTGGCGACAAGCGATAAATTCATGTTCAAAAAAAGGCTTAAGAAGTTTATTTTCAGATTTATAAACCCAATAAGGATGAACAGGTGATTCACAGACAGATACGACTGTCTCAGCATTTTCTTGAATTGCAAAATTCACAACCCCATCAATATCTTCTACATCCCTTAATGGTGAGGTTGGTTGAAGAAGCAATATCGAATCAAAATTCGGTAAATGCTCAATTGCGTGTAAAACGGGCGCAATTCCAGAAGTTGAATCCTGAGCTAATTCAGATGGTCGGAGAAAGGGAACTTCTGCCCCATATTCTCTGGCAATGTCAGCAATTTCTTCATCATCTGTTGAAACAACGACATTATCAAGCCTTGCACTTTTTAAAGCTGATTCGATGGTCCATGCAATAAGTGGTTTTCCACATAAATTTTTGAGGTTTTTTCTAGGAATACCCTTGGACCCTCCTCTAGCTGGAATTAACCCTAAAGTTTTCAATTAAAACTAATCATTATCTATTAGATTCAACAGCTTCCTTAAAATCGATAGGGTTACCAATATCCCTCCAATTTTCGTGAATAGGAAAAACCCCGACTGCTGATTTTGAATCTAATAAATCATCAACTAAATCAGTCATGTTGAAAAACTTCAAAGGGATTTGTTCTATCAAACTTGGCTTTAAGATATACACTCCAGCATTGACCTGAAAATCATACATTGGTTTCTCGACAAATCTTTCAAGCTTTGCGTCGGATGAAGTCATTACTGCAAACGGAATTATAACGCGATGTGAACGGGTACAAACCGTCATGGAATTTCTTGATTTTTGATGATAAGCCATGAGACGATCATATTCTAAATCAGTCAAAACATCACCATTTAATACCAAAAGGTCATCAGCTAAATCATTCGGTAGAAGCTTTAGCGAACCACATGTTCCAAGTGGTTCGTCTTCTTCTAAATAAGAAATATTAACACCCCATTTTTCTCCTACTCCAAAATGATCAATGATTTTTTTCTTCAGATAGTTTACAGAAAAGTAAAAGTTACTTAATCCGGCATCGATACACTTTTCTAAAATAGTTTCCAAGATTGGCTTACCATTGACTTCCAACATTGGTTTTGGACAATTCTTTGTAAGTGACCCTAGCCTTTCACCTTTCCCTCCAGCCATAATAACGACTGGGTTTGAATAGCTTCTTTTCTTAAGTAGTTCATCTAGGACTTCGAGTCTGCAAATACATCCATTACTATCGACCAAAGGTATATGATGAATCAATTTCTCACGCATTAAATGAAGAATTTCTGCCTTTTTTGCACCCAAAGACAAAACTAATGGTGATTTAGTCATAATTGAGGACACATTACTATCTAGAGATAAGTTATTAATGATGCCACGCCTTACATCGCCATCAGTTACAAGACCAAGAAGTTTGTTATTAGAATCTACCACCAAAGCCACTTGGGCTGCTCCTTTATCAATAACCTCAATAGCATCTCTAACGGAAGATTTTGGACTTAAAAAATAATTAGTTATATCAAGCATCCTTAATTATTTCTACAACCTTTATCTGATTCGCTTTACTCAGGTATGGACTCATGGGTAAACTCAAGCATTCATTTGCCACTTTCTCAGCAACCGGAAAGTCACCTGATTGATGACCAAGTCTCTTGAATACAGGCTGGAGATGAAGAGGTACGGAGTAGTAGGAAACTGATGGGATCTCTTTTTCTTTCAGGAATTGTTGAATCTGTTCTCTGAGCTCAGAAAGAATTGTATACTGGGCATAGACCGATGTATTAAGCTCTCCAATTCTTGGAGTTTCCAGATAATCGAGATTGGCTAAGCCTTCTGAGTATGTTTGGCCAAGATTCTTCCGCTTCTGGACTTCATCGGGAAATAATTCCAAGATTTCCAAAAGGATGGCTGCCTGCAAAGTATCCATCCGGCCATTTATACCCAGGATCGGGTGATGATGCTTGCATTCCTGACCATGCACACGAATCCAGCGGAACTTTTCGGCTAGCTCATCATCGTTTGTAAATAACGCTCCTCCGTCACCATAGCAACCGAGTGGTTTTGAAGGGAAAAATGATGTGCTGCCAATGGTTGATAAATTACAGGATTTTTTACCTTTGTAAGTAGCACCAAAGCTTTGTGCGGCATCTTCAATAACAGGTAAGTTGTATTTCTTTGCGACCTCGTTGATGGCATCCATATCCGGGCATTGACCGTAGATGGAGACTGGCATAATTGCTTTGGTCTTCTCGGTAATTGCAGACTCCAATAAAGTCTCATCCATATTCCAGGTATCTGGACGAATATCCACGAACACTGGCTTGGCACCAAGAAGAGCAATGACTTCTGCAGTGGAGATCCAAGTGTAGGGAACCGTGATAACCTCGTTTCCTGCCCCAATGCCCAATGCCATCAAAGCAATAAGCAAAGAATCGGTACCGCTGGATACGGTTACGCAATGCTTGGAACCGGTATATTGAGCAAGTTTTTCTTCCACCTCACGAACTTCTGGACCCAATATAAATTGGCCATGTTCCATAACCTTTTGAATACGGGCATTGATCTTATCTCCGATCATTTGGTGTCTGGATTTTAGGTCAATGAATTGCATAAATTTTATTTCTGAAGATCTTATCTAATCCCATTTATTATCAGGAAGTTTTTGTTCAAAAAGAATTTCTTTAATGAGATTCATCCAATCCTCGCCATTTTCATTTGATATACGAGGGTTTCCTTCCCAAAGTTTTGCTAGTTCTTTTCCAGTTATGGTCTTCTTTTTAGTAACCATAGATTTTGTTTCATCCTCTCTTTTGATACGATGAACTCCTTTCTTGATATGTCTTCCTTTTCGTAAGGGTGCCAGACTACGCTGTAAACGGTGGAAACGGTCCCAAATAGTATCGTTCTTTTCCCGCTCAACTTGCTGGGGTCCTTTGAACACCTTCATCGAAAGAGTTGGTTTGTTTTGCTTGTTATCGGACATGATAAAACGGAAAGCTCCCTAAAGATCTTCTATTTTAGAAAGAATGGAGGGTAAGGAGGTGACGGTGATGTTTTTGTCTAATGGATAGTCATCTTTTCCTGGATAGACCACGAAGAGATGATCCAAAGATAAATCTTCCAAGGCTTGCCGCATTGAACGTGTGGTGCTTGGCCCATCAGAATATTTAATCTCAACACCAATCCGTTTACCGTTGTGGAGAAGAAAGAGATCAAGCTCAGCCCCGGCATGGGTAGCCCAAAAGTAAGCATTCGAGGAACCGGTGATGGATAGAATTTGCTCGATACAGAACCCCTCCCATGATGACCCCAATTTCGGATGGGACTGAAGTTGATCGAAGGTGGATAAATCCAGCAAGGCATGAAGCAGCCCACTGTCTCTAAGATAAATCTTGGGAGATTTAACGGTTCTTTTTCCTAAATTCTCATACCAGGCAGGGAGTTGCCTGATAGCGTAGGCCCCGGTAAGGATATCCAGTTTTTTACGGATTATTGCTTGGGAAACATCAAAGGATTTTGTCAATTCTGAGGCATTCCATGTTTGTCCATGATAATGAGCAAGCATTGCCCAAAATCGCCTCATCGCGGCTGATGGAAAAGTAACTCCAAACTGAGGAAGGTCACGCTCCACAAAAAGGGTCATGAAATCCTGACGCCACTGCAGACTACTAGTATCTGAACCAGCAAGAAAGGATGGAGGTAATCCACCACGATTCCATAAAATATTGGACTCTGCACTCCCCACTTCCATAAGATTGAATCCATCCATCTCCAAAAGAGCGACCCGACCAGCCAAGGATTCAGAAATTTCTTTAATCAAAAGTGGGGAGGCACTTCCCAAAAGAAGAAAGCAGGCAGGTTTTTCTTTGCGATCCGCAAGAACCCGTAAAACTGGAAATATTGCAGGAAGTCTTTGAACTTCATCAATTACCACGAGACCAGATAAGTTCTCCAATGCCGTCATTGGTTCTGACAATCGAGCAAGGGATCGAGGATCCTCTAAGTCAAAATGAGTACAGGAACCTTGGTACT
>CBFIBI010000145.1:0-4379 GCA_965660725.1 Opitutales bacterium
GCCATACTCGACTCAATAAAAAATATTTAGGAAGACCAAAAATAAACAACTAAATTAACCACTGAAACTTGGGATATCTGATATTGTCTTCCAATTTTCACCATCCCAGCAAGCATGATCGGTTAGTGAAAAATTTCCTTTGGCCACAAAAGACTTGATTTGATCAATAGTGTAGGGACCGTACTGTTGCCCGTCTTTGTAAATATAAGTTTGTAGATGAGTATTAAGTTTAGTTTCTAATGGAACATTTTCACTTAAATCTTCAATAAGATCATCAGCAACAACCTCTTCGCTTTTTGATCGTAAATCCATGGCAGGTAGGTGCTGAATTTTCATTGAAAATTTAAGATTCGTCATATCCTCAAATTGAAAAGCCTTTGCAATAAGAACTTCTGGAATTCTATTTTTCACCGTTAGGTACCTTTCAATTCCGTCATTATAACCAGCTCTCATGAAAGCCACTTCATTTTCCATCTTTGTAAGACTATCCATAAAATTATTCATCATTTGATTCCCCTTTAGTTCAGGATTTGACTCCCGAATTGCTAACAAGCGACCGGTCAAAGCAGATTCTTCTTTCATCACATTATCGACTTCGGAAGGAGAATAAGAGCTTTTCCCGATCAAGCTATTTCTTAAACGGGATAGTGACTCCAATGTAGTTTGTTCATGTGATAAATATCCCTTAACGATCTTTTCCAAATTTGGTATTAGATCGGATCGTTTTTTTAATGCAACTTCAATATTTGCCCACGCACGCTTCACCCGATTACGGAGAAAGATTAAGTCGTTATACATTAATGCAACCATACAGAGTACAAGAAACGCAGGAGAGAAAAGGGCACAAAAAAGAAAATCAGATGCTGCAAAAGAACCAATCGAACCCAAAATCGACAACATCAAAGATACAAAACCGTTTTGAGCCAAACCTATACCGAATAAACCTGCCTTACTCTGCCTTAGCATTACCTCAGTCTCAGTTTCATCAGAAAGGATAAATGGAAATTTATCTTTTCCTTTGGCCATGATTAAAGAATCACCAACCTCTTCATCAACAATTGCTGAACCCAATAAATAAATAGATGCATCTTCTGCAATGTGCCATTCATAGTAAGTCTTTCTCCCAGATTTCCTCTTTAATTTCAAAGCAGAGTTTATTTCTGCCCCTTCAGGTTCAACTTTAGTTCTGCCTTCAGAATCCTTACAAAAAAACGATACATTTTGCGCCTGATCCTTGACTACAACTACTTTTGTTTTCTTTCCAGAGCGAACTTTCTTGGTAATCTTATGCCGAAAATAAATACATTTCGTACCCGTCTCCGGTGCTTTTAAAAAAGAGTTTTCACTGAATTCTACTTTCCCTTTAATCTCTGCTGGTCCATAGGCAAGACCAGCAGATGGTGATGTTGGAATATTTTCTATATATCGTTTGAGCTTAATTTTCCTAAATCCGTAGTAAAGACCGATCAATAAGGTAATCAAAGAAATACTTGCCCAAATTAGTGCACTCCACCAAGGAATGGGCGTTTCTTTAATAATCGAATCTTTAATTAAAGCATTACTAATTTTAGCGTTTGAAGGCCATACTTTGATACCCCAAATAGGTGCCAATATATTTTCTGGAAACCGATTTAAAATTGCGTTAGTACGCTCGATTGATGCTATAAAATCCTCCGTAATCCCTAATGCCCTGGATTTTTTGATCGAATTTAAAACTTCTACTTTTTCTGTTATATCCTCCCACTCGAATGTAGTGCCAATTATTTCAGATATTTCATTTCTGTATATTTTTTCAGTTCTAGCTAAGCGATTATAACCTTCCTCTAAATCAGTTTTTAACATCTTACAGCCCGTATAGATCATTACCCCACAGCTAGCAAAGGACACAATAATCAAAAAGAGTAATACTCGATGAACCCGGAAAACAAAGCACAAGAGTAAACATCCAAAGCACAAGAGCGACACACCCAATGCTGAAAGCAGAATACCCTTATTTCCAAAATTAGACCGATTTTCTAATCCGTCATCATTTGAAATAATTGGCACATAAGCACCAGGTAAATCAAAACGCAAAGAATATGTTTGTTTAGATTTGTTTCCCATTGCCATCGCAAAAAGTTCTTCGCCCTCATCAATGCGCCATTCGCTATACCTGTATCTACCTTGCTCATGCTCGTAATCCTTTTTCAAGCTTGGTCGAACGCCACCCCTTTCTATGTCGACCAGCACATGTCCGCTTTGGTCAGCAAGAAAGAAGTTGGCGAATCGGGAACCTTTTTCTACTGTGACCCACTTCTTATCTCCATCAGAATCTCTTTTCTCTTTTTCTTTGAGGTATCGATAATAGAGACAATTCGTCTTAGTATATTTAGATACTAACCATTCATTATTCTTTGATTTCTCAGCTTTTCCTAAGATACTTACTTCTACTGGGACAACATGCTGAGTAAGAACATTAGGAACCCTTTCCATTTGCCTCATTTTATGAATCGCTTCAAAGCTGTGATCTTGAGACCAAACGCCCAAAACTAATAGAATTATCCCACCTAAAAGGTATAGAAGTAATCTTAGGTAACTCGGCAGTTTACTCATTTGGACAACTTATCACTTTCAAGAAAACCTAAAAGAAAAAAGGCATGTGGTTTGCCCGAACCACATGCCAAGGTTTGCCCCCGTCTATATTTAAGTTGATAAGCCCTTAACTTAAATAAGAAACAAATTCAAATAAACTTATCCCTCTATACTCGCACATTTATTCATTTTTATTACCAAGTAATAGTAACATTCCTGTACTATTTAGAAATAACTGCAGGAAAAATTCTACTTATACGACAAATACTCAAGTCTTCGCTTAAACTCCCCTTTAGACACTTTGGGCTTTATAAGCTGAGGATTTATTTCAAAGTCATGATAATCACGCAAAAAAACGATCGTATTTAATGCCAATAATAATTCTACTGAAGATTCTGTGGCATTCATAATTTCGATAAGTATTTCCATAGGATCCATCTTTTCAGTTAGAGCAAGTGCTTCAGCTGCACGCAGGCGAACCATAAGATTCTGGTCATTTAATTGAGAATGAAGTTTTCCAGATAAATTTTGAGCAACTTTGCCAAAGCTTGAACAAACCAAACAAGCCCAATAACGCTCCCAGCTTGAACCGTTTTTAAGAACCTCTTCCAATCGGGGTTTAGCCTGCTCAAACGGAAGCAAAGCAAGATCAGCTGCCTCAACTAAGCGAGAAATCTGCAGTGAATGAGATCGTCCAAAGCTTAAAGGATCATTAAACGACCTATCTATCAAATAGCTTTCTGGATAAAAACTTAAGTCATTTATCTCTTTAACCTTGGATTTTAATTTGCTTCTTAATTCCAATAATATTTTTCGATATTTGGGATCTCTAGCCAAATCTATGACTTCATGTGGATCTTCAGATAAATCGAACAACTGCTCGGATGGGCGAGGTTCAAAAAAATACCCTTGTGCCTCAGAAAGCTCTCCCTTGTGATATAACTCTCTCCATTCCTTGAATGCCAACATTCTATAACGGTAGTTATTCTGAAGTCCATCAGGATAAAAACCCTGATAATTCCTCACATATTTCCATTTACCCATTCTTAAAGTGCGTACCATATCATATTTTTCATCGAAACGGTCTGCATAGCCAAAGGTTTCATTACGCTTAGCCAGGGATTTTCTAGTAATTCCCTTTCCGAAAAATGGATTTCCATCCATGAATTCTGGAATGTCGATTCCAGCGAGATAAAGAATGGTTGGGCCAAAATCTATAAAACTCACGAAACCATCCGTTCGAGAAGCACGTTTATGATCGATCAAATGTTTGAAGTTTTTTGGAATTCTTACAACCAGAGGAACATGAAGACCTGACTCATACGCATATCCCTTACTTCTGGGAAGAACACCTCCATGATCCCCAAAATAAAAGACAAAAGTATCCTCTAATAGTCCTTCATATTTTAGTTTCTTAAGTTCTGAACCAACCAAATTATCAATTATGCTCATGCGGTCATGGTATCTGGCATGCGTGTAACGGAATATTGGAGTATCAGGATGATAGGGGTGTAGATCAACCTCTAGAACTGGGGTCTTCGTTCTCTCCTTTTCCATCAAGTCCCGATTAAAATGAAGAGAACTCTCATGGGACTCCCCCATGGATCGCATGTAAAAGAATGGGGTTTCTTTGTTTGGGCGATTTCTCCAAGTTGCCTTATTGTTGGACTCATCCCAGGGCTTAGTCCCAATATACTTAAAGTTGTAGTCAAGTTTACGGTTATTGGCACAAAAGTAACCGGCATCTCGAAGAATAGCGGACCATGGTAAAACTCCTGCTGGCAAATTGGCTAATTCCGCTTTCCGGT
>CBFIBI010000146.1:0-4343 GCA_965660725.1 Opitutales bacterium
TACAGTATTGATCTGAACGGGAGTGATCCGGATGGAGATTCCTTAACCTGGACACTATCAGGTAATGCGAGCAACGGAACAGCTTCAATCAGCGGAAATACCGGTTTCCTTTCCTATTCTCCCAATCCCAATTATAGCGGATCTGAAAATCTGACCGTGTTGCTATCCGATGGAAACCTTTCGGATTCGATCTCCATTAATATAATCATCAGCCCAGTTAATGATGTCCCTACGGACATCAATGCCACGGGAACACTCAGCGTGCTTGAGAATCAACCCGTGGGTACCTTGATCAGCGGCTTCACTGCTACGGATGCCGACATCAATGCCACTCATGTATTTACTTTGTATGATCAAAATGGAACCTCTCATAACAATCTATTTACCATGGATGGAAATGGTAGCTTACGAACGGGTGTGATTCTTGATTACGAAAGCAATGCTTCCCATCCGATTCAGGTCCGGGTAACTGATGATCAGGGAGCAACCTTTGATAAGAACTTTATTGTTCAAGTACTCAATCTAAATGAAGCCCCAATTATCGCTCAGGGGGATAGTCCATTATCTGTCACCCTTTTAGAAGACGGGGCAGGGTACAGCATCGATCTGAACGGGAGTGATCCTGATGGAGATTCCTTAACTTGGATATTATCAGTAAATGCCACGAACGGAACCGCTTCAATCAGCGGAAATACCGGCTTACTATCTTATTCCCCCAATGCTGACTATAGCGGATCTGAAAACCTGACTGCCGTGCTATCCGATGGAAACCTTTCCGATTCAATTTCGATCAACATCACCATCACCCCGGTGAATGATGTCCCTACGGACATCAATGCCACGGGAACACTCAGCGTATTGGAGAACCAACCAGTGGGTACCTTAATAAGTGGCTTTACTGCTACGGATGCGGATATTAATGCCACCCATTTGTTTACGCTATATGACTTAAATGGAACCACTCATAACAATCTATTTATAATTGATTTGAATGGCAGTCTGCGTACATCAACTGTTTTTGACTACGAGACCAATGCCACAACTTATACTATTCAGGTACGTGTAATCGATGATGCAAATACATCATACACCAAATTACTTTTCGTATCCCTAACCAATGTAATTGAGGACATGGATGGTGATGGAATCGAGGATTTTTATGATCCAGATATCGATGGGGATGGGTTTAGTAATCAGGAAGAAATTGCCTACGGTTCCGATCCCCTTGATTCCTCTTCAGTTGCAAATGCAACTCCTGATTCAATCACAGCCACTCCATTAATTATTTCCGAAAATGAACCGGCTGGCACCTTTGTTGGTGATCTTAATGCAACCGATCCGGATCCTGCTCCTGTACTTTATTTTTCTCTTCCCAATAGGCCAAATTTCCCGGCTAATCAGCTTTTTCATATTGATCAAAATGGGACCCTTCGGTCCAAGCGACCACTTGATTATGAAGCGTCTTCGACCCGGACGATTCTGGTGCGTGTTTCCGATCAACACAACGCAATCAAAGAATCCATCTTTACTGTCCGGTTAATTGATTTGGTTGAAAATCAACCTCCATCAAAAATCGTTCTTTCTTACAACCAGATTGACGAAAACTTACCTGTTGGTTCAATGGTTGGCCAGTTATCAAGCACTGATCCGGATGATCCTAATTCCACTGGATTTTATCAATACCTCCTTCTTTCCGATTCCAACCAATCGTCCCCCTTTGTGATCGCCCCGCATGGCAAAGTTCTTACTCAAAAGTCTCTTGATTTTGAAGATCAGTCAATTTATTCACTCGCAGTTCGTTCAACAGATTCGGAAGGTGCCTATCTCGACCAGAACCTCACCATCCAGGTTGTCGATTCTTTTGTTCCCACTGTAATGACACATTCTCCTTCTTCGCTTAATTTTACTTCTGCTAAATTATATGGGCATTTACACGATCAAGGCTCATCCACTCCTGTGCTCGAAACAGGTTTTCTTTTATCAAGTCATCCCGAACCATTATTTGAATCCAATAACTCAGTAATCATTCAAACCTCGTCATTCGATCAGAACGGTAGCTTTTCTGCTCTTTCATCTGGATTGTTTATGGGTAAAAAATATTTTTACCGGGCATTTTCAAGAAATGCAGAAGGGATTGGATATGGCTCAGTTTACGATTTTCTTACCCCACAAGCACCGCAGGGCCCGGCTTGGTCAAAGGCATTGCCCGCTGATGCATCAAACTGGTGGAAAAGTCCATGGATGGGTTCTTTTTATATGGACGGTGAAACTGGATGGATAATGCATCAGGAAATGGGTTGGTTGTTTCCCATGGAGGTGCCTGGCCAAGGTGTCTGGTTATGGCATACATTACTCGGATGGGTTTGGACAGATGACTCCCTTTATCCATTCTTCTATGGAAACCGGGATGCTGGCTGGCTTTACTTCTATGGTTCCCAGAATAGCCGTTCTCTTTTTTATAACTACGCCACCGGAAAGTGGATGGCCTTGAACACTTCCCAGAAATGATAGCGGTTAAAAAAATTCAAAACTTATTCTTTTTCTACCTGTTGGGTGTTTTCTTATCCACATACTTTCTTGCCGCACAGCCTGCATCCTCTAATTTGGGTAATCAGAACCCTGATTCCTCAGAAAATGATTCCAAGGAAACTGATGGAGCTTCCGGTTCTTTTTCCAACCTTCGGAATACTCAAAGCACAGCAAGTCGATCCAATCGATCCCTCAATTCCAACCTCGGCGAATTAAGGCAAATTTTTTCCAAGCGATTGAACAGGCAAGGTCCTTCTCCGTTTATGAAATCTCAGTTCCTTGAAAACAACTCGGTGATCACACAAACCCGAAAAACAGGAAAAATCTCCGAACTTACCAGAAGGCTATCCGCTTTCGGACTTTCCACTTTACAGACCAATCGATTCTTTTCCTTTTCCAAACCTATTCAGAAAAAATTAATCATTCAATCCGTGGATGTCCTGAAGAAATTACTCGATCTTCAAGGTTTTAATCAACCACAGGCACTTTCTTATTTTAATCAATCTCCCCAGGCCCGTGCTCAAATCCTAACCCTTTCGGATAACCGCTTGCTCAAGCTTCTTAATCAGGACATTTCACCCGGTTTATTATCTTCCACCCTGACACCCGAAAAAATCGCTGCCAGTCAACAAATCCCCTCACAAAATAAAAAACCTGTTCAGTCAGGCAGTGTATTATCCCTTGGTGAAAAACTCCGTGCATCGGGTAACGCCAGGATTTATGAGGAAATTCTGGAACTTTCCGGGGGTACACTGACACCGAATTGGAAAGAGGTTGGAGAACATGCAAATATTCTGCTTCAAGACTATGATTTATCCACTTCCAGTTCTTTGCCAACCACCCTTGTGGGTAACCAGGTATTAAAAAATCCTTTCTACATGGAAATTTCTTCACTCTATGGAAACCTCCTAACTGATTCTTTGGTTGCGGGTCAGCCCAGGTTTATTGGTGGTCGAAACTTGCTTGCAAATTCCCAAACCTATGATCTTGCCAAGTTAACTAATCCCAATTTGCAAACCCTTGTATTCAGTGCATCTGAATCATTAAAGTTATCCGGTCAAATATCCTTCGATAACGCACTACCCAACACTGCACCCCGTATTGTGCATATGAGTGGGGGGGGACTTACTGTGGGGAATGGTATTTCCATCAGTGCCGCAACCAGCGACCTGGTTCTGGCCGCTCGCAAGGATATTCTATTAAATAATGCCCAGCTTGAAGGTGCCCGGGAAGTGGCCGTTAAAAGTCTACGGAATGCCAATCTTAACCAGGTAACTATTGGTGCAAATAATTTGGCAACTATCCGGGCGGCACAGGAATTAAATGTGAACGGGCTACGTTTTTCCCGGGCATTGCCCAATATTGTCATGGAAGCCAATACCCTGCGTCTTAGAGATGTCCATTTCCCTTCCACCTCTGCAGTTCGTTTAAATAGTCTGAAGGGTGCCATTGATGGACGCTACCCTAATTTTGGAACGGCCATCCCCGCCGCTCAGCAGATTGGTCGGGTAAATTTTATTAAGAATGTCACTTCCGGTGGGAACCTTCTTAACAACCGGATAAATTTTGATCGGTTTGGTGGAAATATTTCCATTGGAAAATTACCCCGTCCGTAGATTATTTTTACGGAGCCAGTTCAATCCATTCCTTTTGTTTTTCGTCGTAGAATCCCTTTTCGCTTAGGTAATAGCGCCAACCTTCATCGGTATGGAAATAGAGCCATGGATAGGCACTCTCCCTCGTCCATATCCACTTTATGTTGTCATTGTATAACCAAACGGACTGGTCCTCTAATTCAATTGGATATACCCAAC
>CBFIBI010000147.1:0-4226 GCA_965660725.1 Opitutales bacterium
CATTCCTTCATCGGAATGAGTTACATGTAAACCCTCTGTCTTGGCCATTAACCAGTGGAGACCAACAATTTCAATGCCTGCTGATTTGGCTGCATTTTTACATCTTTCAGCATCACTATCATTTATTTCGAGTGGGTTTTCTTTCAGTGTAAATGGTGCAATTTCAACTCCCTGGTATCCAATTTCAGCAATTTTAGAAAAGCCGTCCTCAATTGATAATTCTTGGAATACTTCATTACAGAGTGCAAATTTCATAGGTTCAATTTTGGGAGGATTAATATATCACTTTTTCTTTTTTGAAAGGTAGTCAATTGGATAACCAGGGTGGGGGGGCATAACAGATGTGGGGTGCCCAGAGTCCTTGGCATATTCGTTGAAGAGTTGACCGATTTTCGCATCTTTTGCTGGACCGCTATGAAAAATAAAACGGTAGCGAAGTTTTAAACTTTGTCCTTTTTTAATTCTGTGTTCTCCGTCACCACCAATTTTTGTGGGAGCAAATGGATTGGCTGAAATAAGTCCGTAGTCCCGAGCATGCCACCATGATTTATCTCCTCTCTTAGTCAGGTTAGTTGGATGGCTGAGGAAGGCGATACCTGCCTCTTTTCCTTCGATTGTACCGAAATAATGTACCCAGTCAGCACGTTTTCCCCAGATGCTTTTCCCTTCCACACCCTCACTGTTGCGGGCTTTACCAAATACTTTTTTGACTCCATGCTTGTGGTTTGGGGTCAATCTTAGGTCTGGATGCGTTCGGATTCCCACAAAACCGTCCTTAAATTCCTCGAATATGATGTCCTGATTTGTGGCGTGCATATTGATTTCCAAATCCAAAAAACGGGAAGTTTTATCTCCACCAAATGTCATAGTTCGAGTGTCCGCTCCAATGGTTCTTCCATCTTTATCTTTCCATGTGTTCAATGTTTTGATCAGTGCACGATCTTCGCCAGAGCGTGAATCAATGACTTTTAGGTGTTCGACAGTTCCGGCGTTTTTATTTTGGTTGTGCCAATAATTTGCACCGTTCATTCCCTGATGACCAATGAAAATTGAACGATGGTGCGGGTGGTCTCTTGCTTCTCCGGTTGTATCATTTTTGAGTGGATAATCCCGAACCATACGAATTCCGCCCGGTCCCTGCACTGGCCATAGGATTGGCTGGGACATTTTATTAAAGTTATACCTCGAGAAAAACTCACCGGCAATGTACACATCTATTCCGTCTTTGGACTTTTTTAACAGAGCTGGGAATTTTGCTTCCGGCCTTTTCAATCGGTTGAGCGTGTATTGAACTTGTGGGTCATCCATTGATTCTCCTTTGCTGGAGAGTAATTTTGAACTAAAACCAATTTCAAAAATTCTGCCTGCTTCCAATCCTTCCAGCTCGATTTCAAAGGGTCCGGTTCCGGTTAAACTCAGGATTTTATGTTCTTTTTTATCTTTCTCACTCGATCCGTAGCGATAACCGTATTCATAGCAAAAACTGCGGACACTTATTTTTTCGGACATCTTGTTCGGGTCCTGAACTGGCTTGGTAAACCAAAATTTAAATCCATTCGTGGTAAGTTTTAAATCCTTAATATGAAATGGGGCATTTCCATTGTAGGTGATCTTCTGAAGTCCTTCATCCGGACGTTGCCAACCCCGTGCCGTTGATGCGTAGTAGATAGATTTTTCTGATTTATCCATGGCAATCCGAACACCACCTGCCCGTAATTCTTTGGTGTTTAGAAAAAGAGTGGACGCACCCTGCCAGGCACCATCCACTTTTTCCATCATTATACGGTTAATTCGGCGCCCGTTTTCGTCAGGTACAAGCATCTGACCACTGAAGGGGCCAAAGTTTTCGGTTTCGATAATAAAAGGTTCACCACATGAACTCATCGTTTTTCTGGTTAACTGAACGGAGGGTTGGTTGTACAGATCATCCAGCATTTTTCTTGGAAGGAAAATCGGTGTGCCGAATTCTTTCAGGTCAGGGTCCCAGACTAAGCTTGAAGGATGACCGTTAAAGGAGCCTGGACGGACATTATAAATGGGTGACCCGCCACGCCAATCTCCCTGGTTGTCACCGCACCAAATTTCACCGTCCGGTGAACGGGTGATTCCATTGTGCATCCGAAAGCCACTCGCAAAAGGGGTAAGTTTTCCATTCTTGTCATAGTGAACGACCCAGCCTCTCAGGAGATTGGAGGAAAAATTCCGCCCCCTTCTTCCATCCTTTGAATACTCACCACGTGGGCTCTTGAAGGTCGGCCCATTATGAGAAGCAGTTCCAAGTGCGATATAATATCCACCATCTCCGTCCCGGCACATTGCATTTGTCTCATGATAATTTCCACTTATCCCAAAATCGGTGGACAGGTTATTGTAACGGTCTGCGACTCCATCCTGATCCGTGTCAATGATCTCAGTCAGCTCTGCCATTTGAGAAACTAGAATATGGCCACGATTGAGTAGCAACATACCCATCGGATTATGAAGTCCAGTGGCAAAAATATTCCACTTTGTCTCTTCTGGGTTATTGCCAGGTTTTGCAACGACTACATCGCCCCGTCGAAGGCAGGCATATAAATTACCGTCATTATCGAAAGCCAAACCACCAATCTCGGGTGGCATGTCATCCGGAAATGGAATATTTTCTATCTTGTAGCTTGAATTTGAACCAAGAGCGATAGAAGTCATGGCAAGGAAAGGAATAAAAAATGATTTCATAGGAATAACCGCTTGTAAATTATCGGACAGACTTGATGAATAGGATTAATGAATCGTACTCTGCTTGTTGGAGTTTATAGGGAGGCATCATTCCGGTTAGGTATCCTTTAACGGTTTTTGCCATTGGGTTTTCAATAGATTCTTTAATGTATTCGTCATCAACAATCAAAGAAGACGCTTTCACAAATTCTCTTTTTTCGCCAAATGAGCCTTTGAGGGTAGGACCATGATTTTTTCCGCCATCCAGAGAATGACAGGCAATACAACCTAGAGAAGTGTAAAGCTGCTCGCCGATTTCTTTGGTTGGTTTCTTGATTTCCAGTTTTTTTTCCTCTGAAGAAATTCTTTCTCCGGCATTTGGTCTAATGATTATGCTTAGATTCCCCGGCTTTTTATCTATGACCTCTACTTGTGTGTTAGGGGAAGAAAATTGAAGACTTTCTTTTTCTTTCGATGTAAAATCCACCCTGATTGTCTGCGTGGACGGGCCGGGTCTATAATTTACTGTTATTTTACTCGTACCCGATTCAAATTCATAAATGGGCAATCGGTCGGTTCCGAGCGAATATCCGAGGTATTTTGGAGATCCAAGTTCGGAAACTGATTTCCCGTTAATTGAAAGCGGATGTTTTCCCTGTGCTTTATAAAAAACAAAACCATATAATTTTGGAACATATCCAAATCCTTTTCGCCTCCCACTTGTTTTATCACCCCAGTAATTTTTCATATCTAAAAAACCATCCGTCCAGCCATAGAGTAGGCGACATTCCGTGCTATCCCAGACATAGGATAGTGAGTTACCAATATTTACTGCAATTGCAGCGGGGATCCCATCAATTGGTTGGTACTCAGAAGTCGATTCTTTCCCGCTACTGGGACTGTACTTTGGAGATGGACCACCTTTTGCATGATTGGATAAAACAATTTCTTGAGAAAGACCAAGTGTAGGTACAAAAGTCCTTAATATGAGGGGGCGGTCGGGACTTCCCAATGGCTTATTTTCAAATGTCAAGTATCCTTTTTTTGCATAGTCTGAATTGGATTGTTGTTCTTTTGCATTAACATGATTTCCTAACTTGCTGTACACAAGTAAAGCAAGGAGTGCGAAATAAAGGGTTCGAATTAAATGTTTCACGAGATGATTGGTTAAAAGACGAAAACAGACTTATAGAAAGTCTGTTTTCAACTAATACTTCAATCAAAAATTAACTGATTCAAAAAATTAATACATCAACTAATTAACACCGACACCCGATTTAAAATCTATTTATTTTTGACAACGACAGTACCGGCAATTCTGTCATGTAAGCATCTTCGTTCCTTTCCAAAAATAAACAATACATTAACAAGATTGATAAGTGAGCCGACTGTAGGAATTTGATTAACGAGAGAAAAAACAAGATACCTAAGAGTATATAGTTTGATTATACCTACTTGTTTTCTTTCCATATTAACAATTTTAACATTCATTATTTTTTTTCCCAATCGTCTGTCCATTCTTAATCAAAAAT
>CBFIBI010000148.1:0-3998 GCA_965660725.1 Opitutales bacterium
TTGATTAATCTCCGATAAAAGAGGAAGGCATGCATCCACCCAAAGCGTGTTGATTCGTGTTCCTCCCCAGACTCCTGCCAATGCCTTGTTTTTCCATTCTTTATTTAGTTTGGATAATTGAAGAACCTTTCGGTCACTCTGTTCCTCATTTTGTGGAACAGGAATATTTAATTGGAGGAGAGATTGGATCCATTGAGGATTTTTTTCCCATAACTGGGCGTATTGCTTTAATCGAATATATGGATGATTTGCCGGGCGAATTCCCTTCATCTTCCAGTTTGGGGTAGATTCAAAAGCCTTGGTTGCATTTCTATTTGCAGTATTCCAATAAGCCGTGGGAAAAGCCTGTGCCAGTTGATTCATGGGTATCCGATTTCTCTTATATCCAAGAACTTCAAGAAAGCATTGATGGAAAACTTCCTCATGTTTACCGTTGGCTAGCCTTGTTCTTGCGAAAGATTTCTTTTGCAACCATCGATCCTTTGCAGATTGATAATTCTGAGCCTTCATTTCTGATAGAATTCCGGGAGCCCGTAAGTTTATGGGCAGGTTTGATTGATAACCTGATAAAGATTCAATTGCCTGAGCTTCGAGAAGTTCTTCAAGGCTTTGTGTGAGGTGTTGCAAAAGAGGAAACTGAGGAATTATTTTCCCCCCCTCGGTTTTGGTGTTCCTTGCTTTTGCTTTGGATGGAAAAAGGGTGACATGTAGAATGACCCGATTGTAGTTACTATCTTCATCATGCCTATGCTTTCGCCAATCTTTGGAATGGAAGTGAATTTCTACATCTCCGCTAATTTCTTTCCTGTCGAGAAGTAAATGAGCATTTTTAAAATCCGGGCCCTCTTCGGACTGATTCCAAGTACCCGGGGATAAGATTTTAAGCTTTCTCCCGGATTCAGTCTTCAGGTTAATCTGATTGAAATTCTGCTCGGCCCAAATTTTTTGAATGATTTTTTCATCCACCTTTAAACTACCGTACAAACCCGGGACTTCTTTTACTATTTGAACATCAGCCATATATAATCAACTTTTTTCCCGGTTGAGATTCGGGAACGGTATTTTGTTGGCAAGAGGACCGTTTTTACCTTCTTGTTTATTGTTAATTTTAACCCGAATACGATTAATTGCCCCATCAAGCTTTTTGATCAGTTCCTCAATTCGCATAGTTGATGCACCAGCTTCATAAGTACAGTTTCTAATTAGCCCATCATTAGTTGCAACTGTTATACGCTCAGGGAATTTTGCGGCCATTAGCATTTTTTCTATCACGCCATCCGCACCCTGAACCGAAGAAGAATAGATAATGGTATAGCTTTTGTTACCTTCATGTTGATAGATCTTTCCCTTCCCACCTCTTCCGTCAAAAACAACGGTTAAAAGACAATTCTCACCTGCCTGAATAGGTTCGAGGAATCGAATCAGGCTGTCGCGGGCCAAACTGCGGTCTCGGGTGAGTTCCTTGGAAAATTCTGGGATCGCATGCAAGGCATTGTTCCCGTCAATGATCAGATGTTCTTGCATTTTAAGTGGGTTCAGTAAAAAAAGAGAGTTCATTGGTACTATTCTCCCTTCTTTTTCGCAATTACAATATACTTATTTAGAAACTATGAGCACAGCATTTTTGTTTCCTGGTCAAGGTTCCCAGTCGGTTGGTATGGGATCCGAATTATTTTCACGATTTCCAGACATTGTTGAGCAAAGTAATGAGATTCTGGGCTATTCAATAGAAGATTTATGTCTACAGGAAGATGCAACGGACTTGAACCTTACAAACTTTACCCAACCTGCTCTTTACACGGTTAGTTGCTTACAGGCGAAAGCATTGCTTGAGGAGGGTAAGTCACCCTCTTTCGCTGCCGGGCATTCAGTGGGAGAATTTGCTGCCCTGCAGTGTGCCAATGCCTTTTCTTTTGCTGATGGACTGAAGATGGTGGCCAAGCGGGGCGAAATTATGTCTAAAGTTTCCGGTGGTGGAATGGCTGCGGTTATCGGCATGGATGCTGATAAAATTACCTCTGTTTTGGAAGAACAGGGAGCCGATCGAATTGATCTGGCCAATTTTAATTCGCCCGGACAGATCGTTATCTCTGGTACTGCCTCGCAAATTACCCAAGTTCTTGGTCCCCTCAAAGATGGTGGTGCCCGTATGGTGGTTCCTTTAAAAGTAAGCGGAGCTTTCCATTCCCGCATGATGAATGAACCGGCAGCAGAATTTGCAGTTTTTTTACAAAACTTCTCTTTTTCTCTTCCCCAATTCCCAGTTTTTTCAAATGTCGAAGCACAACCATATTCCTCAGCTGATGCCATTCCTGAATTATTGATTAAACAAATTTTCAGTCCAGTCAGATGGACCGAAGTTATTCAGGGACTTAGGCTAAAAAGTGTTGAAGAATTTATCGAATGCGGACCAGGTAATGTTTTAGCTAAATTACTCCGGCAGATCCCCTGAATTTGCATTTTTAAATTGTAAATTCAAATTACTTGCTTTTCGTAATTTATTTATTGTTTTTTAGTAAAAATAGCGTTTTTTTTAAATAAACTAACATTTTTATATTACATAAATTATTGTGCATTAATACTTTATGATTTTTGCTTTAATAAAACCTTGTTTTTTCGTATTAAATTCTAATTCTGTCCTAATATATGTTGTAACCTTAACATATTTTAGCCCGAAATTTAGATCAGTTGTTTAGAAACAGTCCCTTTATTGTTTCACCTTCTTACAGGTGGCAGGGTGTCTTCGTTCAAATTTTCGGGCTTTCTCTACTTTTTAAGCCACAAAAAGACATGTCACGCGTACGCAATTGCGTACCTCTATGCGTTTCCTAATGCGAAATTTTTTAATTAACAAAAAGTCACTACTTCCTATGAAGCAAGCCACTAAGTCTATTAATACTTCTAAATCATTCAGCTGGTTCTTTCCGACCCTGTTCGGAGTCCTGCTCTTTCTGCCCATTGAGCGAACGCTTGAGGCTGCCGTCGAGGGAGGCGCTCTAGTCAAGGGGGATGCGCTTTCAGACTGTACAACCATTATACCGGAAGCCAGTGCCAGTTCGAAAGCGATCAAATGGACCACCGCGGACTAGGATCCCAGTCTGTACGACCATAACTCGTCCACTCCCAGCCGTTTGAAGGTGAAAGCAGCAGGCGATTACTCCCTTGCTTTTACCGGTCCAATTCTTCAGCAAGCAAAAACTGCTGATAAGCGTTCACAGGTTCACTTTTTTGTGAAGAAAAATGGCAGTACCACAATTCAGGCAGGAACCGCCCGCTCCACTTATATCAGACACGATTCAGATCATACTGAAAGCAGTGGCCATATGCACTTGCTTCTCCCAAGTTTATCCGCAAATGATTACATCGAAATTTATGCTAAGTGTTTTGACAATGCCCCTCAAAATTCCGTCAAATTAGGAACTGCATCTCTATTTCTAGAAAAAATTGCTTCTTCCCGGACCATTTTTTCTGCTACCGCCACAAGATTGGTTGCGGGTACGAATTTGAATCCAGATACAGCATCTGCCTTACAGTGGACTCAGGAAGTTGCCGATTCTGGCTTCACGCACAGCAATTCATCGAATAGCCACAATATTATTATGGCGAATGCGGGTAAGTACCTTGTCTTTGCCAATGTACCCATCAGTGGCAATAATGTTGGCAGAGGATCTCCTCAAATGATTCCTAAACTGGATGGTGTTCAAGTTTCTGGTGGTTTTGCTTCCCAGGGATACATTCGTAATGCGGATGCAACAACTAAGTCATCAATTCATTGGGTAGGTTTGGTGCAGACTTCATCTGCCAATCAAGTCCTCACATTTGATCTTGGTAAACGTGCAGCAGGTGGAACATTAACGGTTCCGACTAATGAAAAAGCATCGGTCTTCATTGAGAAGCTGTCCAATGCCAACAATCTTTTCTCAGCTCGTGCCACTCAGCTTTCGACCGGTGACAATTGGAATGCCGTAGGCGAAGTGAAATGGGCCACTCAGGAATCA
>CBFIBI010000149.1:0-3855 GCA_965660725.1 Opitutales bacterium
GCTCTCTCTGCTGAAGATGATAACAATGTCACACTCAATTGGTCATGGGGTGGTGGTGCCGCGACTGATTCTGATTTTCTTCTCACATCGGATGGGAATTTAACCTTTCGTGAAGTGCCCGATTACGAGGCTGCAAAATTTAATAATACATACAGCAAGATTATCCAAGTATCTGATGGCGTAAGCACAGTCGACAGAAACTTTACCATAAATGTATATAATCTGAACGATAATCCACCATTGTCCCCATACCTAACTTCAAATGCCAGTTCCTCTTTTAATTTATTGGAGAATTCCAGCGTTGTAGTAGATTTGAATGCATCAGACGGGGATAACAGTATTATATCCAACTTTAATACCATAACCTATACCATCAGCGGGGGTGCAGACCGTTTACGATTCGATGTTTCAAATGCAGGCCGTCTACAACTTCTACCTGCCCCCGATTATGAGAATCCAAACTCTGCGGACCTGGATAATATTTATATGGTTGATTTAACTCTTTCGGATGGTGGATTCTCTGAGGTTTACCCGATCGTGGTTACGGTAACCGATGCGGATGAGAACAATCCTACTATTACCAGTAATGGCGGACTTGACTCTGCTAGTCATGCACATCCTGAAAATCAATTAGCTGTCTTGCAAGTGATTGCTACTGATTTTGAACCGAAACCCTTGGTTTATTCGATTTCAGGGGGACAGGATCCAAATCTATTTAAAATTGACCCACAATCTGGGCATCTTTCATTCTTGTCGCCTCCAGATTATGAAAGTCCAAGCGATAGCGATGGTAATCGTTTATACGAAGTCTGGGTTCGTGCAACAGATGAAGGAAATACAAGTGATGAACAAAGAATTAATATCTCTGTAACTGATGTGGATGAACTGCCCACAGTTAGTCCTTCACTTTTTAGTACTTTGGAAGATGTGGCGATCCCGATTAATTTTACAGTCGCAGATCCTGAGAAGGCTCCTGTAACTTTTTCTGTTATTGCTACTCCTGCTAATGGTGAATGGACCGGATCTGGGAATAGTTTTACTTATACACCCAACCCAAATTATAACGGAAATGATTCGGTCACCTTACGGGTAAGTGATGGAACATCGCAGGTTGATACTCTCGTTAACCTAGAAATAAATGCTACTAATGATCCTCCTACCGCTGTGAATGATGAGTTTGTTTATAATGACTCCAATTTTAGCTCAGTTTACCTGAATGTGCTTACCAATGATTCGAATGCACCGGATCAAAATGGAACAGAAACCTTGACTTTAACCTCTTTCTCTCAACCCAATGACGGAAATGTTAGCCTTGGTTTAGGAGGAAGTAGTCTTTCATTTACCCCAAGTTCATCCTTTATCGGGTTAACTACATTTAATTACACTGTTTCCGATGGTTTGCTTGAAAGTAACGCAACAGTTGAAATTGTGATTTCGCGAGCAGTTGACCTTCCGAGTTGGAGATTTTTGAAAAAATTTGGATATTATAATCAAACTGCACAGAACTGGATCTACCATAATGATCTAGGCTGGCTTTATCTTGAGGAAGTTTCGGGTGTGGAAACTTATACTTGGATGTGGCATGAAGATATGGGTTGGTTTTGGACGGGCGATTCATATTTCCCAGATTTGTATCTTAATGATTTAAGTCGTTGGATGAGTTGGAAGGGTTCTAGAACCAATGGGGATAACTGGACTATTTATGACCAGGTGGATAAAGTTTGGCTCGACCCAGAAAAATTTAAAGTTTCTCGTTTAAACACCGTTTTCTCACAATTAAAGGATACGGATCAAGTAATGGACTTTGTAAATTCATCTCCTTTGTTTAGTGACGATGAAAGAAAAATGATTGCCCGGGAATTTATATTCGATGGTAAATCGGCTACTCTTGAATCAAAGGGCTTTACCTTGTCGTTTTGATTCATTATCTGTTGATTTGGTTTGAATAGATCATTTACATACATTTTTTTGTCTTCAACCTTAGTTGGTTTTATTTTTCCAACTTTTACGATCGCACAGACCGCTAGTGATCAAAGAAGAGAAACCTACTACAGTAATTTAGAAGCACGTGCCCGTTCCTTGTCGCAAAAGCTAGCGGAAATTTCTGGTACTGATCCTATTCCATTTCAAGAACCTCAGCGTTCCGTTCTTTCCACAATGGAAGCTGCTCCTCAGAATACGACTCCTCAAACGGCTTATGATTCTTTGCCGGGTCCCGTTATACAAGCAGATCCTCCAAAGTCTGCGGTTGAAGGCGAAACCCTCTACAGGGCAGATGGCACACCGGTTGTTTTACAAACTGCTCCTACAACCTCTCCTGCGATTGCGTCACCTGCGGGTGATAAATCCAAAAAACGTCCAATCCGCAGAAACATGGAAAAGGAAAGAGGTTCCTATTTTATTCAACCTTTTTTGGGAGTTTTATTACCCCCCTCCGAAATAAGTTTTTCCGGTTTGCCTGAGCCTGCAGAAATTGAAATGAGCGTGGGGCATTCAATTGGCTTAAGCTTTGGAAGAAGATGGGACAATTTAGAAGGTGAGTTACATTTTGGTTACGCAAGTTCTGCGTTTTCAAATCTTGTTTCTTCGCTTGGTCCCACAACTTTTAAAAGTGATGGCCAACTTGATGTTTTTCAGATAGGTACTCGAATTGGATATGCGATTCCTTTTGGGCAAAAAGGTTGGTTTCGAACGGCTGGCGGATTCGGCTTTGCGAGTCGTAGGGATGCTGTCAATATTATAGATTTCAATAATCGTTCCTATGCAAGCTCTGAAACTGCGTTTACCTATGATCTCATGCTAGGGCTTGGTTATGAAGTGGGGTTGGGCTTGGATGGATTTCTTGCTTATCGCCTACTTGGAGTTTCGGAAAACGGAAATTTTGACAGTGTGGCCATGCACCTTTTTCAAGTTGGATTGGGAGCAAATTTTTAGGCTTCTATCATTTTATTATTCATTGCCTTGACGAAAACCTTTTCTAGGGCTTGCTTGTTCTCTTTCCAATGAGCAAAAAAGGACAAGACACTCCAATGATGAAACAATACCGCGAGGCACGTGAGAGCCTTGAGGATGATACTCTGCTTCTTTTTCGACTCGGTGATTTTTTTGAGATGTTTGAGAAGGATGCCGAGCGTGGGGCTGCACTTCTCGGAATTACTCTAACAAAGAGACACGAGATGCCAATGGCGGGAATTCCTTCTCATGCAGCGGAGGGTTATATTACAAAGCTTCTTAATGGTGGTCATAAGGTTGCAATTTGTGATCAGTTGGAAGCTCCGCAAACCGGTAAGTTGGTAAAAAGGGGGATTACCCGTATTTTAACTCCCGGTACAGTTCTTGAAGACAGGCAATTAGATGCCGGGCATAATCACTTTCTTTTGTCTGTTGATTTTGATAAAAAGGGTGCACGGGCATCTTGGCTTGATTTATCGACCGGTAAATTCGTACTTGCCCAAAGTGAAGTTCCGCTCGACTTTCTTTCTATCCTGGGAGCATTGGCACCTCGGGAAATCCTTGTGCCGGAAGGAATGGAGAAGAGGATTAATAATTTACCTGATGGTGCAATACTTGGCGAGGAACTAGATCGATTATTTTCCGGAGTTACTCAAACGGAAAGACCGGACTTTGACTTTGAGCATCGCTCAGGTGCGAGAGAAGTAATGGAGAGTCTTGGAGTGATGAATTTGGAAGGCTTTGGTATCGATATTGAACATCCTGGATTAGGACCTGCGGGGGCATTGCTTATATATGCTGCAGATGTATTAAAAGGAAAACCGGGAAACCTTAGACGAATTGAAGAATACCGAACGGGTGATTCCTTACTTTTGGACCCTGCTACACAAAGAAACCTTGAAG
>CBFIBI010000150.1:0-3827 GCA_965660725.1 Opitutales bacterium
AGTGGTTTGAGTGCAGCGGAATCTCTCGGAAAGATGAACACAACTCCTTTCCCTGCCGGAAAAGGGAAGAGACGTTTGGCATTGGCCAAATGGATCGTGGATAATAAAAATCCACTGACTGCCCGGGTCATGGTTAATCGTATCTGGTCCTGGAATTTTGGCAGGGGACTTGCCGGAAATCCCAATAATTTTGGCGGAACCGGGGAGTTACCCACGCACCCCGCCTTACTTGATTACCTGACGGACTGGTTCATGAAGAACGGTTGGTCGGTCAAGAAACTGAATCATTTAATCCTGACTTCCGAAACCTATCGTCGTAGCAGTCATCACCCAGACCCGAAATCACTCGAGGAGAAAGACCCCAAGGGACAATTCTACGCCTATTTTCTTCCACGCCGCTTGGTGGCGGAAGAACTTCGGGATTCAATGTTACAGGTGAGCGGAGAATTGAATTCAAATGTGGGCGGAATCCCCGTTCGACCAGACATCAATCCCGAAGTTGCCTTTCAACCCCGTCAAATCATGGGAGGCACTGCTTCTGTCTATGAACCTGATCCACTCCCCAACCAAAGAAACAGGCGGACCATATACGCCGAAAAACTTCGCGGATTACGTGACCCATTCATGGAAGCCTTTAATCAACCCGGATCGGATGCATCCTGTGAACTTCGGGAATCTTCCACAGTTGCTCCACAGGCACTCACTCTTTTGAACACAGAAGAGGTGCAAGATCGTTCACTTGCCTTTGCCGCCCGCCTCCTAAAGGAACGGAAAAGCGACCCCGCCATTATTCAGCGTGCATTTGAGTTGGCACTTTCCCGGCCTGCGACAAAGGAGGAAGTCGACGCTTGTATTACACGATGGAAGAGTGCCGAAAAATCTGAAAATGAAAAAAAACCAGTCCATCCGTCTTTTCCCAGGAAAATTAAAAGAACGGTGATGGCGGAAAAAACTGGAGAGCCCTATGACTTTTGGGAATACCTGCCTGCTTCCGAATCCTATCAGCCAGATCTTCAACGGAGCCAAACGGATGCACGCACTCGGGGCTTGGCTCATATCTGCCTGATTATATTTAACTCGAATGAATTCGCTTACCTCGATTAGGTAATAACTTTGATATATTATATGAAACCGCAAAATATGGTCGCTCAACTTTCCCGCCGCGAAGCACTTTACGGATTAGGTACCGGAATTGGATCGCTCGCTTTCTCATCCCTTGCACAGGCCGAGAATATTCATTCCACAGGGACCCATCACCCGGCCAGGGCCAAGCGTTGCATTTTTCTGATGATGGAAGGTGGCCCTTCCCATATTGATACTTTTGACCCCAAACCTGAACTTGGGAAAAGGCACCTTCAGAAATTTAAGCGTAATGGAGAAAGGGAAAGTGCTATGTCATCGGGCCAACGCTATTTTGTAAAAAGTCCGTTTGAATTTGAAAAAGCCGGTAAGTGTGGAGCGGATTTCTCTTCTGAATGGCATCATTTAAAGAATTATGCGGATGACATGTGCTTCTACCGCGGTTGCCAAGTAGAATCCGTCAACCACCCGACCGCCTGTTATCATGTAAATACAGGCAACCGTTTCGGTGGAGATCCGGCGGTGGGTTCCTGGGTTACTTATGGACTGGGTTCGCTCAACGAAAACCTGCCCGGGTTTGTGGTCCTCCCAAGAGCCAGTTACCCTCAGGGTGGTGCCAGTAACTGGTCCAACGGATTTCTTCCCGCAGATTACCAGGGCACGCCACTAAGACCAGAGGGTAGTCCGATCCTCGATCTCAACCTGCCCAAAGGAATGACCCGCGAGGACCAGCGAAGTAACCTCGACCTGCTTGCTCAGCTCAATAAAAAACATTTCCAAAAGCGTCTGCAACAGGATGAACTGAATGCCCGTATGTCTTCCTATGAACTAGCTTACCGCATGCAGATGGAAGTACCAGGAATTCTTGATATTGATGGAGAATCCGAAAAAACCAGGGAAGCCTATGGCATTGGTGATAGTAAGACTGATTCTTTCGGGAGGAAATGTCTATTGGCCCGTAGATTGGTCGAGAAAGGTGTCCGATTCGTTCAGGCCTACGCTGGGAACTGGGACAGTCACGATTATATATCCCGGGCCCATGGATCCCTTATCCGGTCGGTTGACAAGCCAATCGCCGCTCTCTTGGGTGACCTCAAGACAAGTGGTCTCCTTGAGGATACCCTGGTTGTCTGGTGTGGTGAATTTGGTCGTACCCCGGATAACGGAATAAGAGGGGGTGGGGCGAGCTATGGAAGAGATCATAACCCCAAAGCTATGACCATGTGGTTTGCGGGTGGTGGAACTAAGGCAGGACATACCATCGGAGCCACTGATGAGATCGGGGCCGAAGCGGTCGATTGTGTTCATCACATCCGCGATGTTCATTGCACCTGGTTAAATTTGCTTGGTCTGGACGATAATAAACTGACCTACTACCACGCAGGCCGTTACAAGCAACTTTCCCAGTTCGGTGGCGAAGTAATCAAAGAATTAATTGCGTAAGCAAGTACGAAATTCTATTCGCTCACTGACAAGTCGTGCTTTTATTAGAAACTCTAGCATGCTTTTCTTGACACATTCATTGGCAAATAAGATGTAACTTTTTTTTGAAAACAAAGGAAATAAAGAATGATTAAGGTATTTCTATTATGTCTGATGTCTGTAGCGTGTACATTATCTTCAAATCAATACAAAGTTCAAAAATACTTCATTGATTAGTAATTTCCAATCAAGAATTCTAAGATCAAAGGATTTGCTTAATTAATTTACATAATTTTTATTATGCAGTGAGATGAGTGCATTAGCCTATTATAATACTGATATTCACTCCAATGTGTCTAATATTTCATCGTTACATTATTAAGAATACAACTTAAGAAAATTGCTAAACATGAACCAAACTACCCAAAAACAATTTAATGAAATTCTTCGTCAACAAGGAATTCAGGTTGGCATCAAGCCAATTCAAGACATTCCTAACGAAAAATGTCGTCTAGACGAAGTGGAACGATTGGGTGTTCTGGAAAAGGACTTCTCCGCAGAACCAAATTACAATGCACTCACACAACTTGCCACCATCTCTACTGGCACTCAGATTGGACTGATTAATATTCTGGGCTCGAACATACAAAAGTGTAAGATGGACTTTGGCTTCAGCGCTGATCAGAGTGCCATGGCCCAAGAGTTACCGAGAGAAATTTCCGTTTGCCAATACAGCCTCCTGATACCCAAGGAACCCCTCATAATTGAAGATTTGTTTTTGGATGAAAGAACCAAAAATTTTCAAAAGCTCGAAGCCTATTCTAGCCTGCGATTCTACGCTGGCTCACCACTTGTCACTTCGAAGGGCTATTCCATTGGCACTCTGTGCGTTCTTGGTACGGAACCGAAGAAAATCACACACGATCAAATTGAAGGGCTCAGAATATTGGCGGATCTAGTCGTTGGTTCGATCGAAAATGACTTCCTGAAAAAGGATAACGGAAAAAAAGATGCCCCATCCATCAATCAGAACGAATCGATGGTTAAATATTTCTCGACATCCTCCATCCTGTTCGCGGATTTTGTTGGCTTCACAAAGCTTGTCGAAAAGCTCGAAGCGGGAGATCTCATAGAGACTCTAACCGTATTTTTCAAGGGTTTCGACAGGCTCGCCCAAAAGCATAAAGTTACAAAAGTGAAGACCATAGGAGACTGCTATATGTGCGTTTCCGGAATTCCACGACAAGAAAAAGAACACGCTACGCAAATGTGTGCTTTCGCCTTGGATATGCTAAAGTTTGTTGACGGTATAAATATTCAACATG
>CBFIBI010000151.1:0-3819 GCA_965660725.1 Opitutales bacterium
GGAAAGAAAGGATTGTACTTTTTTTCCTCTCCCACAGTTGTCATCGGCCCGTGCCCTGGACAAAGTACAGTTTCATCGGGAAGACTCATGATTTTTTCGCGATTCGTTCGCAATGCATCTTTATAGGACACCATTCCTCCACCCATTGATCCTGCAAAAATCGCATCACCAACAATTGCAAGTTTTTTTGACAAACCACTTATAATGTAAGTTATTCCCCCAACTGAATGACCATGAGTATGACGGGTTTCTAGGGAGAGTGAACCTAAAGAATACTTGTACCCTTCTTCAATAGCTACGCATCCATTAATTAATTCAAGTTTATGAACAAAAACGGATGGATTTTCTGTGTTTTCCCTTAATTTATCTAAGCAAGCAACATGATCCCGATGAGTATGCGTAAGGAAAATAGCATCTACTTTAAGTTTTTTTTCTGAAATGAATTGCAAAACTGAACTTATTTCGGTTCCGGTATCAAATATCCACGAATGATTGGTAAGTTCATCCCAAATTAAAAATGAATTCACAATCATGTCGCAGTAGGAAGAAGTGAATTGTTTCAAGCCAGACAATTCAACTAGGGCAGGACAGCATTCTTTCTTCGCTGACATAAGAATTTTCTCTTTATCTAGGTTTAATTTTAAAGCCATCTCTCCAATTAAAGCCTCATCAAATGCTCCATTTAAGATTGCTTCTACTTCTGTCTTTTTAAAACTGATGCTTTGAGCCAACTTATTCTTACCAATTCCTAATCCACGCATAGCTTTACCAAGAATGTCCCCATGGAAATCCTCTAATTCCAAAATATTCATTAAAAAATTACAATCCTATGCAGTTGTTATTACGATAAAAAATAGTTGTTTCATCAACAGATCTGTCTCCTGGCTTTAATCCTTCGAAAGAAAGTCTTTTAAAACCCATAGATTTTAACTCGTCGAAAGAATCAGAATAAGAATCTCGTGAACTGTCATCCCAAATCACAATACCGTCATCTTTAAGATATTGGACTGATTGTTTAAAACACTCATTCCGCTTGATTCCATCAATTATGAGAATATCAAATTTATTTAATTCATTTTGCTCATAAGCAAGTGTACCCATTTTTTCGTATTCTATTGAATTACCTTCTTCGGGAACTAGTAGAATGCCATTAGAAGGCAGTTTAGGGCGAAGAGTTTTTACAAAAAACTCGTCATGCTCAATTCCATAAATACATTTTGCTTTTTTTGCCCAATATAGAGTGGAGTAACCTCCTCCAAACTCGAGTATGGAGTGGTCTTTAGTTATTCTTTGTTTTATAAAGTGAAGAAATGAAAAATTCATCCAAGGTATAGGATCTCCTCGCCAATCACACGGAAACCCCATTAAAAGCGTCTTAATCCAACCTTTTTGATAAAGATAGCTATTTCTTCTTGTTGTGAGTAACCTGAGTTTGTTTAAAAGACGAAGAATTGATAAATTTCTCCGTGCCCACCATTTTAATTTCATCTTTTATAATTAATAACTTCTTATGATTGAGTAATTACTATACTGAAACAATAAATTGGTAAATGTTTAATGAGTAAGTCTGCTAAAAGAAAGCTTTTCATAGTCAGAAGAGAATCGAATGGTATTGGCGGTGCTGAGAAAGTTTCACATCGATTTAAGGAATCTTTTTCGGCATTTTATGATACTGAGCTAATTTACGCGGGAAAGGTTATCGAAGGGGTGAAGATCCGTGGTACAAGAGGTCCTTCTTGGTTCAGGTGCCTAAGGTTTTCACTCAGCACAAGAGCCTTTCTGAAGATAAATCGAAAGGCTCTTGTTCTTAGCATGGAAAGAGGTGTGTCCGGTGAAATTTACAGGGCAGGAGATGGAGTTCTTAAAGCATGGAAGGAAATAAAATACAAAAACTCCTTAAGATGGATTTTTAATCCTCTGTATTGGTTTTTACCGACTTTAGAATCATGGTCAATCAAAGGCTCAAACCACATAGTCGCTAATTCAAAAATGGTATCTAATGAAATAAAAAAACATTACAGTGTAAAGAAAGATGGAATCTCAATTATAGAGAATGGTTTCGACGATAAAGTGTTTTTTCCATTAAGCTATACCGAGAGACAAAAACTAAAAGTTCAACTCAAACTCAAGCCTGATACCATCAACTTACTTTTTTCGGGTAGTGGTTGGGGAAGAAAAGGTTTGTCCGCAGCAATTTCTTTATCTGCACTTATCCTTCATAAATTCCCAAATTCACACTTTTGGGTAGCAGGTAAAGGTTCACCGAAAAAATACACTAAATTGATTGAGAAGAATAAACTGACTGGCAGAGTTACCTTTCTTGGTTCTGTAAAGAATATTTCGAGATGGTATCAAGTATGCGAACTAATGATCTTACCTACTCTATACGACCCTTTTTCAAACAGTTGTTTGGAGGCAATTGCATGTGGATGTCCTGTAATAACTAGTGAGCGAAATGGAGCGAAAGATATAATTTTACGATCAAATGGTGGACTAATCATACCAACCCGTAAAGACGAACAAAAAAAATTTAATGAACAATTATTTTCAATAATGGAAAAACGAAAGGCTTCGATTGAAATTACCGAAAATAGTATTCAAAATGAGATTAACAAGTATTTGAAATTATTAGAAAAACTATCAGTTAAAAGAATTATCTAAATTCACCAATTGCTTTGCTTCATATATATATTTCTACAAAATATATTCGAAATTTCAAAGGTAAATTAAATCGAAATGCCATTGGCATGTAAAAAGTTCTTATTTGCAAAAATGAGAGTTAATCCGCACCATGCGATCAAATCATAACCTTTGTTTTTCAAAAAATTAAATTCTTCGGTTTCGATGACTTGGTTGAGGAATTTACCCTGGGTCTCAATTGCAACCACCATAGGTTTGTAAACTTCAAAGCTTAAAGATTTCAAAACTTCAATATCGTTACCCTCAGCGTCAATTGATAGAAAATCAATTTGCTCACCAGAAAATGGACTAGCAAAAAGAATACTATCTAATTTTTGCGAAGTGGTGATTTTTCTTATGTAGTTCTTTCGGAGTTTTGAAAATTCCTCACTCGTTGTTGTTGTTAATGAATAAAATCCATTCGAATAATATTCAACCTCGCCATCATGTAAACCAACTGCACACGAAACATTATGATCTCTTGCCCTCTGTAATTCGAAAGCTTTTATTTTTATTGGATCAATATCAATATTCACTCCTGTCCAACCACGCTTATATAATGTCCAAGTGTTATTGTATTTTTTGGGATGGAAGCATCCCACATCAACAAAAATCCCTATGTAATTTTTGGGGAAGATCCGGGAAATAGAAATGTCTTCCGCAAATTGGGAAAAATGCCTAAAAGAAGATTTAGTAAAGTATAACTTGCGGAAAATATAAAAAAATTGAAAAACTCTATTCTTTTGCAACCAAAGTGGGGGATGAGAATAATTCCAAAACATAAAAGTTATCAACTAATCAAGTACAGGATATTTACTCAACTCTAAAAGACTCTGGGATATAAATGACTTACAAAATTTTAAATATTCACTACCAACAGTATAAAAGAATAACTTCATTAGCACTTTGAATTCCAACCAAAAGAAATGAAATAGAATTAAGTAGTTTATTAATCTCTGATTGTGTTTAGCTCAGATGCTAAATTGTAAGATTGCTCAAGTTGATTTATACACACTGGAATTGAAAACCTTGAAGCAATCGTTTCTCTAGCTTTTATTGCCAATCTAACACTTGTTTTAGGCTCAGTTATTATCTTCCTAAACGCAGAAGTTAAAGAATCAATATCGTTTGAATCTACTA
>CBFIBI010000152.1:0-3805 GCA_965660725.1 Opitutales bacterium
TCGATGAACATATAAGAATAGATCTTAGCATAAAAGTTACAGCATTGTTGTGCATTTATAGAGGTTCTGCACAAAGTCTATCTTTTTGGACAAAATATTTACTACCTCTAGAAAATTTTCTAAACGCAGAATGCTCGATCGCCTAGGACAGCAAAAATAATCCACCATTTCATTGGACCTTCCAAGGCACATTATCAGAACGAAGGATCAACGGTAATTCAGATATAGGAATCCAATTATAATCGAGTTTTCTTAGAACAGCTTCATCACGAATTTTGTTAAATATCGCAAAATTTTCAGAATCCGAATAAACAAAAAGATTGAGGAAGAAATCTTGTCTAACTGATCGGGGAGCATCTCGCACAGAAGAAAGAAAAAGGTCTAGAGCATCGTCATTCATGGGATCAACCCCTTTATCTGGGTCAACTTTTACCTGGAAGCGTTTATCTGGAGTCTGATTCCATAATAAACCATCCTCATTTTTTTCAATAGATCCAATTCCAAGAGAAATCATAGGATACATTTTACCATGTGCAACAATGACAGGAAGAGGTTTTTTTCGAGTATCTTTTTGCTGTGGCAAACTTACCTTGCGGTATGGTTTTTTCTTCAATTCTTTAGATAACTCCTGATGTTCAAGAATACTCTCCAATCTACTCAGTTCCTCTTCCATCGTTAGTCTCTCTTTTTCGATCGCATCCTCCGTGTCTTCCATCTCCTTGAGTCTTTCACTTTCCATTCGTGCAAGTTTTTCAAGAGCAGATGAATCGCTGTTTAAATCATCTAAGTTATCTTTTATTGACTCGATTTCTTCACGTTTAGAATACGCTTCATCCTCTAAGTCTTCTAAAATCTCAATATTCTCGTCTTTTAAATCCAAAAGAGAGTTTTTTAACTGCTCCCTCTCTCTAATGAGTTCTGATTGATTGTCGTCAGTTTTGACAAGCTTTTCATATAGCTCTACGCTCTTTTTATTAACGCTCAGGGCGAGTAAGAGTGCAATAAGAATTATTCCCCCAAAGGTGTTGCAAAGGGTATCAAGCAACATATCTAAACTTCCACCGTCTTCTTCTTCTCTGGGCATCTATTTAATCCTTTGGAGCATAATATTTTTTAAAAAAACCTGTTAAAGATCAGGGAAAAACTCTTCAAATGGGTCAGGTGTTTTATCGGTGAACAAAACCGCAGCTTCTTCGTGAATCGGTTCGAATCCATATTTGTATCCAAGCATTCGAGTAAGGTTGTTTTTGGGATCGCATAATAAATCAAACAAGTTTTTTTGGATCGCTCCGTTTCTGCCCGGAACATTTGTGACGACAGTCTCACAAGCGGAGGGACGGAAAAAATAGACGAAGAAATTCTTTCTTTTATTGTAGGTAGTAAGTGCTGAGCCGAGTTGTTGATAATAATTTGCCGGATTTACCTGCACGGTTCTCTGCTCACCATTAAACATACCAATTGTAAATTCACTCGAGCCCAGAATTACCAATACAGGTTTTTCTCCAAGATTATTTTCTTTAGGAATTACCCGCACTTCGTTCTCAATTTGAGACTCCAGTTGTTCAATTTGAGAATTCAAATTGGAATCGAGTTCCTGCAATTCAAGCTCAGATAAGTTCTTGATCGATCGTAAAATGCGGGCATTTATTTTATCCTCCAATCCCTTCTTTTCTTCGATCAGCTCATTTTGCTGTACCTTAGCTAAATCGAGCATTAACTCGAGACTTTCAATTTTTTTCTTGGTTTCTTTTGATTCATTCGAATCTTCAATTCCCAACTTTTTTTTAAAAACCTGTAACTCTAAATTTAACTTTCTTAGTTCTTCACTCAATTCTTCAATTTCACTGTTCTTTGCCTCACTTTTAACAAGAAAATCTCTTTTTTCATCACTTATCTCTTGATGAAGCTCTGCAATTTCCTCAATCACTTCAGTAGCATTAAATTCGCTCGCAACCACAATAGTGGCATTGCCACCACCGTCATTTTCACCTTCTATTAGTTCAACAGGAGCTGTGTTGTTACCGGGATTTTCACCTTCCAGTTCTCTCTTTGGGTTAACCTGTAAGGCAAGAATCAGAGCAATTAGCACCAAAATCCCAATAACCGCGGTTATAATGTCCTGAAAGGCAAAGAAACTAACTTTTTCTTCGCTATTTCTGCTACTTCTTCCCATTTTCGCCTCTGGAAGCTAAAGTGTAACTAAATTCCGTTAAAATTAGGAACGTCCCCTACCCGATTTCTCTAGCTTCAATTTTGCCAGAACATATGTTTGACAGTACTCGTTGCACTCATCGAGGAGCAGGAACTCTTGTCGTTTACGAAATGTCATTACCATTTGCACAACTATAGAGGCAACAAGCCCCAGCAAAGTAGTATCGAATGCCGTGGATAGTCCACCAGTCACATCAGTAAGCGAGTTTTTGAGCTTATCGACATCGTCTGCGAGTTGGATTGTGACGCCAAACTCACCGATTGCGGAACCAAGCCCCAATACAGTTCCGATAAATCCGAGCACAGGTATTGCCCAATTAAAACCATTAATTAAACTGTAACTCGCAGACACCTGATCTTCGTCAATAGAAGCCTGAGCATTCGTCAAACTGGCAACCTCACTAATTTCTCCAATATTTTGAAGATTTGAAAGAGCTACATCGATTCGATTGAGAAGCAAGAAATGCTTAGGATCGTCAACCTGGCCACGAATTCTAAGTAATGCATCCCTAGCAGTTGCGTTGTTCAGAAAGAAGTTAGGATCCTGCGGTATAAGATTCAGAGCTAGAATTTTCCTTTGAAAACTTACTTTTCTACCCTTCACAAAAAGAATTGCTAAAGCCCAAAAGAAAAGCAAGGTAATCCCTGCACCCATTAAATAACCACCAATTCCTCTGTTTATAAATTTATCTGCAAATGCAATGTGAAGGGGAATGTCTTTGACCTGTTCTTCCTGAGTACCGTCCTCAAGAGTAACCATTTCTGAATTCTGTTCCTTCCATTCAGCCGCCGTACCTGAATCTCCAATAACAAATTCGAGTACCAAAAAGAAAAGCGTGGATAAAATAAGTCCGACCAAAAAGGTAAAAAACGCATTCGTATCGGTATATCGCCCTCCACTAAATCCAATCTTTTGCTCAATATCTTGAGTCGACCAACTTAACTCGGGTTCATCAAATCCTACTCCTCCGTCCATTTATTTTTTCCTTTCACAAGTTATAATCATACATTTTTTTCTGAATTTTTTTCTACCCCAAAGTTTTTAACCACAGTTCCACACAAAAGGTCATGGAGTCCCTGTCTTCGAGGGGTAAGAAATACCATAAATGGCAAAATAATAGTCAGAGAAAAAAGAATTTTTAAAATAGCTCGCAAGGATGTGACTCCAAAACTGGGAACTTGGTCATCACTCAAACGGATTACTTGAATTTTGGAAATCTTCTTCCCCACAAAACCTCCAAGCTTCGAGGACTCGCCCAATCCAAAATAAAGCCAACCCAGTAAAAAATAGGAAACAATTGCGGCAAAAATAAGGGTTGTATCAAATTGAGAAACTGAGCCAGCAAGTACAACTAATGAACCCACAACTATTGAAAGCACAACCCCATCAACTAAACCAGCAATAAACCGTGGGCCATGAGAAGCGAGATTGCTGTCAAATGAGCTTTTTTCAATTTCAGGTTCAGGTTCTATAATATCATCTTTTTCGGAAGTCTCGGGTGTATCTTTTTCTATCGAATTTAAATTAGGTTTTGCAGATAAAGCAGAAGGCGATGAAGGAGTCAGAGGGGGGGGAGTTGCGGGTGCGGCAGGT
>CBFIBI010000153.1:0-3629 GCA_965660725.1 Opitutales bacterium
ATTTCTTGCCCGGCAACCTTGATTATAAGGAAAAGGTTGCCTCCAGAATAGAGCCAGTTTGTGAATTGCACATGTTTAAAAAATCAATCCGGGGTTGCCTGGCAAGAAGGCTAATTATATGGAACCGAAAAATAAGAAAGAAAATCATTATGAAAGCAAAGCCTACCAAGGCTAGTGAATCATTACGTAAATCTTTGGAGCACGAGGGTTGAACTCTTTTCCATTGCCAATAGATTGGCATAAGTAAAAAATCATGATGTGAACGATTTATCTAAGCAACTACAGGATATGCGTGAGGAATATGAGAATACGCCTTTGCGCAAAAAAGATCTAAAGGAATGTCCATTTTCTCAGTTTTCTGAGTGGCTACAGGATGCCCGAGATAAACAGATTGCGGATCCGAATGCCTGTAGTCTTGCTACTGTTGACGAAAATAATAAACCAATGGCACGAGCGGTTCTCCTCAAGGGGATGGAAAATGAGAAGTTTACTTTTTACACGAATTATAACAGCCGAAAGGCAAAGCATATGGACATTACCCCATTTGCCACTATGCATTTCCCATGGTTTTCGATGGAACGTCAGGTTGTGGTTTTTGGTAGGGTCCAAAAGTTGGACGAAGACCAGTCTGATAAATATTTCCAATCGCGTCCGTTAAACAGCAGACTTGGTGCATGGGCATCCATGCAAAGTGAACCGTTGGATTCGCGCGAAACATTGGAAAAAGCATTTATAAAAGCACTAGAAGATAGAGGGGAACAGCCTCCCAAACCCCCTCACTGGGGTGGTTATGCCTTAGAACCGGAATCAATAGAGTTTTGGCAGGGTGGTCCGAGTCGTTTGCATGACCGGTTTATTTACCAAAGAAATTCCTCGGATGACTGGTTGGTTAATCGTTTTTTTCCATGATGAGTAAAGATCTAGAATCTGAAAAACCATTGGATGATTTGCTTTCCCTTCGAGGCAAACCTTTTGTTGATTGGAAAGAGGAAAGGAAGTATCTTCGTGACAAATGGGGTATGCAGGGCAGGCAAGTGAAATCAGATTTTTCAGATTTTAAGAAAAAACAAAAAAACAGAAGAAAACCTAAGGATTTAGAAACATGACTTGGCAAAAGACAGGTGATTTTGATGATATTATTTATGAAAAAAGAACCGGGGTTGCTAAGGTTACCATTAATCGACCTGAGAAAAGAAATGCATTTCGTCCAAAGACTGTAACTGAGTTGTACCAAGCATTTTTGGATGCTCGTGAGGACTCTACCATTGGGGTCGTACTTTTAACGGGCGCTGGTCCACATACTGATGGGAAGTATGCGTTTTGTTCCGGAGGGGATCAAAGTGTAAGGGGAGATGCCGGTTATGTTGGAGATGATGGGGTGCCCAGGTTAAATGTTTTGGATTTACAAAGACTGATTCGTTCCATGCCCAAGGTAGTCATTGCCATGGTTGCCGGTTATGCCATCGGTGGAGGTCATGTGTTGCATGTCGTATGCGACCTAACCATTGCTGCCGATAATGCAATTTTTGGACAAACCGGGCCAAAGGTTGGCAGCTTTGACGGTGGATTTGGATCCGGCTATCTCGCCCGAATTGTTGGGCATAAAAAAGCACGTGAGATTTGGTACCTTTGCAGGCAATACAATGCGCAGGAAGCATTGGATATGGGACTGGTTAATAAAGTTGTTCCGGTTGACAAACTGGAGGATGAAGGGTTGCAGTGGGCAAGCGAGGTAATGGAAAAAAGTCCGCTCGCGATCCGTTGTTTGAAATCTGCTTTTAATGCGGAATGTGACGGGCAGGCTGGGATTCAGGAACTGGCGGGAAATGCCACATTGTTGTATTACCTTTCGGAGGAGGGGACTGAAGGAAAAAAATCTTTTCTTGAAAAAAGGCCGCCCAACTTTTCTAAATACCCCTGGCTACCTTAATTTTTTTTCCATATGCAAATTTATCTATATCAAAATGACCAGCAGGAGGGACCCTTTACCTTGCCCCGAATTTCCGCAAGACTGGTTTCGGGCGATTTGGACTCTGCAACCCCGGCATGGCATCAGGGATTGGATACTTGGTATCCGTTAAATCATGAAAAATGGAAAGAACTGGGCATCGTAGTTCCACCCCCCAAAGAAAAGCCACCCGTTCATCAAGAGGAAAATATTGAGGATATTATAGAACATGATCAGCGTGGGGACTCGAGTATTGGTGGTGACATCGATGAACTCGAAAACCGAGTGGTGAGTAACGAACTGGATTTACAGGAAGCTGAGCAAGTCGAGGAGAGTGCAGAAAAACCAAACGGTTCCACATTTGCCTCATACACAGAAGAGGATTTCAAGCCACCTTCTTATGAGGAGATGGAAAATGAAATGGCTGAACTACGAACAAAGCGTGCTGGATTTGCTGAAGCAATTGGCAGGCGTGTACATGAAATCAATTTTCGTGATGAAGATATTGATGATGCTTGGGCAACTTTGGATAAAGTATTGGTGTCCGGTAAGGGAGCATCCGAGGCATATTCTTCTCTTGGTAAGGCTGTGCTATCCGCCGGGCTAAACGATCCTGGATTGGATGAATTAAGAGAGGAAGAACGAGATGTGGCCGATCGTATGCTAAACCTCCAAATGCAACTTCGAAGAATGGGTGGTGGCAAAAGAGTTAAGAAACCATCATCCTGGATGAAATGGGTTTTTTTGGGATTTGTTATCTTGGTAGTAGGCGGCGTGATTACCACTATTATACTAACTGAATAATTTTCTGCTTAACAAAAAAGGCATCCCCCTGAGTTGGGGGATGCCCTTTATATTGTAAGTTATATTTGACCTATTTAACCACTTTCATGCTTCCACGCATGATAATGTGATGACCTGGAAAAGTGCAAACATATGGATAATCACCCGGGTTGGCAGGTGCGTTGAACTCTATAGTTTGTTCCGCTCCATGATCGATTAGTTTACTTGCCCAAATGACATCCTCGCTCGCAGGAACGAATCCAACGGAGAACCCGGTTGCACCCAGTTTCATGGCTTCCATTGCCACGGCATCTGCTTTGCCTGGATTAACCAGTACAATGTTGTGGGGCATGAAATCTGGATTGGCAAAGATCAGTTTAATCTTTTTGCCTGCCTTCACTGTCAGATTGGGCGTATCGTACTTCATTTTCTCCACAACTGTTGCAATACGGATGGTGGTTAATTGATCGGTGTCTGATATAATACCGGATTTTTGAGCCACTTCGATTTCTTCTTCTTCCTCCGCAAGAAATCCTTTGGCCGGATCTGCATTGTACCAGTGGTGCTGTACCGTAAGGGCAGCCATGCGTGCATGAGGGTGGGGGGATTTGAGCATATCATTAAGAAGTCTACCATTTCTGCGATTATGCTGTTGGTGAACCCACAGCGCTTCCATAAGATGATGGGCATCCTCTTTTTTCTTCGGATTGAATTGCTTCATCCATTCCTGGGTTGCTTTGATTACATCATTTGTGTCGTGCTCACTCAATTCCACCCGGGTACGATGACGGACCCCGTCGACTGGGTGCCTCAAGTTTTCGAGAAGTTTTTCTACCGGTTGCCCATCTATTTTAACCGCTTTCTGGGCGGGTTTCTTGGTGTAACTTACCCGGAAGAT
>CBFIBI010000154.1:0-3564 GCA_965660725.1 Opitutales bacterium
GCAAAACTTAGTGGATGATGCCAACTCCACTGCCTTTTTTGTCCCCGAAGTCAGAGGTTATCAACCTTTTTTTGGAAATACCCTGACTGCAGCGACAATAGCTGTAGGTGAAGCTTCCTTCACTCGTAAAAAGACTATTATATTTGGAAGAGATATTCCAGTTTATGAAGTTAAGAATGAACTAATTAACAATTATAATTCATCTACATATAAGACCTACTGCAAAATTAGATTCTTTTACAATGACGGATCAACTTCTGATTCAGCAGAAATTATTCACACATCCAGTAATTGGACCAATTACAGTTACCTTAATCCTAATGCCGAAAAACTTGTTTCAAAAATTGAAGTCTGGGCGAAATATTATAGTAGAGTTGGCCAAGAGCGCAACACGCGCGTGTACCGTTATCCATCCAACACTAATATTGGTTACCTGACGCTCAACATTCCCCCATATGTTTTGGATGATGCGGGCGCCACGCACTTTGAGGTGAATGTCGATGCCACCCGGGAAGCAGGGGATGATATCTGGTTCGAGCTGATCGATGGGGAAAATAACCAGACTTATGCGAATTCCGATTTCGGGACCAAACTTTCCCTTCCCGGCAATATTCAACGCCCTAAGAAGTTAAGAATTTATATCAATCAATCAGCATCCAGTTCAACCATTGGGGGAACATTTGTTCACATAGTTGGCATTAAGGGACTTACAAACAACGATACACGACCAACCGATCAAACTATTCTCTTCGGAGTCGATTGGAATAGCACTCGTAACGGTCCTATTGACAATCCCCGTGGTTGGTGGAAGAGCGGTCAACGTTTGACCCGCGATAACCATTACGCAGAGGCACTCGAGAATCTCGGCAAGCGAACCTTTTCCACGCCCGATCGGCGCTATTCAACGGTTGGGTTCCGCCTCGTACAACGGCCATGATTTTTCCATTCTTGTCATTGCGAGGAGTAACGCGACGCGGCAATCCATCTCATTTCAATATTTAAGTTTATCATGAAAATAAAATTCATTCTCACCCTTCTTCTCGGTTTTACTGGCTTCTGCCAATCAATTTGGTCGGCACCACAAGTCCTCAACTACTCGGGTAAGATTTCCGTTTCCGGACAGCCCTACTCGGGGCAGGCTTATTTCAAGTTCGCCCTGGTCAACCGGACGGGCACCGTTTCCTACTGGACCAATGATGGAAACTTCACCCTCATTCAGGAACCCCCCACCGCGGTTGCCGTGACTTTGACCGATGGGATTTATTCTGTCTCCCTGGGTAATGCATCGCTTGCCAATATGCAGGCCATCCCCGATTTGATCTTTAAGGATCATAATGATGCCCATCTACGCATCTGGTTTGCCCAGTCAGCTAATGGACCTTTTGAACTACTTTCCCCGGATCAGGCAATCGGATCCGTTCCTTATGCCTTGAACACCAATGTGGCGGCGGGTAATTCAAGTTCGGGAAATGTATCCAATTCTTCCGGTTCTCAATCCACTCCGTCCGGTCCCGCCTCGGTGGTCAGTATGGCGGGTGGATTTGTCCGCCTCATTGCCAATGGTCCGACCACACCATCGAGTACCCTTGTCCTCCTCGCTGGCGATACCGCCGAAGTGCTCGCCTATGTGGGGGAGACCACCGGATTGCTCGAGTATTCATTTGGTGAACACGGCTTCGTATTGCCCAAAACCTTTGATTCTTTCCGCCAGACCCTGATCGGTCCGGGGAGTGTACGCCTGACCGCCCCCACGGGTGGAAAAACCTTTGCCAATTTACGGGTCCACCGGGCCAACGGTCGTGACAACCTTGACCTGGACGGGGGTGCCACCACTGGTTCACAAGCCCCCGCCATCGTATCTATTCCCAACCAACAAACGGTGGTGCTCGGAGGAAAAACTTCTCTCTTCGTATCCGCATCCGGGGATAATCTGACTTATCAATGGAAAAAGAACGGACAGGATATCGCCGGAGCCACAGCTTCCGCTCTTACTTTTAACGAAGCCCGTCTTGATGATAATGGAACCTATCAACTAGAAATAACAAGTCCTGATGGTAATGTTACAACTCGAACGGTTGATTTATTAGTTAATACTGACCTATGCAGAATTCCTGCAGGAACCTATGAGGTTTTTGATAACAATGTAACATTGAATGAATTTTTGATGGATAAATATGAAACTAGATCATCTGAATGGTTTCGGATTCTTGATTGGGCAGATGCAAATGGGTATGCATTTGATAATCCTGGTTCGAATAGCATATTTTTCAAGGGACCGAGGGGAACAGGTGATCACCCGATACATACAATAAAGTGGCAAGAAGCCGTTCGATGGGCAAATGCCCGATCCGAAAAAGATGGTTTGATTCCTTGCTATTACACTGACTCTTCGAAACAAAATGTTTTTCGAACGGGCGGCTACACCAGTAATGACTCATATGTCGACTGGAACGCAACAGGTTATCGTTTACCCACTCGAGAAGAATTCATAGCTGCGGCAAGAGGCGGATTGATCGGTAAATTGTTTCCTTGGGGAAATACCATGAATGGAAGCTATGCCAATGTGCCAAGCTCGTATAATTTTGTTGAAGTAGAGGGCACATTGTATCCTGCATTAATGACAATTGGAACTTTGTTACCAAATGGATACGGTATTCATGACTTATATGGAAATGTTTCTGAATGGATATGGGATTCTAGCAATATTGGATACCCATCATTTGTTAATTCAAATATAACTTCTGATGGGATTAATTTAGCGGGTGGAGGCCCCTTTACAACTTCGACAGGCACTGGTGGTTACAGTATTTATGGTTACAAATCTGTAGTTTACCCTTCTCTTGAAACAAAAGGAAGGGGGCCCGTTGGCTTCCGTCTCGTTCGTCGCCCTTGAGGATTGGGTTAATCGAAAATTAGAATGAAGATTTTCTCATCCAGACTTTTCCAGTTTTCAGCCTTTATAATTGCTGCTGGATTGCCCGGGATTTTATTCGGTTCGGTCAGGCAGGCACCCGCTCTCAATGTGACGGTGGATATTGAACATTTTTATCCGGTTGCCGGTTCATCGGCTAATCAGGCAGGTACGGTGGGGAATTTCGGGACTTTTCATTGGGTTGGGCAAAAATCATTCAATCAGGCAGGTACAGTTGAATCCACATCGGTTGCTCCTTCTATTTTATTCTCCTCCATGAATGCAATAGGAATATCCCTGTCCGCAAGTTCGGTCAGTGAATCAGCACCGGTCGGGCAGGGGGTCGGTACCATTTCATCCTTTAATTTATCAAATCCCGTTTATACTTTACTCAATAATGGAGGAGGTAAATTTTCTCTGCTTGGAAATCAAATACGGATTGCCCAGTCCCTTGATTTTGAAACTCTGTCCAGTCATATTATTCGTATCCGGGCAACCGGTACGGAAGGGCAGGTGGAACGGGAATTTACAATCACTGTTCTGGATGTGACTGATGAGGATGATGATGGAGACGGCCTTTCTCAGGCACGCGAAATCCAGCTTGGAACCAATCCACGCCTGGCCGATACCGATGGGGATGGTTATACCGATGG
>CBFIBI010000155.1:0-3506 GCA_965660725.1 Opitutales bacterium
CGGATTTGGGCATCCACAATGTAAAACGCCTGAACTCGATAAGCTCGCCCGTCGTGGCGTACGCTTCGAGAATATGCATTGCCAATACCCTGTTTGTGGAGCGTCCCGTGCTTCGTTGATGTCAGGACTTTATCCCTACACCAATGGAACTCTGGGCAATGCAGGAACTTTGCGTGGTAATATGCCGGATGTTATAACCATGTCTCAATTGTTCAGAAAAAATGGTTACCGGGTGGGACGAGTCAGTAAGATTTATCACATGGGTATTCCTCCTGAAATTCTTGAGGGAACTGCAATCCGTGATGATCCTCAATCCTGGGATGAAGTTGTGAATATAAAAGCTCCAGAACAAAACGCACCCGGAGAGAAAACCAACTGGTCACCAAAGAACAAGAGTTCACAATCTTTTACTGGGGTTGTGGCTGAAGGTGATGATCTTGTTCACGCAGACGGGATGGCGGCAAGCCATGCAATTGATTTTCTTAAGCGAAACAAGGATAAGCCCTTCTTTCTTGCATGTGGTTTCGTTCGTCCGCATGTCCCACTGGTTGCACCAGAAAAATATTTTGATCTCTATGACCGTAATGCGATGGAAGCACCGGAGGTGCCTGAAGATGACCTTGAGGATGTTCCGCAAATTATCCGTGATTACAAACGAAATAGCACATCCTACGGGGTAACTCATGAGCTCCATAAGGGGCTACTTGAAGCCTACTATTCCAGTATTTCCTACATGGATGCACAAGTGGGACGCGTGCTAGATGTTTTGGACGAACTTGAACTGTCCGAAAACACCATTGTGGTATTTACCAGTGATCATGGATATATGCTGGGAGAACATCATAAGTTTCAGAAACAACACTTGTTTGAGGAATCGACCCGTGTCCCATTTATTTTCAGTGTTCCGTGGATGAAGAAGCAACATGGCAAGGCAACCAATCACATTACCGAGCTGCTCGATCTTTATCCAACATTGGCCAGCTTGGCTGAACTTGAGGCTCCAAAAGGACTTCAAGGTAAGAGTATGGTATCCATCCTTAAAGATCCCGCTTCCAAGAAATGGAAAAAGGAGTTGGCGTTTACCATCAGTCGGAATGGTGGAGAATCAATTCGAACGCATGACTGGCGTTTTACGCAATGGGGTTATGGTAATGCGGGCATGGAACTGTATGACCTGAAGAATGATCCGAGAGAATTTATCAACCTTGCAAGTAATCCCAAATATTCTGAACCTCTCAGAAAATTGAAGCAGAAGCTTGAATTAAAGAGAATGCAGGCAGGGTATTCCGCTAAGCGGTTTGGCGGAAAGAAAAAGTGACGGACATAAAGACACAGGTACGGTTTTTCTGCTCATTTGTAAGCATCATGCCAAGCTTCACATCATAGACATTTGGTAATCTATGAAATATTTTCACATTCTATTTCTCTTTGGCACTACCCTGTGGGGTAAGGATCCGGTCGCTTCGAACATTGTATGGATCGTTATCGAAGATGCATCCCCGCACATCGGTTGCTATGGCGAAACTCTCATCAAAACTCCGAATATTGATAAGATGGCCCGGGAAGGGATTCGTTGCAGCAATGCCTTCGTCACTTCCCCAGTTTGTTCTTCGAGCCGCTCAGCTATGATAAGTGGAATGTACCAGACTACTCTTGGTGTTCATAACCATCGTAGCCAGACCTCATCCGGAAAAGGGGGGGGCAACGCGGCCTACTACGACAGCTACAAGGTTCCCAAGTCGGTCGATCTGATCCCTGAGCTCTTCCGTGATGCTGGGTACTTCGTCACCAACAAGAACAAGACCGATTACAACTTTATCCCGACGAGCAAGCTCTATCATGGCAACGATTGGAAGAAGGCACCTGCAAATCAACCGATTTTCGCCCAATTCCAACTCATGGGAGGAAAAAACCGCAAAGCTAAAAGTCATGCCGATCCCGATAAGGTAGTCTTGCCACCGCATTATCCGGATCATCAGGTTCTTCGCCAGGACTGGGCAAAGTATTTGGATTCTTGGGTAAAGACCGATGAAGAGGTCGGCCAAATTCTCGCGGATCTAGATAAGGCGGGACGCTTGGATTCAGCCGCGGTCTTTCTCTGGACAGATCATGGTGTCAGCCACCTGCGAGGCAAACAGTTCCTCTACGAAGAAGGTATACGCGTTCCCATGATCATCCGGTTGCCAAAGAAACAACTAGCCGGCACCGTGCGGGAAGATCTGATTGAGCATATTGATATTGCCGCATGCTCACTAAAACTTGCTGGCATTAAGATACCCGAACACATACAGGGACTGGACTTTTTGGCCTCCGACTACAAGCCCCGGAAATTTGTCTTCGCAGCACGTGACCGTTGTGACGAGACAGTCGATATCCTCCGCTGTGTGCGAGATTCCCGCTATAAGTATATTAGGAACTTTATGTCGCATCTTCCCCATACCCAGCCTAGTCAGTATAAGGACGGAAAAAAGATTATTCAGGTCATTCGGGACTTGTACAGCAAAGGTAAACTAAACGAAAAGCAGTCATTACCTTTTGCTCACCGCCGTCCACCGGAAGAGCTCTATGACTTGCAGAGTGATCCGCATGAAATGGTCAACCTTGCCATGGATTCTAAACATCGCGAGCGTTTGGATGCTATGCGGAAGGTTCTCCATCAGCGAATGATGACAACTCGTGATATGGGCTTGATTCCCGAACCAATTTTGGAGGACATTGGGAAGAAGGCTGGAAACAAGTACTCAGCTTTTGTCCGTAATGATCAAAGCAAGCAAACGCAGGACTTGATTGATGTTATTAGTGCTGGCGAAGCAAACGAGAGCGACAAGCTAATGGACTTCGCCAAATCTTCCGATCCGTCTACGCGTTACTGGGCGGCTGTCTGGATCGGAGTGAATAGGATACCAGAAGGCAAATCCACACTGCTTAAACTTATTAATGACCCTGTCCCCACCGTCCGCGTCGCGGCAGCTCGGGCCCTGTGTGAATTCGGTGACCTGAATCACTTGTACCTATTGGTTGAACATATTCAGGATCCTAACTTATTAGTCGGGATGTTTGCCCTGCGGGCCATCGAGGAGCTGGGTGATGCCGCGAAGAAGCATCGCGATGCGATCGTTAAGGCTCAGAAATCGAAGTACGAATTTTCTCGCCGCATCGCGAAACGATTGACTGGCAAATGGTGCTAATTTGTTTGTCAGAAAGGAGAAGTAATCATCAAGAGATCCAAATTTTAAATTATGAAAACACTAACCATCCTATTATTTTTATTCATGTTTCAGTCATTGATTTTTGGTGCATCCAAGAAGCCCAATGTTCTCCTCATTTCAATTGATGACTTGAATGACTGGGTCGGTTGTATGGGTGGACACCCCCAGGCTAAAACTCCAAATATCGACCGAGTGGCCAAGATGGGAACCCTGTTTAATAATGCTCATTGCCAATCCCCGGTTTGTAATCCTTCAAGGGCGAGCATGATGACTGGGCGCTACCCGCATACCAGCGGG
>CBFIBI010000156.1:0-3458 GCA_965660725.1 Opitutales bacterium
TCCGCTCAAGGGATATAAGCGCGATCTCTATGAGGGTGGAATTCGCGTAGCCACAGTTGCGTGGTGGCCGGGTAAGATTAAATCCGGAACTATCAGCTCCCATATTGCAGCGGGTTGGGACTTGTTACCTACCCTCTGTGAATTGTCAGGCACCGAAGCTCCTAAAGGATTAGATGGAGTATCCTTCGCACCAACACTCTTAGGAAAGAATAAGGAACAGGAGCAAAGAGATTATCTTTACTGGGAGTTTCACGAGCGAGGAGGAAAGCAGGCCGTGCGTATGGGCAAATGGAAAGGGATTCGCCTGGATGTTCGTAAGAATCCAAATTCTCCGATTGAACTTTATGACTTGTCCAAAGATATTGGGGAGACAAGAAATATCGCTTCAATGCATCCAGAAATCGTAAACAAAATTGAGGTTGCAATGAGAGAATCTCATGTAGAGAGTCCGATCTTTCCATTCATAAAGTAGATCCTTTTTTTCATTTTCTCCCATGCAAAATAAAATTTCCTGCCCGCATTGTGATAAAGAAATCGTTTCTTTAAAGATGAGTCATAGCACAAAGCAATGGTTGGTGATTATACCTATTCTGTTGCTTGGTTTGATTCCCTTTTTCTCCATATTTTTTAAATCCAATTCTCTCGCTTCCGATGATTTGGAAATTACCAGTTTTGATACCAGGGTAGATGGCAAAGAAATGGTTGTGACTGGAATTATTAATAATTTAACGGATAGTGCTTGGACTTCAGTTAGTGTGGAGGTAGAGTTTTATGACGAAGGCGGAAATTTTATTGGTGAAAGTGATGACTACATAGGTTCCGAAATCCATTCCAAAGCAAATGAAAATTTCGAAGTTCGTTTTCGCAATCTGCCCGAAGTTGTATTGCAGGGAGATGCCTCGACTAAACTTAAAATTGCCGGTGGCGTCTGCAAAAACTTTTAAGTAGAAAAAAGAATTCTAAAAGAATTTAATGAAGGCGATTTTTTGCTTACTTGTAGTTAATTTATTTATCTCCTGCGGGGGCCGTTCCAATAAATCTGTGTCCGAGTCAGTAAAAGTGGGTAGTTCTGTGGTGGCTGCTTCTCCAGTTATTCTAGTCGGCGCTTCCATGATTGGCGGGAGGAAGTTTGCACAGAAAAGTGCAATCGCAACTAAGGCGCCAGCGAAATGGTATGCTGAGGAAATTACTGGAGAGAGGCTGCGGACCTTGATGATACCAACTGGGAAAATGACGGGTAAATGGAGCTATATGGGAAGTCGTGGGGATCACCATTTTTTTTCACATGAGATTTTGGGCAGGGATATGTATCGGGTGTTGAAAACTCAATATGAGGTGGCAGACCCATTCCCATTAACTTGGCAAAATTCAAAATGGAGAACTATAGAAATCTCAGGGGAACCCTTTGATCCGGAATTGCTCGAAAGGTTTCGCAATGATGCCGGAATAGAACTGATTCCCTTGGAGAATCAATAGAAGTTAGTAGTTACACCTGTTTGGGTGGGCTGTTTCCTCGCTCATGTTCAGATTACATTGTGATGAAAAGATACACCATGACATTTCTTTGACATCTCTTTTACGGAGCTCTGACGACATTTTTTTTGGTTTGTGGTTGAATGTTGGTTTTGAAAATAAACCCAACAATTATTCACACCATGAAAAGATTATCTATTCTGCTAACAGCCACATTCTTTCTTTTAAGTGGCCTTCAGTTCATATCAGCCAAAAAGAAGAAAAGGGATTCAAAGGAACCTGAAGTTCATCTGCGGGTTGACTTGGACCGCACTATTCTGCCTGCCGGTAAAAAAGGAAAGGCAGTGATCAAAGTCTGTCTTGAACCGAAAGAAATTATTCGGGATGCAGCCAACAGACCATCGGTTAATGTTGCTTTGGTTCTTGATAAATCCGGATCAATGAGCGGTGAAAAAATTGCACAGGCAAAAGAGGCGGCTGTTCAGGCGATTCGACGTTTGGGAACCAAGGATGTGGTGTCTATTGTAGCTTATTCCAACCAGGCTGATTCTGTTGCTCCCGCACAGAAGGCTGGAAATGTCAGCAAGCTTGAAAATATTATACGAGGTCTGCGAGCGGGTGGAGGAACGGCTCTTTACGCCGGGGTAAATCAGGGAGCTGCAGAACTGAGAAAAAATTTGAGCAAAGAATATTTCAATCGAATCATCCTGCTTTCGGATGGACTTGCCAATCAGGGACCCTCATCAACCGCTGATTTGGTAAGACTGGGGCGGGCTTTTGTGAAGGAAGATATATCCGTGAGCACTATAGGCTTAGGCGGAGGATATAATGAGGACTTGATGGCGGGCCTGGCCAAAGAAGGGCAGGGGAACCTTTATTTTGCAGAAACAAGCAGTGAACTCTCAGGTATATTTGATGCGGAGATAGGGGACGCTCTCAGTGTGGTTGCACGGAATGCAGTGATTCGAATTGAGTTACAAGGAAAGGCACGGCCCATTCGTTTGATCGGTAGAGACGGGAAAATCCAAGGAAATGAAGTGGAGATTGAAATTAAGCATCTGTATGGTGGGCAGGATAAGTTTGCACTATTGGAGGTCGAAGTACCCCAAGGTTATCATGACCAAAGCATTAGCTTGGCGAATGTATCCGTCAGCTTTAATTCCGCTCAAGACGAAAAAAGACAGTCCCGAAAAACGAAAATTGGGTGTAGTTTCAGTAAGGATGAGAAAGTCGTCAACGAATCAGTGAATGAAGATGTTATTGTGGCCTATGTGGACAACCAGGTGGCTGAAGCTAAAGATCAAGCCATTCAACTGGCGGACGAGGGAAGGCATGAGGAAGCGGTTCGTGAACTTAAGAAACTAAATTTTAAGATCGAAGCCCAAAACAGAGTTTGGGCAAGTTCCTCCATTGACCAAAAAAATGACCAGTTCCTTGATGAAGTTGAAGAACTTGATCAAGCTGAGGGTTTAAGCAATGAAAACCGGAAGGCGTGGAGATCTGCTAATTATCAGGTGCAGTCTCAGCAGAAAGTAATTTCAAAATCTGAGAATTAAGCTTACGAGCTGTGGCTTGCCATTAGTGGTTTAGTTTATCAGGATAATAGTAAATGCGTTCAAATCGTTTTGTCATCTGGTTGGGGCTCTTGGTCGTGGCCACATTTTCGGTAGGAATCCTTGCCTTTCTTCTATTGCAGAAGGAAGGCAGTCGGATTCGATCAAATGCCGAGCATTCCCGTGTAATGGCGCAGGAAGCGACAAGTAGGGCAAAGCTCTATCATGAAATGGCTAGGCAGTCCCGCGAGATGGCAGAGTATGCTGAACAGGCAGCAGAGGATTCGTTGGCAATCCGGGCTAGAACGGTAGCAGATAATATCGATTTGATCATGTCCGAACTTAAAGATGGACTGATGTTGGGATTAAGAAAATTGGATAATCAATCAAGCAACCAAGAAATGCTAGCTTGGTCTAATTCAAACAGATGGG
>CBFIBI010000157.1:0-3446 GCA_965660725.1 Opitutales bacterium
TATGGAAAGATTTTGGTGGCCAAACGGAAACATCAAAGATGAAAGTCAATGGTTCGATGGCCGTGCAAACGGAATATTCAAAAGATGGAATGAGCAGGGAAAATTACAAAAAGTCTCTCGATATAAAAATGGTGAATTGATTGAAATTCTACTAGAATAACAATTCGATATTTGAATCTTTTAGAATGAAAGACCCCTTGGTAGAGAGACCTCACCAAGGAATTTAGGGCGTTGGGAGAAAATTGGACCTCTTGGTGAATAAAGAGCTTCGCTAACTAAAATTTGAAAAGCACGGGCTGGCTGATCGAAGGAAAAAGTAAGCAACAGGTCCAATCTTTGGTTAGGCTTATTCATATCATCGAGATCTTTTATTAAAATAGGACCGCCAGCTCCTCTTTGGTCAGGGCAAAAGTAGAAGAGTTCAGAAGGTGTTGTTGAGTCAAATTTCAGAACTAAATCCGCTTGGCCAGAACCATTACCAATGATTCCTGGTTCATATTTTAGATCGGAATTTTCTGGGTCTGTGCCAATCATAAAAGTCCTCCCGTAAGTATTTTTACTTAGGGTTAACCGATAGCTTAAGCCACGATCTAGAATAAGGGACCGATCATCACTGTTGTTTGCATCTAAGTCCAAGTCCCCTTTAATTTCGAACCTGCCGTTTTTCCAGTCAACAGGAAGAAGTACTTCGATGCCTAGTAGCTTTGTGGTTTTCCATTGAATTCCATACTCCTTTATTTCTCTTAGAATCGGAAAAAAAGTTTCTGCCTGAATTTGTTTTGGAGTATGTTGTGCAAGGTGCCGGAGTTGATTTCTCCATTGATGTTCAAAAGCGATTTCCCATTTTTGGGAGAAAGTCGCTCCTTCAGGAAATTCCTGCTTATGCAGGTAAATTAATTCATTTCTCATTGATTTGTTTCTAATGTTTCTGAGAAATCCTTTAAATTCATTCTCTTCTAAAGAGAAAACAGAGCGTTGAATAAACGAGTCAAAATTAGAAAAACGGAAGGAATTGTACACTTCCCGGCCCAATGCAGTCATCGGATGAAGTTGGGCAACACCTTTGTTAGCTAAAAGAAGCAAAAAGGGTAGTATTAAAGCAAACTTAAATAACCTTCGCATGCTTAAAGGCTAAGTGTTTCTTCCCTTTCATACAAGCGAGAATATAAACTTTTTCTGTCAGTAAATATACAGAAATTATAAAATTATTGATTTGGTTCATGATTTGCTAAAGTACTTTGCATGAAAAGAATAAGACCTTTTGATACTAGGCAACTCGAAGCCTTTGATATGCTTTGCCGAACAGGTAGTTTCACCAAAACTGCAAAACATCTCTTTTTGACTCAATCCGCAGTTAGTCATTCCATGAAAAACTTAGAGGATGAAGCTGGGTGCCGCTTACTTCGGAGGCAGGGGAAAAAAGTAACATTGACAGAAGCGGGTGATCGACTGCTTGATTTTGTCCGCCCTTTCTTAGATGAAATGGAGAAGGTCAGAAGTGAGTTAGACGGTTTTGAAAAATTTGGCACGGGTCGTATTCGTCTTGGTGCTAGTGCTCAGGCATGTAGGTTTCTTTTGCCATCTATTATCAAAGAATTTAATGAGACTCAGTCATTTTGTCGATTCGAGGTACATTGTGAAGATACACCTAGATGCCTCGAGCTTTTAGGAGAAGGTAAAATTGACTTAGCTATTACTCTTTCTCCAATAAATGTGCCTGAGGTAGATTTTGTACCATGTTTTAATGATGAACTTAGAATGGTAATTCCACCTACCCATCCATGGAGTAAAGCGGGAGAGATTAATTGGGAGAAATCAGGTTCTGAAAACTTTATCCTTTATAATCGCGAAAGTTATACATTTCGTATTCTGAGTGATTACCTTGACCGCTTAGGGGTTCGAATTTCTTCTTCTATGGAGATTGGCAGTCCTGAAGCAAGTAAAGAACTTATCAAGGTAGGTATGGGGATTGGCATTCTTGCTGATTGGGCGGTCGAAGAGGATGTTCAAAAAGGAGAACTCGTTAGCCTTCAACTGGGAAAGAAAAAATTACCTCGGACTTGGGGCGTTTCAGTGAGAAAAGGTAGGACTTTAAATAAGGCCGAGAGGATGTTTATGAACATAGCTGAGGAATCGGGATGTCATTGGATGGTTAATAAGAAATTATAAATTTCGAGAGCCTGGGATTGACTTAAAAGTACTACCTTCACTTAGTGGGGGCATGAAGTTTTGCTTGGTAATTCTTATTCTTTCTATTTTGACATCCTGTTCATCAAAAAATGACTTTATCCAGAAGCATTATCAAGAAAGATTTTATTTAGATTCAAAAAAAGACATTAAAGAAACTCTGAATGGGAATACTTTCATCGCAAATGTAGGTGGCGTAAATCCAATATTTGGTGATTCTTTAACGATAAAAGTTAGGGGTCTTAGAGTTGAATCAATTGAATCAGAGGATCCCTCCATATCACAACTTGCATTTAGGCAATGGCACAAGTTCAAGATTTTATTAAAAGAGGCAAATGAAATAGAAATAAGAAATCTTGAAAGAGGTCAAAATGGGTTTTGGGTTTGGGCAGATTTATATTTAGATGGGAAAATTTTAGAGGATATTTATTAATCAAACTTGCATGAAGCATTCTATTCGATCACAACAATAATATGAAAAGGAATTTAGTTCATTTCTCAACTGCAATATTACTTTTAGGGATGGGAACATTCGTTTTTTCTCAATCTCGTGATCGGAAAGGTGATTCGCGGAAATTCAGTCTCTCTCCGATTGTGGATGTTCGTTCCAATAAGAATCCAACCATGGATGCCGGAAGGTTGAATGTTCAGTTGCTTATGGATGGAAAATTGCCGAAAGATGGTTGGCGTTCGACATGGACTGCTTGGTTTAAGGTTGATCCAATCCTTACATTTGACCTCGGGGCGGATAAAAGAATTGGGGTTATCAGGATTTATTTTCAACCCACAGACCGAGCAGATGAATTAGTTGAAGTGAAAGTTGAGGTTAGTAAAGATGGGAATCAATTTCTACAATTTAATGAGTACGAGGGTTTTGTGACTGAAAAAGGGAAGGGAGCCTGGGCCGAATTAGATTTGCGAGCAGTAAACGCTAGATATTTTCGTATATCTCCCAAATTTCAAGGTTGGGGGCATTTGTGGGGCGAAGTCGAGTTTTGGGAAATTGCAAACTGATTTCAAAAATGGGTAATTCATAACATAAATTTGTTGCTAACCGTTTCGGTTGAGTGATCCAATTCTTTTGTATATTTATTTATTATATTTCTAAGACGAAAAACCTCCCATATTAGGAATATGTTCAGAAGAATTGATGCCGCAAGTACGATGGATATTTTTATTTTCAATTTTGTTTTCATTGATAAAGAGAGTTTTTGTAAAATTATTCCTAAAGTTTAGCCATGGTTGAAAAATTAGCTGCT
>CBFIBI010000158.1:0-3441 GCA_965660725.1 Opitutales bacterium
GTCGAAAGTTTTTCTGTCACCCGAAGCAATAATTAAGTCCACTTCATCACCTTCAAATAAAAACCGATTCGGCAAAGTTGCTTCAATTTGCATTCCGCTTTTTCTGAATATTGATAACATTGGCTTGTTTATTAGCATTGTGCCTGCGGTAACAAGTCGAAGGTTTAAAAGATTTATCAAAGAAAGAGAAGCCATCGACCACGAAATAGTACCCAATCCTTTATTCCAGTTTTTTTTATCACCAATAATTATTGATAAATCTGCGATTTTGTTCTTTTGGTCAACTTGTGCCCCCAAATTACCTATATGCTTCCATTGTTGGTCTTCTCGAACTTCTATAGCCAAAAAATAGCAGTTGCAGGATTTATTCTTAATGAAATATTCATAGCAACTCTCATAGTTATGCTGAAGGTGTCTCTGTTCCGAATACCTGACAACTTCCTTGTCATTCAACCACCCAATGTATTCTTGAGAGATATGATTCTCTTGAAATTCAGTTATTCTAATGTCCGAATGAATTATGGTTCTAAATTCTTTTTTCAAAATATAACGAAGCTAAGTTGAACATATCTTAGATATTGATTTAATGATATCAACCATGTCGCTTTGCGAATGTGGAAATCGAATATGTTCGTTTATAACTATTTCCTCAAAATGTAATTTCTCAGCAGTAGGACAGATTCCTTTTTTATAATCTTTGGTACATTTTCTATTTACTGGGGCAGAAAACGGATAGCCATGCTTAAACAATAGTTGTTTTTGATAAACAGGCTGGAGATATAATGGTCTTGTATAACCCTGATAAAACTTCATTCCTTCCGCATTCAAAGATTTTATAAATTGATTTCTCGTTACGCCAGCTTTCGTAGGGAAATAGCGAATAGGAAAAACATAGTATGTGCTGTGGCATCTATTCTGATTGCTACATGTACATGCTTTACATGAGGAAGGGCCCTGCATAGGGCGCAAAAAATCAAAGGGTTTTAAGCCTTCCTTTAGCTGTTCTACCAATTCTAATCTTTGATTATTAAGCATCGGAAGCTTTTTGAGCTGTTCTCGAGCAATTGCTGCACTAGTCTCAGTCATCCTGTAGTTAAAACCTGCAATGTTTAAAATATTTTCATATTCTGCAGATTCCACTACTGCCTCACCGTGATTCCGGATTAGTTGTAAGCGGTAGGCTAAATCTGAATCATCAGTGATGCATACCCCACCTTCTCCGGACTGAATGGTTTTGTTAACGTTCAAGCTGAACACTCCAATATCTCCAATAGTACCTGTGAACTGACCTTTGTATTTTGCACCATGAGATTGAGCACAATCTTCAATGACTTTGAGATCATGTTTGCGAGCAAGACTCATGATTCGATCCATTTCTGCGGGAAAACCAAATTGATGGACCACTAGAATTCCCTTTGTTTGAGGAGAAATTTTCTTTTCAATTGAGCTTGGATCTAGGCATCCGGTTTCAGGATCAACATCAGCAAAAACTGGAATCGCACCATAAATTAAAGGTGCCATGGCACAGGCCGTCATCGTGAATGGAGAAACAATGATTTCATCACCATAACCAATCCCCAAAGCTCCAATCGCCGCATAGAGCCCTGAGGTTGCGCTGTTAAGCGAAATCGAATGTTTGGATCCGTAAAATGAACACCATTCTTCTTCAAGGGAGAGAACTTCAGGCCCTCCTTTAAATGAGAATGGTTTGTCTGGGGTGTTCGAACCTTCGAATAGAGATAGATAGCCCGAATCCATTGCACGCAGAACTGCATTCTTTTCTTCATGTCCAATGGTGAAATTATCCAACCACACTTTTGTACGTGTTGCTTTTCCACCGTTTACGGCGAGCTTTTTATTGCTTAGATTCAGTTTATTCATGTGTTTTGCCTTAAGTACAGATCTTTTGCTTGCCATAGCATTTTCATAGTAGACTCAAAACTACAAAGGGTGACATTATCTAAATGTGTTAAATTATTATCTTCGAGGAAGTTGCAAATTCTATAAATTGCGATTTGCATTTCAGTTTTTTCATTGCGTGGGAGTTTGAGATTAAATTCTTTTAGTACACGCTCGTAAATCTCATTTGTAACTTGCTTATGCAAACGGAACTTGTCTCCAAAATCCTCAATTTGAAGACGTCCATTTTCATGCCAAAAATCAAATTCAAATAATTGATAATAAGTTTCATCTATTGCTGAGATTACAACTTCAGCACCAGAATTATTCATTTTACCTCTTAATTCAAAGGTAGGGTCTGCTTCATACGGGCTAGCTAAAGCTTTTGGAACCATAGTCCAATTGATATGGTCATCGAGTAAATAGCTTATTGTATCCATAACATGAGAACCATTGTGGAATAAACCAGAGTAGTAAGTAGCATTAACGCGAATAGGAGAACCAATTTCACCCGAGTGGAGAAACTCCTTTAAAGCAGAAAACTGATGATTAAATCTACGAGTGTGATTCACAACTATAATCACTCCTTTTTGTGATGCTAGCTTTTTTAGCTTTTGATACTCTGTTGGATCTAAGCAAACTGGTTTTTCTATGAATAATAATCTTGGGCAATTCGTTGATTCAAGAATTTCCTCAGCAATTTTAAAATGTGATGAGTCAGGTGAACATATCGAGATAAAATCTGGGTGTGATTGTTCTAGTGCAGATTGTAAATCGCTGTAGGGATTACATTTATACTTTTTGGAGAATACCTCGGCTTTTTCGGAAATGATATCTACGCAACCAATAAGTGTAATCCTTTTTTCTTTTTTAATGGCACCAGCATGCGAAGTTAGTTCATTGGCATTGCCTCCGGCAATTTTGCCACAACCAACAATCAGTGCCTTTAGCATAGATTATGAATAAAGTGTTTTCCAGCGTCTTTGGACATTCTTGTTGATTTCTGTTAGTTCCGGATGGTTTTTTAGAAAGGTCAAAATTTCTGCTAATCCAAAGTGCTCTTTTCCTATTGCTAAAAAATAACCAACTATTTGCCTAATTAAATTCAGATCATCGACAGTATCTACCTCGATATATGTTTCTGGGGATGAAAACCGTTCGGGGGCTTCCAAAATATGAGTTCGAAATAGCTTTGGAAAACGGGTAATATTATAACCCACATGTTCCCGCAACGGGTCATCGGAGCAGACTCTTTCGTCGACCTCCATCAAAACATTGCTAGGGTATAAGCTTATCTCAAAACCAGCTGGATATGTTGTTTTAGGTGCACTGGTAACAAAATCAGCATTTTTTTGATTTTTGAAATAATATCCAATGAATTCGTCAATTATTTGTGGGTCGCTTAAAGGCGTATCTCCGCAAAATTCTAAATGCAAATTAATTTTAAAGTCCTTGATTAAGGAAGAAATTCTTCTTAGCACATCTTCCTCAGAACCTCTGTAAAAACTTATTTTATTTTTGATACAAAATTGTTCAATTTGA
>CBFIBI010000159.1:0-3434 GCA_965660725.1 Opitutales bacterium
CGAACGTTGGATCCAACAGACCAAACAGAGCCTGGGTACTCAAAACTAGAACATGAAAACGGGCACACTGGCAGGCATTCTAAACCGCACCGCGGCTTGCCTCCTGATCGTCCTGATTTTTGGTGTTTGTTGGGTGTTTTCTTTTTCCCTTTACAGTCAGAACACTCATCCAAATTCCATATTTCAGGTTAATGAAAGAACATTAGGTAATAACGCTTCTGTAAATATTAACCTTCCAGTTTTAAGTCATGAAGGACAAATTCTCAGTGGTCACTCTGTTACTGCAAATCCTTTAAAAGGTACTCTGAATACGACAGTAGGTAATTCTTATATTTATACACCGAATTACTTCCAAGTAGGAAATGACAGCTTTGATTGGCAGGCATTGGATACATCGACCGGAATTACTGCAACTTACAGATGTATAATTCAAATAAATTCTTTGAATTCACCTCCAACTGACCTTAATTCAACTTCTCCTCTGACCATCGCGGAGAACCAACCGATTGGTACGATTTTGGGTGAATTCAACGCAACCGATCCGGATTTAAATAAGAGGTTCACTCAAGGTCTAGGTACAAAGATTTGGGAATTTCAAACAGGAGGAGCAATTTGGTCGAAGCCTGCCTTGGCAAGTAATGGATTGGTTTTCTTTGGATCGAAAGATAATAAATTTTATGCTCTAAGATCAGAAACTGGTCAGAAAGTGTGGGAATTTTCCGGAAGTCTTCCTTTTTGTAAACCGGTAGTAGGGCCGGATAATAAAGTCTATGTGGGAAGTGAAGATGGAAAGGTTTATGCCTTTGACTTTTTGGGAAATAAACTTTGGGAGTTTTTGACTGGGGCAAAAGTCGTCGCATCTCCTACTTTGGATGAAAATGGAACCCTATATGTGGGTTCATGCGATAACAAATTTTATGCTTTGAGATGCACAGATGGATCGAAACTTTGGGAATTTGACACCGGAGCTCAGATTCATACCAAAGCGGCTATTTCTGAGACGGGTATTTTGTATTTTGGAAATAATGGTTCATCTGCAAAATTGTATGCCATTAATTCTTCTAACGGATTAAAAGTTTGGGATTTTCCGACTGGTCCAAAAATCTGGTCTTCTCCAGCAATAGGTAAAAATGGAAATATTTATTTTGGATGTCATGATTCAAAGGTTTATTGCTTACGACCAACTGATGGTACGCAGGTATGGTCGTATAGTGCTCAATCCCAAATTACCAGTCCGGTCACAATAGGCTATCAAAACACACTTTTTGTAGCTACCAGTTCAGGGAAGTTACTAGCCATTAACATCGAAAACGGTTCTTTAAAATGGCAATTTAATACCGCCTCATCGGGAATTCGAAATGTACCCACTATTGCTGCAGATAATAGTGTTTATTTTGGCGACATGGATGGCAAATTATACTCCATAAACGGTTCCACTGGGCTCAAAAACTGGGATCTACAGGTAGGGACTAACTTTAGTGTTTCATCTCCGTGTATATCGTCCAGCGGAAAAATTTTACTAGGTTCGCAGGATCATAAATTCTATTGTGTTCAGGGTTCCGCCCTTCTCGCTTCAGATGCAGAATGGCCAGCTTACGGATTCAATAATTTGAGAACTGGAAGATGGAAACCCCACTTGACCTACCACATGGTGAGCGGGCCAGGGGACGGCAACAATTCCCTTTTCACCCTCGAGACCAATGGCACTCTTAAAACTGCAACCACTTTCGATTACGAATCCAACGCTTCGACTTATTCTATCCGGGTGCAAGCCAAAGATGAACACAACGCCACGGTGGAAGGAAACTTTACGGTGATGTTGACCGATATTTTTTACGAACCTTCCCTGCCCAACCATACTGTGGACCTCAACTCTACGGTAAACCTGGAAATGATCTGGGTGGAACCGGGGAGCTTTATTATGGGGGCTAGCGATATTTCTAATTCCTCACCTGAGCACAATGTTACACTGACAAAGGGATTTTATTTGGGTAAATACGAGGTTACGCAGGCTCAGTATGAGGCCGTGATGATTGGTAATGACCAAAATTTGAGTACGACGCCAAGTGTAATAAAAAATAATCCTAATCATCCTGTTGTGAGAGCATCTTGGGATGATATCCAAGTTTTTCTTGATCGTTTGAATGATTCACAGTCGGATAAGTTACCAAATGGGTGGGTTTACGCTTTACCAACTGAAGCTGAATGGGAGTATGCATGTCGAGCTGGAACAGGAACAGATTATTCATGGGGTGATAACATATCAACATTGAATGCTAATTTCCAGGCAAGTGGTTATTCACTGGAAAGGCAGGTCGGGCAGTATTCCGCAAATCCATGGGGCTTTTTTGACATGCATGGAAATGTTAGAGAATGGACTTCGAATTGGTATGTATCTTCTTACGCCGGAGGTTCTCAGATTGATCCACAAGGGCCATTAACAGGTTCGGAACGGGTAGACCGAGGTGGCTCCTGGTTCCTTGTTGCTGGTTATTTGAAGTCAGCGGCTCGTCTAAATCGTTCTTCTACACATCGGAGTACAAATACTGGTTTTCGTCTTTCTTTCAAACAGCTTAATAGTTTCCCAAACAACTTAGCTTCAACTGCACCTCTCGCCATTGCCGAAAACCAGCCCATCGGCACCGTCGTTGGCGAATTTAATGCCACTGATCCGGACATTAATTCCACCTTGACCTACCAATTGGTCAGCGGGGCAGGTGACGGAAACAATTCCCTCTTCACCCTAGATACGAACGGTACCCTCATGACCGCGATCACTTTTGATTACGAATCCAACGCCTCGACTTATTCCATTCGGGTGCATGCCAAGGATGAGTTTAATGCATCCGTCGAAGGTAACTTTACGGTTTCACTAACTGACATTTACGAACCCTCTCAACCCAACCATCTCGTAGATCTAAATAGTTCGGTGAATTTGGAAATGATCTGGGTGGAACCGGGAACTTTTACGAGAGGGCAGGTTGGGGTTGCAGAGCCTGTGCATGATGTAACTCTTACAAAAGGTCTTTATCTAGGTAAATATGAAGTGACACAGGCCCAATACCAAGCTGTGATGACGGGGAATACGAATGGGCTTAGTGCCACGCCTTCAAATTGGTCGAATAATCCGAACCGCCCTGTGGAGCAAGTTTCATGGGAGGATATTCAAGTTTTTCTTACCCGACTCAATGATCAAGAGGCAGATACCCTACCGTATGGTTGGGGCTATGTCTTACCCACAGAAGCACAGTGGGAGTATGCCTGTCGTGCAGGCACGACCACGACATACTCGTGGGGGGATACAATTGCCACGAGCAACGCCAATTATAACAGCAATATAGGACAAACGAGTGATGTAGAAAGCTATGCTGCGAATCCTTGGGGCTTTTTTGATATGCATGGAAACGTGCGGGAGTGGACAGCGGATTGGCACG
>CBFIBI010000160.1:0-3276 GCA_965660725.1 Opitutales bacterium
CTCGCGAAGAAGATCAGTAGCAAGCTCAAGTCTTCCGGATGTGTTTTTGGGGTAGGGGGTTTCGTCTATGGCTTCAAGAAAACGTCTGGGAACTTTGTGGGCAGGTTTTTTATGATTTCCTCTTTCAAAAAGTGCTTGGTCAAAAGGTTCTCCATCTATAATTCCCGGAGTTAACTTAGGTACGAGTACCTTAGCTTCGAGTTCTCTGTATTTTTCTAACGGTTTTCGAGCAGATTGAATTTGCTTTAAATTATTGGGCAGCAGATCATGTTTAAGGAGGGATAAAAGAATGAGAGATTGTTCGTTCGATATTGTATTTGATGTCCAAGCTTCGATGCTTTCTTTAATCACCTCTGAATACCTTTGTGCGAGACTTGCCCGATTGATTTTCTCGATCGGCTTTGAAAATAAGGAAGAAAGCACCTCTGCCATTTCATTCCGTGGGATAGGTTGTCCTGGTTTTGTTTGTATTGCGTCCGTTATTCCAAACCATGACCGTTCGGTGTTCCCGGATTCTACAGGTTGATCCCGATTGGTGGTAATTTCAATGTATCCAGTTTCGCCTGCCCAATAATTCGTTTTAAAACTATACCACTTTAAAGAGGAGGGTTCTGGTGATGACTTGGGATAAACAGTGCCTCTTCTAGGATAATTCCATACTGAATAACGGAAGGAAGAGTCTTTGTCTCCAATTACACGAAGCCACAGATTTCCATCATTAAATTCAAACCTTGGAGAAGAAAGGGTTCCGTTCTCTTTAGTACTTAAAAGGTGGGTATAAACTCCAGCTGGATAAATATGTTCAAGAATTTTATTTCCTTTTAAGGTAATGGTAAATGCTCCAGCATTAGCATTATTCTCTTTCAAGCCCGTACCGCTTTTTTTCCAAGAATTATAAGTGTAAAGATCACTCATTTTCCATGCTTTAGGATAATCTGTATTAGCAAAAGCTTTTAGACGGTTTTTGCTCTGATTCACTTCTACTTCAAGTTTTTTCCATTGGGTGTTGAGGTTTTTATCATCAAGTGAATGTAATTTGTCCCATACCATAAGAAAATCGTGCGGGTCTTTTGTTAGTTCGTTCTGTTTCCTTTCAAGAATTTTCGAAATAAAATCTGTGGACAGCCAATGTTTAGATATGACATTTTTAATTTCAACTTTTAGTGTTGCTAAATCATTATCAAGTATAGATAAATTGGCTGGATCATTGATTACCCTTTGGGCAGGTCTTCCATTGGAAAAGATACCAAACAAAGCATAGTAATCATCATGACTGATGGCATCGAACTTATGATGATGACATCTTGCACAGGAAACTGTTAGTCCTAAAAAAGTTTTGGTAACAGCATCGATTTGATCATCAGTAAATCGAACATGCTCATCCAACGCGTCTGTTGGAGCAAAACCGTGCAGAACAAAGCGAAGATGTGAGGTACCAATTGCAGATTCATTGATGCCAAGTTTTTTGTCTATGCGCGGATTATCAAGTAGATCTCCAGCTATGTGTTCTTTTACCAATTGATCATAGGCTACATCGGTATTTAGAGCACGTATTAAATAATTTCTGTATCGATAGGCATTGGGGATTTGTGGATCACCCTCACTGCCGTGAGAATCTGCATAGCGTACCCAGTCCATCCAGTGCCTCGCCCATCTTTCACCAAAATGAGGACTGCTTAAAAGAACATCAGAGAATTCAGCGACAGCTTGGTCTAATCCGTTGTTTACAAGCTCGCTAAATATGTCTTGCTGTTTAATGGATGGAGGAAGTCCAGTTAAGGAAAAAGTAAGTCGGCGTAAAATAGTGTTTGAATCCGCCGGTTTATTTTGAGAAAGGCCAACTGCTTTCATTTTATCTTTAAGGAAGTTATCGACGGGGTGATCAATTTTACTGTCCAAGCCAGACGGAACCCTCTGTTTTTTTATAGGCTGAAAGCTCCACCATTCTTTCCTTTTTTCACGAATTTTTTCCCATGAAGTCTCTTGTGCAAATTGATCTGCGGTAGGCGGTTTATCTCTTGGGTCAAAGGCTCCTGCAGATATCCAACTTTCAAAATCCTTTATGATTTTATCTGTTATCTTTGGTCCGCCCTTCGGCATTTTCAGGTTACTTATCTCATGTTTCATGACCCGAAGAAGAAGACTTGATTTAGGGTTGGTTAATGAAATTGCAGGCCCACGTTTACCGCCCTTAATAATTCCATTCTTATAGTCCAATACTAAGCCAGATTTTGCTTCTTTAATACTGTTGTGGCATTCGTAACAGTTTTCTGCAAGTACCGGTCGTATGCGGGATTCAAAAAACTCAGCCTGATCAAACGCACTTAGCTGAATGAAGCTAAGTGAAAGTATGATTAGGTTATACAATTTTTGTCTCACGAGTATAGAATTCCAAGAATGGCGTCACTGTCAAATATGGAATTATTGTATCTTTGAAAAGTATTGAGACAAGTAAGTAATTGTTATGGATTGACTCCGTGAATGCTCGGTATCTTAAAATATATCATGAGCAAATTAGTAGTTATTGCAACGAATGTATGTGGGTGGCCAAATCTGACCAAACTAAAGAATGGTCAAGTTCTCTGTACTTATTTTAATTCCCCAAGCCATGGACTAATGGAGGGGGACTTGGTCTGTTCTATCAGTGATCGCAAAGGCCAAAATTGGAAAAAACTTTCAACTGTAGCCAAAAGACCAAAAGGTGGAAATCGGATGCATTTGGCAGTTGGACTTGCCCATAACGGTGACATTCTTTGCTTTAGTAGCGGATTTTTTGTTCAAGATGAAAAATTCGTCGGATTTTCAGGTCATTGGTTATCGAGGTCAAACGATCGTGGTAAGTCTTGGAAATCCGAACCAAATCCTTTAGTTCCCAAAGGAATTGAATCAACTATTCCTTACGGAAGAATTATTAAACTTGGTTTAAATGAATTAGTTTATTCATGCTATCGTTCTCAAGGGCTTGGGAATCCAAGTGAATCTTGGATGGTGTTATCTGAAGATGACGGAAAAACTTGGACGCGGAGGACAAAATTTGGTTCCGATGATTCGAATGAAGCCACATTATGTAATCTGGGAGAAGGGCGGTTGTTGGCCGCAACCCGAACTCACATTGACCATCATGTAAAACTCTGTGAGCTAAGTAAGACTGGAAAAAGGTGGAAAGAAAAATTTCCTCTTACCCTGCCCATGCAACACCCTGCAGATTTGACTTTCCTTTCCGATAAATGCTTGTTACTGACCTACGGAATCCGTAATCGTGGACTTATGGGCATA
>CBFIBI010000161.1:0-3267 GCA_965660725.1 Opitutales bacterium
AACCATCGCCTTTTAAATCGATCAATTCCTTGATATTTTTTTGGTAAGAAGTTTACTGGAGAATGTGTCTTTTTCTTCGAGGTATCTTGGGTCGAGCCTTCCTCTGTCATAAAAGCTTTTTGCTCCCTTTCTTTTTGGTCTAGTGTAATTATACAATATTCTTCATATTCAAATGATGAAGCCAATAGCTGTAATTTTATTGATAAGCTCTTTGTTGAGTTGTGAGCACGAGAAGCAGTTCTCTGAAGTCGATAAAAAATCGTCTCAGGATAACTACGATTCTAATAAGTCTGTTAAAAAGATTATTAATAATTCTGAAGTTACAACAAATGAATCAAAGACATTGAGTGCTGAAATTTCTTCAGAATTTCAAAATAAAAGCTTTGGAAGCACAGGAAGTGATTCGGTTGATAAGTTACAAAAAATATTGGTCAAAGCGAATCCTAGCTATCGTGGTCAGGGAAAGATTCATCAAGAAAATGGCCGTATTTTTGCCGCTGAGTTTCCGAACTGTAGCCTGAGGGATCTATCCCCTTTACGTGGTCTGAAACTAGAAGCCTTGGATCTAAGTGGAAATCCCGTACGAGAAATTCGGCACCTTCGCGGGATGCCCTTGACTCGGCTATTTTTAGAAAACACTAATATTGTGAGTTTGGAAAACTTAAAAGAGGCGAAACTTATTGAGTTGAGGCTCAATGGAAGCCCGATTCAATCCTTGAGCGGATTGGAAGGGCAACCTTTGGAAAATTTGTATGCGGTTGGAACGCAGATTAACAATATATCAGCTTTATCCAGTACTAACTTAAGGCAGTTATGGTTAACGGAGTCGCCTGTTTCAGACCTTTCCCCTTTGGCAGGTTTGCCTTTGGTTAGCTTAACGGTTCATCGTACATTAGTAGATGACCTTTCTTTTATTCGTAAATTACCCGTTATTCAACGATTACACATTGGTGAGACTTTAGTTACAGATTTATCTCCTTTGCGTGGATTGAATCTTACGCGATTAGTGTTTACGCCAGGAAACATTAAATCAGGAATGAAGGTGGCCCGAAATTTATCAAATTTACGAGAGATTGGTACAAAGTTCGACGACCAAGGGCGTAATCTGATGGTACCGGATATCTTTTGGGCTAAATTTTAACTTACCATTGTAAGAATTCATTTAATTTCAACTTCGAAAAGTCGTGTCATTTTTTCTACAAATTTTATTTGCTCGGTTGTTTTACAACTTTTTTTCCAATCATGTAAATATGTTGAAAAGCTCTTCTTTTTATTCGCTTTTTTTATATTTATAAAAGCACAAGCCTCCCAGCGAGTTGGATTTTCCTCAAATAGCGGAAGCAGTCTCGTAGCAAGCTGTACATTACGTCCTCGATTTACTGGCTCGTTAATTAAATTATCTTTATTCTCTTTGAACCAATCCCCAATGGATTGGTTTTTGGGCCAGGGGTATTTTTTTATTCTGTTTTGTGCATATTTTGCAAATTCCTTAGCATAAGATTTCCAGATCGGGTAGGGTGGCTTCTTATTCCATTCATCTGTCATGTTTATCAGTGCATAAAGGGAAGCTGTTTCGCATATACTTTCCTCAAACCACATGTTGGATGAATCCCCTTTTTTGTATCCGCAAATAATGTGCCCTAATTCATGTGCAAACTGGAATGCATATTGCGACCAAAAAGTCTTCCTGGTATTTAATCGAACAAGGTATTCTCCATTTGCTCCACGTTTGTAGAGCACAATCGGACCAATTTGTGATCTGTCAACTTGAATAGTGTTTAGATTTTTTTGCCAAATGTGAGGAGTGATCTGACGCGCAGCAGACTCTAAAACTTTGTGGATGTCAGTAACTCTTGCACCACCCCAAATATTTGGGGTAATTTCAATCCTTGGAATGTTATGATTTTTGAGTTCTCCATTGCAGGGAGAGCAAATCAGCACGGAAATCGAAAATGCAAATAAGGTCAGAGAACTGATTGATACAATAGCATTTACATTATTTTTCATTCCAAATTCCTATGCATGTCGTAATTCCATGCTGTGCAATTTTGGATATTAAAGGTCAGAAGATAATTTAAAATCAATTAGATATTGGCCGGTTTCGTAATCGTAGAATATTGATTGTCCATTGATTCTTTTCATGAAATAGATCCAATTGGATGTCTCGTTCGAGTATAGAAAAGGCCAAATATTATCAAGAGTCCATAACCATCCATGAAGGGAATGCCATATCCAAAGTCCATTGTCTTGGTCCTTTACTACATAAATCCAGCCTAAGTCTGAGTGATATATCCAGTCTAGGTTAGGGTAGAGAAGAAAGGCTCCAAACCATTCGGAGTTTCTCCAACCGCCACCCACTTCAGGCATCATTCTCCACCAAGCATCAGGATCCAAAATTTCAGGAGTTCTAAACTTTCTAATTGAGCCTTTAGACTCACCAAAATCATTAAATGCATATCCACGATAGTAGTACATGGCTCCGGGTTCAAAATTCATGAATTCGGCAGAAAATGTACCAGTCAATGGATCGGTAAATGCCGTTACACGAATTGGGTCAGAAAAGCTGATACTTTTGCTTATCAAGAAGCCAGTTTCTTGAATAAAAGAACCTCCATCTGCAAGAACTTCTCCCTTTAATAAATAACTTAATTCATTAAATTCGATTGGTTCCGATGTGAGAACAATTGCAGGAAGATGATTGATCGGCTTAAATGATTCTTCTGTAATTTCGACCACAAAGTGATTGGTAATGGAGAAATTATGATCATCAGTTGCCTGAACAAGAATTGGAAGAAACGGATTCTCGAGATAATCTTCATAGTCAAACATTTGGTTTGTTCTAAGAGACCCGTTTTGATCAACGAAGAATAATCCGTTGGATTTAACCAAATCGATTCTTTCCTGAAGTTCCATGATTTCCATTTGGTATGCATCAATCTCTTCCTGAGATTTAAGAATATCCTGGGACAGAGCTTCAAGTTCGAAGATTCTATCCTGAATATCCAAAGGGTTATCGTCAAATGACAGGACTGAGTATGAGAATGATTCGTAAGGCTCAACATTTATTGTTTCGAACTGTCCAACTATAGAACCTATCGGACTGTTTTCCTCGATTATTAATGGATCGAATGAATCAAAGTCAGGCTCCAGTTGCTCGTCGATGATTTCGACCACAAAGTGATTGGTAATAGAGAAATTATGATCATCAGTTGCCTGAACAAGAATTGGAAGAAACGGATTCTCGAGATAATCTTCATAGTCAAACAT
>CBFIBI010000162.1:0-3260 GCA_965660725.1 Opitutales bacterium
TATTGGTCTTTGAATTAACCGGACCTCTGCGATCGGCATCTTCTAGGTTGTATCCGTATGCTTGAAGATGATAAATTACTTTTTCCTGCTTGGGGGGAAAAGATTCAATAATGACAAGCGGTTTTTTTTTACTAAGCGTATTAACTGCTCCCTCAAGGACCTCGACCTCATGACCCTCCACATCAATTTTGATTAAGCTTGGTATCTTATTATTTTCCACTTCGGAGTCCATGGTCCGAGTATTTACGGTAATTTGGTTTGTGGAGCCATTTAGGTATTGCTCGATCCAAGGCTTTTCTTCTCCCTTTATGCAACCAGTTGCTGAAGTTAAGGGGTCCTGGGAAAAAGAAACCTCATCGGTTTGATTGCTAAGAGCATCCGGACAAAGTTCGAAATTTTGTAAGTCCGCTTCTTTTTGGGTCATTTCTAAAAGTTGAAAATTTGCTGGATCTGGTTCGAAGGCCAAAATACTTTGGGTCGGGTATACTTTCGCTACTTCCCAAACATACAGACCCACATTTGCACCCACATCGAAAAACCAGCCCTCATCCTTATGCTCATCCAACTTTTGAACGAGCCAAGTAATCAATACACGAATACCAGGCTCCAAATGTGTTTTTTTAAATCTGATGGAAGCATGAGTGAAGGGTCTTAAGGCAACTCGGTGACTGTATCCGAGATTATAAAGCTTAGGGTGATTGAATCGACTCAAAAGCAGGGCTTGAAAAGCCTTGGTTTTTCGTAGCATATGAAGCGGGGCTGTAAAAAGTAGCATAAACTAAAGTAGAACCTGATTAGTTTGCCATCATCTGCTCGTAAAGATCGAAATACTGCCTTCTGCAGTCTTCATGGCTTGGTAAAGTAACAGAATCATTCTTGTCTCCAGGTGATCTTAGTAATTCCAAAACCCCTTGATTGATCGATACTTGGTTTTCTGCATCAACATATTTTGCATAGTTTCCAAGTAAATCCGCTATTGCTCCCGTACGGGTTGTAATTATTGGGCATCCTCGAACTGCAGCTTCCAATGGCGGCCATCCAAAACCTTCAATAAAGGAAGGGAAAACCAGAGCCTTGGCGGATTTGTAGAGCTCTCCCAAAATATTTTCGGGAAGGTTCTGCAAACAGTGGATGGCCCCAGGGTTAGACTTAATCCAATTCTTCAAATGATCATCCAGTTCCTCTTTTTTTGGGTTTGGCCCAACCAGAATGAGCCTCAGTTTGTGGTCGGTTAAACTTGCGTGAGCATGGACGAAGGAACTGAAAACGGCTTTTCGATTTTTGTACCAAGCTGCACTTCCCACATGGAGAAGAAAATTGGTAATATGTGGGTCAAATGGAAGAATTTTTGAGAGGTTTTTTTTGTCTGAAATCCTAGAGAAATCTGCTTCCGTTCCAAGATGAAGGAAAGAGGATTTTTCTTTGGAAAAAGGGATTAACCGGTTGAGGTCGTTCAGTGTCTGCCTTGAGTCGCAGGCGTAGTAGTCTGCATGGTGGAGAGAGTCTGATATCCATTTTTGCAAACGCTTGCCTGATTTTGAGGTTTTGGGAGCCTGAGCAAAATCTCTCTTCGCGGTGCGAATCGCAATTAAATCGTGGCAGGTGATGATTTTCTTTGCCTGAGTTATGCTGCTTAGTTTGGGTAGGTAGATCGCATTTGAATGGTCGATGATATGGATCAAGTGAACTGGATCTTTCGGGCTAAGGAACTCCCTTTTTAATCTTTTGGGGAAGAGTAAATATTTATCGAAATAAGCTGCCCATTTTCGAAGTTTTCCGATCGGGCAAACTTTGGTGAAGAGGGGGGTTGGAAAAACTTCCTGTATTTCAAAGCTAAAGTTTTTGAGTTGCTCGGAGGTGAGGAGTTTTCCGAATTGCAACATACTGTATTGTTTATCTAATCGGTAGTTAGAAATTAATAAAACTTTTTTAATTGAAGGCACTATGTTTTTTTTAGTGCGGCAGCCAGACATAAACCGCTCCCGAAAGCTGCGAATCCCAGATTAGTTGGTTGTCCTAAAAGTCCAAATAAAATAATTGGACCTGCAGCTCCGAAAATAAAAATTGCTAAGTATTCACCTTCTTTCACTCTTTTAAGGCAAACCTTCAGCAGGTCTTTGGTTATCCAAAAACGCCACGCTAGAAAAAGTACTCCGATCAATAATCCATTCTCCATAACTGGTCTAGACCAAGACAATTCGGCCCCGCCATACCCACCAGCTAGTGCTGATCCAGCCCGAGTCGCTGTACCAAGACCATTTCCGAATGTGTCTGTCCAAAGACTGTAGTAATATGGCGAAACAATTATTTCCCAGTACCTATTAAAATATGCTTCAATGGGGTTCCCTTCAACATTAGCGGCTTCTTCAAATCTCAATGACAAAAAGTTTAACCCTTCTTGAAATAAGGCAACTTGGTAGTAGAGAAAAAAACCAATAGCAGATAGAATGAGTAAAGACGCAGTAATCTTTCCAAATTCCTGAGGACGGAAGTACGCCAAAAAGCCAAAGCATGCGACTACCTGAAGAGATTCTGCAATTACAGATCTACTTCCTGCAGTTACCATAGCCAGAAAAGTAGTTCCTGTTCCTAAATACAGTAACCATTTTGGAAAAGTATTTTTGTTCAAGAATCCGTAAATTATAAAAGCCACTGCAAAACAATAATAAAAGACTATACCGCTAACAAAAGTGAAAGTACCAGAGGCCCGAACTTTATCTCCTGAGGTCATCATTTGGTGCCCGGTTCCTCCTGCAGCAACATTCATTATATCGTAACGGTCAGCCTGAAATTGTTGTGCAACTATCCAAGTCATAGGAAACGCTAAAATCAAAAAAGCTTTACCGAAATTAATTACATCTTTGTAAGTTAACACCTGGCCCATTATAAAGATAAGCGGGAAATGCAAAAAGTTGGTTCTAGCCCCATATGCAATGGTTGCTGGATGAGCTTGATTTATAACAAAAGAAAGAAAAATTGCTATTATGATCCACTGGAGCAGTCTTACAATATATTTGTTTTGTGAAGGAAAAATTCCTTTTGAATAAGCTATATAGTAAATTAGTAATGCAATGGGATCACGAACAATAAGCAGACCTTGGGATAAACTCGGTAAAAACCATTTCCGTAAGGCACCTTCAAAAAGAAGTAAAATGAAATATACCCATATGAGCTTTTTGATGATCCGATGATCTTCATTTTGGAATGATCTTATTTCTTGAAGACTTTTTGTAGTTACTACATTTCCTGATGAAGCCATA
>CBFIBI010000163.1:0-3234 GCA_965660725.1 Opitutales bacterium
GGTGGTTTTTGAATCATTCGACTGGCAAGGTCCAGAGCATTGTAAGAAAATAATGGAACTTTGCCGTGCATTTCCCAGCTGAAAGTTTTAACGAATGTAAGAGCAAGCCGAAGCCCGAGCGTTGAGCCTGGTCCTGCACAAAAAAAGATTGCATCCACCTGTCTTACATCAATCTTTAAATCATTGAGTAGCTTTGCGAGGGTCTTAAAGACTCCATCCAAAGCAGTCGATTCGATAGTGGCTACATTTTTCCAACTATTTTGATCTGCAATGCCTGACTGAATAATTGAAGTAGAGGCATCGAGTACCAAAGGATAACAAAAGTTATTTTTTTTTCCCTCCATAGCTGAAGTGATTAATCAGTCGGGAATAAAATCAATAACGACGGCGAAGGTTGGTTGGAGAAATGCCAAGTTCCTCTCGATACTTCGCAACTGTCCGGCGAGCCAGTTTGATATCTTTTTCCGCAAGTAAATCAACAATTTTGCGATCGCTTAGAGGTTTTTTCGGGTCTTCCTGCTCAACAATTGAGGCGATAATTTCTTTGACACTGGTATTAGAAACAGAGTCGCCGTCTTTTCCTGAATATCCGGGTGTAAAAAAATACTTCAGGGGATATGTGCCATGTGGCGTTTTTACAAATTTGTTTGCAATTGCACGGGATACGGTTGTTTCGTGAACCTCGATTGAATCAGCCACTTCTGACATGGTCATTGGGCGAAGTTTAGATGCTCCTTCCTCGAAAAAACTTTCCTGTCTCTCAATTATTTTTCGAGTAATTCTCTCGATGGTATTCTGTCTTTGATCGATCGAACTAATAAGAAACTTCCCTGCCCGCATTTGGTTCCTTACATATTCCTTTTCTTTGCTTGTTAAGATCCCTTTTGCAATTAGCTCTTTGTAGGTTCGATTGATCTTAAGTCTTGGAATATAATCATTATTCAGACTAATTACCCACTCATCGCCCACCTTCTCAACTGTGGCATCAGCTGAAATAGACTGGTTGCTGTCTTCCGAAAACCGTTTGCCCGGAGAAGGATCGAGTTCGCTTATCTTTTCAATTGCTTCGTGAATGACTTCCGTGGGTTGTGATAACTTTCGTGAAAGCTCAGGGACTCGTCTACGAACTAACAGAGGGAAATGGTCTTTGACAATTTTGTACTGATCAGAATCCTGCCATTCTCTCGCCTCCATTTGTTTGAGAAGACAATCCTGTAGATCAATGGATGCAATACCAACAGGTTCGAAAGTCTGTAATGTAACTAGGGCTTCCTGTAAATCAGCTAGTGGCATGTCGGAAAGAAGCGCGATGTCAGATAGATTTGTATTGAGAAATCCGTTTTCGTCAAGGCTCCCAATCAGGTATTCGGCGGCACTTTTTACATTTTTGTTAATGTCAGTTAATTTTAATTGGTCAAGAAGATGTTCCTGAAGTGAGGTTTCGGAAGTTAGCGAATCAAAAAAGAATTTTCTTTTTTCCTGAGCGTCCGAATTACCAAGCTGTGCTTCACCTGCAAATTCATTTTCAAAGTGTTCACGCAAATCCTCCTCCATTTCTCTGAGTGCGGCAAATTCATCAGAGAAATCGAGGTCTTGGATATCTTCTACAGGTTCTGATTCTGTTTCGTTGCCGATTTCTTTCTCTTCGCTCTTTGAATCGGGTGCATCGGTGAATTCTTCACCTTTATCAATCTCCAACTCATCAGGAGATGGTTCAGCATCAGCGGAATCCAGACTTTCGTCGTTGCTTCCATATTCTTCTAGAAGAGGGTTTGTCTGAAGTTCTTCCAGGATGGCTGACCTGAGTTCGAGGGCAGGAACTTGGAGGATTTTCAGAGATTGCCTGAGTTGGGGTGCAAGAACTAAGTTCTGAGTTTGCTTTTGAACTTGCCGAAGACCTTGAGAGTGCATGGCCATGATAATTAAAGAAGATACTTAGTGGTCAGCAAAGCGGGTTTCTCCGCGATGCCACCTAAGGGCAGCATTTTCTCCATCATCTCCAAATACATCGTAAATGTAAGCTGCCAATTTTTCGTTGGTGGGACCATATCCATCCCCGTAGATAAAACTTTCTAATTCGGTAAGCATTTCTTCAGAAGATTGATATCTTTGTTCCCGTTCACGAGTAAGTGAAGTTTTGAGAATTTTATCTAATCGAGGGTCAATATCCGGTCGGATTTCACGAAAACTTGGTATTTTCATTTCGAGAATATTTCGGATTGTATCCTCTGGTTCGTAAGCTTCGAAGATATTATATCCAAGAAGAAGTTCGGACATTACAATACCACAACAAAACAAATCTGCTCGGTGATCTGTTACTTCACATCGGGCTTGTTCGGGTGAAAGGTATTCGTCTTTTCCGGCAATCACATCGCCTTCCTTGTTATACATTAAGTCCAAAGCTTTTGCGATGCCGAAGTCAGTAAGCTTAACATCACCTTCCTGTGCAATCATGATGTTTTTAGGATTAACATCGCGATGGACAATTCCAAGAAGTCTGCCTTGAGCGTCTTTTTTACGATGTGCATAGCCTAAGCCTCGACAAATTCGGGAAACAATAAAAACAGCCAAATCTGCGGGGATATACTGCTCCGTTTCCACATGTCTGTCCAAGAATTCCTCTAGATTCCAACCAGTGACAAATTCCATAGTCATGAAATATTGTTCACCGATTTTACCAAGGTGATAAGTTTGGACGATGTTTGTGTGGATCAGGTCAGCAACCAATTTAGCTTCTCCGATAAAGTTGTTACGGAACTCCTCTATAGCTGAGTATTCTTCCCTAATTAATTTAATAGCCACAACCTTGCGGAATCCTCCGATTCCTTTTTGAGTTGCCTCATAAACCATACCCATGCCACCCTCGGCAATCTTACGAGTGAGTTCATAGTGTACTTCATTAAATATGTGTTTCATTTGCCTACATTTAACCTAATTTTTTTTGGTGTCTTGATCAAGGAAATATTTAACTTTTTAGAGGCTTTTTTCATATTTGGCACAATTTTCGCTGCAACCTTCTTGAATTTGACAGAATCTAACAATTTTATATTTTAGCTTCATGATCATTCTCACAAAAGAAGCTGCGACTCAGGTCAAATCTATGACTAAAACCTCTGATGACGGTAAAATGCTTAGAATTTTTATCGAACCAGGCGGTTGTTCAGGTTTTGAATATGGCATGAGTGTGGATCACCCTAAGACAACTGATAAATTGGGTGAAAGTTTGGGAGTGCA
>CBFIBI010000164.1:0-3163 GCA_965660725.1 Opitutales bacterium
GCTCATGAACCCGCCGGAACACTTGCCACCATTTATGATCACCGCTGGGAAGTGGCCCACTTTCATGGAAATGATGTTAACCACCGTGGTCCGGGCCAGGGTCCAACCGACCTCAATGCCGTGGCAAAAGCGTTAAAAGACATTAAGTACAATGGTTGGGTATCAGTAGAGCCCTTTGATTACCACCCCACCCCCGAGGACTGTGCCCGAATAAGTTTAGAAAATTTACAAGCCAGCTTTTCGGACTGAAGCTTATTTTTTGGTTACAGAAACCTTCAGGCTTCGACTCCGGGGAACCTCCGTTCTTTTCTCCTTGGAGGAATAGCCTAAGCTGATGCCTTGGAATGGGAAAGTTCCACTATAACCCTTAGAATAATCAAAATTCATATCCTTTCCGTTATTAGGAGAAATATTGAATTTAAAATTATAATATGGGGTTCCCATGACCTCCACTCCTTTAAGAGATGACAAAGCACCCCTTGGTATTTTGATTTCAGTCCATTTTTTATCAAAAGGAAGTTTTATTCTTTTTCCTTCGGTAGGAGTCATATAAAACGCACCATCACCAAATTGAGGCTTAATCGCACTCATTGCTAAATTCTGAACATTTGGCACGACTCCATGCAGGCTAACACCTATTCTAGTGGAAGTAGGCCACTCTTCACCTGCAGGATCTTTGATTTTTGACCAGAATTGCATACCATTTCGATTCACTTCCATATTGTATTCAAATGTGCCCCCGTTCTCATACTTACCTGTAAGTGTAATTTTATCGCGATCAAGAGAGGGTTCGGGTGAAGAGTCAAAACTTGTGATTTTTCGACTCCTTCTTCTAACTCGCTTTGGATTAGTCCTGTCAGTAAAAATTGAATTGAAACCTATTGACATCCTTTTCAAACCGAGCGGATTGCTCTTGGCAGAATCTGGCAGTTTATCTGCACCCGGATTAATCCAAACATGTAATCCACTTCCACTGTAAGGCAATCCAACTGTGTAGGAATCACCGTCAAAAACTGTGTTATAATCCTTGTATTTTCCATTTCCATAATAAGACAACCGGTTTCCTTTAGCAGGGATAATTTTGGGTTTCCTTGACGAAATTTCTAATTTTTTTCTGCGTAACGCTTCTAGCTTGGCAATCGAAGCTGAATCGAATTTATCCCAGGGTAATGGAATAGCATTTCTCGAACTTGTCTTGATCACAACCGAAACAACCTGATCATCAGCATCTATGAACTGAGCTTTCACAGTACGACCATTCACATCCTTAAATTCGTGCTCAATTTCGAGATCCGCATCGGTTACTGCGGGAACCTTCATCGTTTTTCTTTTTTTGGCCAAGGCCGCTCCCGCTTTTTGAGCCTTAACCTGTATTATTTTAAGCTTTTGAGCTAAACTCTGAGAATCCTTGGCAAGAGAAGCAAGTGGAATAGAAACCTCCCTCGTTCCACGATTGATGGATAATTTCACATCATCCGTACTTACATCAAGGAAACGTCCACTTACGGTTTTACCACCAGAGTTTGCCCATGGATATTCTGCCAAAAGATCAAGTTCGCCGTTCAAATCAACTTTCACAACCGGATTACTATTGGGTGAAACCGCCATACTTACATTCTCGCTTTGTAACCTAGCGGCCATCATTTGAGATTCCTGATCAAACATGGATAATGGGAGAACAGTGGTTTTACCGTTCCAGTCCAAGGTGACAGTTAATTTATCCGACTTGATAAATTTTGCCTGAATCGATCGGCCAGAAGTGTCTTTCCACTGCTGAACATCAGCATCGGGTTTTTCAGAACCAGCACTCTCTTGTATAAACTTTTTTGCCAAAGTCTTCGATTGATCACTTAGGGTATCAATAGGCAAATCAAAACGCTTTCCATTCCATTCAATCGTAACATTCGTATTATTACCCTTGATAAATTTCGCCTGTAAAGTCCGGCCATTCAAATCAGTCCATGGATGTAGTTCAGCTGACTCTTGGCCTGATAAAGAAGTCAGGCAAAATGTGAATAGGAAAAAAGTAAATTTATAATAGGAGAATTTCATAATAGTGGAAGTAGTTGACCTTAGCATATGAGAAAATTTTACCATGATACTATCAATAGTAATGTCATGGAAAATGAAATTGTTTCAGAGAATATTACTTATTCCGGATTGTTGTTTCCTGGCATTTCATGTTCAGCAAAAGTGAAATATAAACCGAGCCATAGGCATTGACTGTATCGATAGGTTAATAAAGGCAAACCAATTGCTCCGCTAAAGCAAAGGCCAACCATCCAGTCAGTCGGCACCCATTCCAATAACCAAGCAAACAAAAGCGGAACGATCCAAAGTCCACAAATTAAACCATAGCTAATCGGAATTCCTCCAATAAAAAACCCATCTTCCCGACTATATTCGAAATCACAACTTAAACATTTCTCATGTCGCTGAAAAAGAGTTCTTAAAACAGCTCCTTGATTACATCTGGGGCACCGATTACGTAGGGTCCTAAAAAAATATTTAGTTTTCATTGGGATTCAGCTTCTTTGATAATAGAATCAACATCTATCCTTATTGGTAGGGTTGAGTTTGTTTCAAATTGTTCGTACACGGAACGAAAGCTTAAGTGTCTTCGAAGCCCCATTCCTAAGACTATTAATAGCAAAACAATGAGAAACCATGTTTTTGCCGAAAAAAACATTTACATTCCTTTATAAAGCGGAGCCTTCCAGTTTTTGGGCAATTTTCCCTGCGGACGAACTCCCAAAGAACCCTCAGGAATCGGGTGATCTTTAATTTGTAATATGGGAAGATCATCTGGCAGGTGCTTGATCCTCAATTCTTTAAATTCTACCTTCATTGGGGGTCCTTTATGAACCTGCATCGCCAAAACACCTTCCATCGTCCTGCCCTCTTTATGCAAATCAATTAAATCTGCTGTGGGGTGATCATTGATCCAGTGTCGATGCCTGTTTGCTTCAACAAGAACTCGATACTCATGCCATTCTCCGGGCTTAAATTCCTTCACTGAAAAATTACCCACAACCCAGGGCTGTCCGTCATGATCAACGATTACTTTCTCTCCGGTGTGTGAGAGAATGCGTCTTCCATTTTCTTCATAAAGCATCCCGTTGTACTTTGACTGATTTGCAACCACATCGCATTGGTAACCAGT
>CBFIBI010000165.1:0-3073 GCA_965660725.1 Opitutales bacterium
TCAAGAATCGCATCCGTTCTCAAGCTACCATTTCCATCAATGGTGAATAGGTTGTTATGAGTGGTTCCATTTTGATCATACAGACTAAATACATGGGTAGCATTAGTATCCGCATCCGTAGCAGTAAAGCCACTTATCAAAGTACCCACTGATTGGTTCTCCAATACGCTGAGTGTTCCGGTGGCGTTAATGTCCGTGGGTGGAGAATTTACATATTCATAGACATCGGTAGCAGAAACAACAAGAGTTTGAGAATCAGTCAAATTACCATCATCCGTTGCCGTGACCACAACTTCATAAATATTATTAGTGTCAGAATCCGTTGGGTTTTCATAATCGGGTGCAGGATTAAATGAAAGAGCACCCGTTGCACCATTGATTGAAAAATCGAGTTGATCTGCACCGCCACTTATTGAATAGAAAATTGAACCGTTATCCGGATCTGATGCCTGAACTGTGGTAACAAAAGTCTGATTTTCGGCAATGCTCAAACTCGCGGTTGCACTTCCTCCATTTGAGAAGATTAGTGGATTTTCATTCACATTTCCAATAGTAATCGTGAATTCTTTGGAAAATGATCGATTTTGATCATCCACAACCCGGACCCGAATTAAGTGAGAGGAATTAGCCTCATAATCAAATACGACTGCGTTTTTAAGAGTACCATTAGACTCCATTGTAAATAAATGATTATGGGTCGTATTATTTTGATCAAATAGTGAAAAAGTATGATTAGGGCTGGCACTGGAATCGACCGCGGTGAATTGAGCAAGTGTAGTGGCCATTGGAAGATTCTCTAAAAAGGATAGACTACCACTTACATTCAAATCCGTGGGCCCGTAAACTGTCGGGACATCCGCAATGAGGAATTGTCTCTTCATTCCCGAATGATTCGTGCAGAAAAACCAAAGAGAACCGTTAAAGTTATTAGGAATAACAACCGTAATTTTTGAACCGTTATTGGACGGGCTAAGGGGACCACCGAAGACATGACTTGAATTCATATCGCCGTAGCTTTCACCAATCATGAAGGGGTGATTTCCGGATACATTTGAACCGGTAAACATATAGGTGGATCCACGAATCAATGCGTAAGTTGTGAAGTCAGGAACACTTCCGTTCGAATCGGTAAAATTATAATAGGGAGAAGTTCCCTGCCCTCCATTCACAATAAAGGACTCGGCAGCTCCATCATTTAATCCATCATCGGTAATATTAACGGTAAAATCGCTTTCAATACTTGCGTTTTGATCATCTGTAACCCGAACACGGATCAAACGATTTGGTGTGGTTTCAAAATCAAAAATGGATGTAGTTCGGAGCGTACCATTTGATTCGATAGTAAACTGATTACTTTGGTTTGTACCGTTAATATCCACCAGACTAAAAGTGAGAGAAGAATTGGCATCAGGATCCGTAGCGGAGAATGTGCCCACCAGAGTGGCAACTGGTTGATTTTCCGCCACAGAAAGGGAACCCGCCGTTAGGTTTGATGGTGGGGTGTTTGGAATAGCTGAACTGATAGCCAGAGAAGTACTATGAACGGGATTTCCATGGGTTGTACCAGCCGAAGCAACAGGGATAACCCGTAAAAAGATATATTTTCCGGCATCAGCAGGTTGTAGTGTGTAAGACTGAGAATTTGCTCCCGAAATCAGGGTATCATTCATATCAGAAACATTATCATCACTCCTGTACCATGAAAAAAGACTGTTCCCCTCTGTATTCCCCTCATAATCAGAATAAAAATGATTTCCAGTGAGAGTATTAGGAACAGATAGAGTTCCAGACACGGAAAGATTGAATGCTTTAGGAGGGAGGTTAAAAAATGCTTTTATAATGCCATTAATATCAGGATTGGTTCCATGATTTGCATTTCCCTTAATATGAACCACTCGATCATTAAGGTATGAATATTTATAAATTCCCGTTGTGACCAAAACTCCATTGGCATCCGCAATTTGAGATCCGGTGTATCCCTGACTCACAGCCATTGCATATGCGGATAGTTGAGAATGAAGAAAATTAGCACCCAATGCAGTACCGCCAGTATATGGAATTACAGGATCGTTACTATTGGTAATAGCCAGTATCTTTCGACCGGTGACCGGTACCTTTAAAGTATCGTAACCTTTGTTAACTCCATGGGCGGCTCCTGTATTTTGTTCACTGGTTGGTCGGTAAAATTGTCCATTTCGATAACTTCCCGAATGCATTTGTGAAACAACAGGAACAATCAGATCGATGGAAGGATCATCGATTTCCACAAAAACTCGATTGGCCAGTGCAGCTCCATTTGAAGAACCTAGAACACGAATATGGGATGAATTCACATTGGGGAATCCTTTGAGCTGAAGAATTAAGTTTCTCAGGAAATCAATATCAGGTAAATCAGAAGTTTCTTCCGTAATATTCCAGGAATTCCCATATCCGGATGGAGCAATCAAAATATGATCATTTAATAGATTACTATATTGAGAAACCATACCGGAACCAGCACCTCCATTCCCATGAAGAAGAATAGCGACAGGTTTTGGATTAATTCCGCCTGCGGGCACAGAGACAGAAACTGGATAATTGTAACCATTGGGTTGGGCATTGGATGTTTTAGATATATTAAACACCGTCGAATTACTCAGGTTTCCATCCGCCTGATCGAGCACTGAGACAAAAAATAATTGATCTAGATTGGCATTGAATTGATCGGAAACTTGAACTCTGATCTGAAAAGAAGTATTTGCCTCATAATCAAAAATGCTCGCTGAACGAAGAGTCCCATTCGAGTCGATCGAAAACAAATTGTTTTGAGTTGTTCCGTTCTGATCAAATAAAGAAAAAGAAAGCGTCGTATTAAGATCTGGATCGCTGGCTGAAAATTGGCCAATTAAAGTCCCCACTGGTTGGTTTTCCAATATCTGTAAAGCACCAGAATGATTCAGGTTGGATGGTGAATTATTTGAATTGGTTGAGAATGAAAAAGTCTGTGCCCATGAAAATCCGGCCAGGTTTGATGCCCGAACAGAAAAATAATAAACAGTGCCGGGTTGAAGAGAAGAAACGGATATAGACAAAG
>CBFIBI010000166.1:0-3018 GCA_965660725.1 Opitutales bacterium
GTTCTCTTTGATCCAGTTTGCAAGAGTGGAACTTCCGTTACCAAAATCTTTAGGAAGATCAACATAATCTTTAACTTGTGCAGCAGGAGGCTTACCCCAATGGCTGGGGAATTCTTTTTTTACAAATTTCGGGCGGCCTTGTGAAAGGTGTTCTCCAAACTTTGGTTTTTCGATGGATGAATTTTCCTGTGCAGTGGCCCAAGATAAATACAGGCTACTAACGAGTAATAAGGTAATTAATTTTTTCATATCTGTTTTGGTTATTATTATAAACTTTGGATTTATTTAACCATTTATGATGCCAAAGCTGAGGGATTTGTTAACGTGCTGTTTATCAATATTTAACGAAAGTTTTAATCTATCTGGCATTCAAAATGTTTGGAAATAGTCCCCAGGTTGATGGGGGTAATTGGAAATAATTCCCAAATATCATACCCCTTTTTTCTGAAGTCGATAGCGAATGTAATCCCTTGGCACGCCAAGCAACCTGGCTGCTTCCGAAATGTTTCCATTTGCTTGGGATATTGCTCTTTCGATGAGTCGAAGAATTTCTTTTTCCAAATCGAACCCATCCTCTGGAAAGACGAAAGATGGATTGAGCCAGTCATCTTCTTCACCAACCGGATTGTATGCATGCACTCCATGTGCAGGAGCGGAGATAATTTGCAGAGGCTCATTGGGTTCGCAAAGAACCAGAGAGCGCTCTAGCTCATGCACAAGTTCCCTGACATTACCGGACCAATTGTGAGTGAGTATAAAATTTCGGCTCTCTTTACCGAGATCTGGAATGGGTAGGCGGTACTTTTGGGCAAGCAGTGCCAGTAGATGTTTAGCGAACAAAACAAGATCCTGGCTTCGGGAAACCAGTGGTGGGATGGTAATGCGCAGAAGATCAAGTCGGTGAAAAAGATCTTCCCGGAAGCTTCCTTCACCAATCATTTCACGAAGGTCCTGATTGGCTGCGGCAATAATTCGGACATCAGTCGTAAATTCCTTGGTGCTACCTACCCGGCGGATTTTTCCAGTTTCTATGGAAAGAAGAAGCTTGGCCTGAGCCGGGAGGGAAAGGCTGGTGATCTCATCCAAAAAAAGTGTGCCTTGGTCTGCCGCCTCAAACAGGCCAATGCGGGCTTCTTTAGCATCGGTGAACGCTCCTTTCTCATGACCAAACAATTCTGATTCTATCAGGTTTTCAGCAATCGCTGAACAATTGAGGGCAACAAAGGGCTGGTTGGCTCTAGGGCCGTTGGCGTGTATCCATTTTGCATAGGTTGATTTTCCGGTACCTGTCGGACCCTGAATTAGTAAAGGAGGGAGGTTCGATTGCAAACGGGTATCAGCTGCGAGTACTTTCTTTAACTGTCCGAGGTCCTCAGCAAAGGAACCCTCAAAGAAGAGGCTGTCGGATTTTTCTTTCCTCTTTTTTACCACATGTTCATTGAGTCTTTTCGACTTTAAGCTGGCTTGTGCCTGTTGCAAAACTACTGGCAGTTCATCGAGGTCAAAAGGCTTGGATAAATAATCCGCGGCTCCTAGCCGGATCGATTCCACGGCCGATTGGATTCCGCCCTCTCCAGTCATAAGAATGCATGGGGTATTGGAGGGAACGTTTCCTTTTCTTAGCAGTTCAAGACTCTCACCATCAGGCAGGTTGAGGTCGAACAGGGCATAATCAAAAGGCATCTCCTCCAGAGCCCGCTCGGCATCGGCACAGTTCTCTACCCGTGTGACTTCGAGGCCTGCATGTTCTAATTTCGATTCGATACGCTTGCCCAGAAGAAGATCATCTTCAAGTAACAATATTTCTTTTCCTTTAAGCGTATGAATAGTTTGCATGGGTAAGATGAAATGAACCGCAATTCTTTTTTGAGTCAATCTACCTTTAATAAAAGTGTAGTTATTGTACTAGGTGATTTAGCAGTCAACATTTTATCTCTCAATTGGCGGTCTGACTTCAATTGATCAAAATTTTTTTTCAACAAATAGTGAGTTTTCAAATTAAGATCCAATTTTTTGTAACTTGATATTGATAAATAATTAATCGTATCGAAGGTTGCACAAATCCAAAAATTAACCACGAGAGGGGAGGGGCAACCTAGTATCAAATCCCTTTTAACCAGGTATTATGCCCCTCCACTCCTCCCTCGAGTCAAAAATATTATTATTCATATTCAGCAGATCTGACCGTGCACCGAATGCTCGTACATCTGGTAGGCATAAAAATTGCCAAATATTCAGTTCAATAGATTATTTATTCAAGGAATAGATTTGAGTATTGTGTTCAAACAGTTTGGGTCATTTTCAGATTGGTTTCATGAGCCCTTGTAACCTCTTTGAGTCCAATCATCTCAATGCCCCCTAACACTCCCTGAATGGAATTTAATAAAGAATTACGATCTGCATCTAATGAATCATCACTGTGGTATTGATGAAGCAGTTTGTAGAGTTCACTTAACTGATTCTCATTAATATTTAAACTTTCCTTCATTTCAGCTGAACCACTGATTTGCGGACGCTGAAGTCCAGCTTTTTTAACGACTATTTTTGCATCAATCCCTTCCGCTAACATTACCTCCTTCAGTGCTTTGCTGGGTCGGATTCCCGCTTCCCTGAAACTTGATGTAATTTCTTTAGCATCAGCTTCAGTAAGTTTATTTGGATCGTACTTACTTAATGTGTCCGAAATAAGCTGGGATTGCTTATCTGTTAAGTGAGAACGGCCTTGTGCGTGAGATTGAGACATCAATGTGCCTAAAATTCCATTTGATTCAATCATGACAAATAATTCAATTATTAATTAAAGATTGGATTACCGGTTAGGCTCCGCTTCAACCTGATCGCGAATTTCTTCTCCGTCTGCATCAAAACTTTCAAAAGCTTCCGATTTACGTTTTTGAAATGCTTTTCTGATTGTGGTTCGTTCCTCATTATCGAGTATGCCATCCCCATTCGCGTCAAATTTTTGCATAAGTTCCTCTTTTTTCCCCTGCATTTTCTTACGCATTGTAGAACGCTCAT
>CBFIBI010000167.1:0-3007 GCA_965660725.1 Opitutales bacterium
GAATGCAGGGCGTTTTGAGCGCTACGGTGAAATGACCAATGACTCTGCACATATTGTTTCCAGAATTGATGGTATTACTGATTTTGATATGGAATGGTCTCTAACTGGGTCCTTGGATCATACAGATATTTATATGGGGCATCTGGGTTATGAATGGGAGCAAACCCAATATAACCTTTCTTTTGATGCAAACTTCCAATTATCTGATAGGCACAGAATTTCATATGGAGTCGCAACCCAGCACACCGACCTTGATGTAAAATCGGAAATTTTAGATATCTTCCAATTTCCAGGCGAAACTTTGAAACCCATTTTGGATTACGATCAAAGCTTCACTAAATTCGATAGATATACAGGTTACATACAGGATTCGATATCCTTGACTGATGAGATTTTAATATCTGTTGGAGCCAAAGTGGAGGAAAATGATCTGGCGGGTTTTGGTCTCCAACCAGGTATTCGTGCTTCGTGGATGGCCAATGATCAGAATATTTTTTGGGCTGGCTACGCCAAAACCCACCGACAGCCTTCTTTGCGAGAGAGATACACTGACTTAACACCAATTTGGACTTGGAATTCGACCACATCAAAATGGGAGAGTAAGACATACGAAGGAGACTCAAGTTTAGACCGTGAAGAAATGGATGCTTATGAAATGGGGTGGCGTCTGCGTCCCACCGAGGATTTCCTTTTTGAACTATCTACTTACTATTATGACACGCAGAACGCGGTTCGGGCAGCAACGAGTCTGACCTCGGTTAATGCATACGAAGCCAAAAATGCAGAAGCATATGGCGGCGAAATTTCGGTTGATTATATGGTTTCTGAACTATGGAGACTGCGCGGCGGTTATTCTTTTGCCAGAGGAAAAGTAGCAGGAGTTCGGGTATACGATTTTCCTGAAAATACTGCGAGTTTATCATCTCATTTCAAATATTCAGATGAAGTCACTTTAATTCAAAACCTTTTTTATTCCGGAAAAACAGAAATACCATCCGATTATAACCCAATCACAATTCCTTCACACTTAAGGTTGGATCTTGGGGTTGTTTGGCAAACAAAACTGGATTGGGAAATCGGGATTTTTGGGCGTGACCTTCTTGAGCCTTACCACACTGAAACAATGTTCCCTGGGGTTGATGTCGAACCAGCCCGAGTTGAGCGAACATTTTTAATTACTCTTTATAAGAAATTTTAACGATACGTGTCTTTAACTGATACCAAATTCAAAATAATGATTCGAGCAAGTGTTAAACTCTGCTTGCTTGTTATCATGTGCTTGAGTTCTGGTTCTTTTTCTTTGTTTGCGAAAGACAAGGTTTCTGATGAAGATCGTCGAAATGCCCGATTACAAGCAACTTACATTACTCGTTTGGTTACTTTCATTAGTTGGGATGCTAACTTTTCTAACGTGCAAGGAGCTTTCAAGATTGTGGTACTTGGAGATGATAAAAGGGGCTTTGTTCAATCTCTTGAATTCTTGATCAAGCAAGGTAATATCAAATCAGAGGGCAGATCTGTAGAAGTGCAACACTATCCAAATGCAAAATCATTGGAAGCACTAGAATTTATAAGAAGTGGTGTGCATTTTATTTACTTCACGAAAGGATCTGTTTTGACAGTGAATGATGTTATTCCAGTAAGGCGTGGTGCGATGTTTTTATCGGAGGGCAGGAATTTTGTTTCTAAAAATCAGGGTTGCATAGCATTTGAAAGCGTGCGCAACCGATTGAAATTGGTGGTCAACGAAACTTGTTTCAGGCGAAAGTTCGCAAAAGTTAACCCAGTTCTGACTTCCTTGAAAAGCGTGGTTGAGGTAGTTAAGCCAGAATAGCTTTTGTTTACTTTATTTCTGCTAATTTGATTAAAATTTCTTTTTGATTCTCTCCATTGGCCTCGCAAATAAGGAATTTCACAACAGATCCTATTTCTTGCGAGCGAATATAATTTAAAAAAGGTTCAATCCTATCAAATTTCTTTCCATTTGCAGAAAGCATAATATCTTCGTCCTTGATACCTGCTTTTCCACAAACTCCACTTTTTGATACTTGCCTGAAGAGAAGACCTTTCATCTCTTTTGGCATTCTTTGGATTAAGGTATGCGATTGGCCCCAAAGTTCTTCAACCGCAGCCTGGATGGTTGGGATCTTAATATCTTTTCCTTCTTTCAATAACTTTTTTATGTGCGACACACATACCGCTTTGTTTACGCCCTGATGACCTTGTTCTGTTGTGAGCCCTGCAACTTGTATTGCAAAAGCTTCTCCCTCTTGATTCAGCCAAGGGCCACCAGATGTCCCTGGCGCCGCAGTTCCGGAGATGAAGAATGTCTTTGTAAATGCACCATTATACCATGAATAGGTTTCTGATTTTCGAGCAACGAAACCTGTTAACAGCAGATGGTGTCTAAAAATTGGAGACCCAAGTAAAAACACTTTAGAGCCTTCGGATGGTATTTCTTTTGCAAGCGGCAAGTAAGAGTAATTAGTTTTATTCGATGGTAGAGAAAAAAGAGCAAGGTCACACCCTTTGTTACTCCCTATGCGTTTTAAAGGTAGGCGTCCTATTCTTTTTGAAACTGCTTCAACCAATTTAGTAGTTTTTTTAGTGACATGATGTGCAGTAATTACAAGACCTCTTGGGTCCAGAATTACCCCAGATCCTTCCAACCTGCCGCCAACTAGAATTTCAACGCAGCTTGGTGCAATTTTAGAATACAGTGTATCTCTAGAAAAACACTTGAACTGAGGAATCAATAAAGCGAATAAAAAAATGATACAGAATAAGAATTGGGCTTTTTTCATTCCGTTTACATTCAAGAATCTTTTTCGTTCTGTAAATCTAATCTTTAAAAAGGAATAGATTTATTCTAACTAACTCACAAAATAAAAAACTTATTCACAAAAAGCTTTTTTTAATCGTTACTATGACGATTGCATTTTATGAATAAAAATGGGACTTGTTACAGATCAGTGACAAGAGATTTAAAACACTTCGAACGTTTTTC
>CBFIBI010000168.1:0-2941 GCA_965660725.1 Opitutales bacterium
CAAGCAAAACAGGCACTTCATGCCAATAAACATGTATTTGTGGAGAAACCGATGGCCACATCTTCAAAGGACGTAGAAGAGTTGGCTAAAATTGCAAATGATAAAAGGCTAACCCTTATGTCTGGCCATACCTTCCTTTACAATGATGCGGTAAGGTTTATCAAAAACCAGATTGATTCAGGGGAAATTGGAGAGGTTCGCTATTTGTATGCACAAAGATTAAATTTGGGTCGGATACGATCAGATGTAGACGCAATGTGGAACTTTGCCCCACATGATGTGAGTATTATTCAATATTTATTAGATGATCCTCAACCTCTGGAAATTAAATCTTCGGGGATGGACTTTATTCAACCTGGGATCAAGGATGTGGTATTCCTTAACCTGCGCTATGAAAAAGCATTGGCAAATATTCATGTAAGCTGGTTAGACCCGCTGAAAACCCGAAAAATCGTAGTGGTTGGATCAAAAAAAATGATCGTTTATGATGATGTGGTGGAAGATAAAATCATCGTCTATGATAAAGGTATCGATCGTTATTCAAAACTTGGTGAAAATATGGATTTCGATATCCCACAACCTTCTATCTTCCGTTATCGTTCTGGCGATATTTGGATACCAAAAATCGATTATCGCGAACCTTTGCGTACAGAGGCTGAGCATTTCCTTGATTGTATTCGTACTGGCAACGAATCGCTATCTGGGCCCAGCCACTCATTAAAAGTAGTAAAGATATTGGAAGAGGCATCGAAAAATTGAATCTTTAAGCTTTTGTGAATACAAAAACCTGTGAAATAAGAGATGTGTCATTTGGTGAAAACATAACTGTAATTCAACCGTGTAACCTTTATGAATGTAGTATTGGAGATAATTGTTTCGTTGGGCCATTTGTAGAAATTCAAAAAGGAGTAGAGATTGGTATAAATTGTAAGATTCAATCTCATTCATTTTTATGTGAACTTGTGAAGATTGGAGACAATTGCACGATTGCACATGGTGTTATGTTTATAAATGACGACTTTAAGCAGGGTGGTCCTGCAAAAGGAAACAAAAATCTTTGGAAACACACTATAATTGAGAATAATGTTAGCATCGGCAGCAATGCCACAATTCTTCCGGTAAAAATTTGTGCAGGTTCGGTAATTGGTGCCGGTGCTGTAGTAACCAAAAATATTTCTGAAAAAGGGGTCTACGCAGGAAACCCCGCATATAAAATTCGAGACCTTTAATTGAAAGTCCCATTTGTAGATTTAAATAAGCAATACCTCTATCTCCGTGAGGAGATTGATTCTGCATTTGCTGGAGTTATTGAAGATTCTTCCTTTATTCGGGGCCCTGAGATAGAAATATTTGAAACAAACTTTGCTCGCTCTACTGGAGTGAAACATTGTATTTCCTGTGCCAATGGCACGGATGCTCTTTACATCGCAATGAAGGCATTAGGTTTGGAGGCAGAAGACGAAGTCATAACGACTGCTCACTCTTGGATATCAACTTCGGAAACTATAACACAAACTGGTGCAAAAGTAGTCTTTTGTGATACGAATGAAAATGATTGCTTAATTGATGTTTCAAAAATTGAGCAACTTATCACCGCTAAGACCAAAGGTATAATCCCAGTCCATTTATTTGGACAAGCAGTAGACATTGATCCGCTACTTGAGATTACAAAGAAACATAATCTATGGGTCATCGAAGATTGTGCACAGGCACATTTTGCAACCTACAATGGCAAAACAGTTGGTACTTTTGGAGATGCGGCAACCTTTTCCTTTTATCCAGGAAAAAATCTTGGGGCAATGGGAGATGCCGGATGCATCGTTACCAATAGAGATGATATTGCCGAATATGCTACTCTTTTTGCAAGACATGGAGGAAAGGGAGAGCACATTATCGAAGGAATTAACTCGAGAATGGATGGAATACAGGCAGCCGTTCTCAATGTTAAATTAAAACACATAGATGAATGGACCGATAAAAGACGAAGTGCTGCTGCAATATATGACAAACTACTTGATTCAATAGATTCGATAGATTGCCCATCAGAAAATATTACAAATAAACATGTTTATCACCTCTATGTGATCAAGGTTCCTAATCGAGATGAGCTAAAGAAATTTCTCGAAGCCTCAGGTATTCAAACCGTTATTAATTATCCTAAAGCCCTACCCTTTTATAAAGCCTATGATTACCTAGGTCATGTTCAAAATGACTTCCCTGTAGCTTATGTAATGCAATCCAAAATTCTTTCCTTACCGATTCACCCATTTATTGAAGAAAAAAAGCAAGAGTATGTGGCAGAGAAAATACAAGAGTTTTTCAGCAAAAATAAAGATCTTCACTGAAAATAACTTAACAAGTTGAAAATACTTATCTTACATTATCATCATTTAGACCGATTTGATAAAACCTCGGAAAAATTGGATGAGCTTGATCAACAATTACTCCCTTTCGACCCAAGATTGAAAATCTTCAAGTATCTTTATAATGACATAAGGATTTTTGCATTGAATTGTACAGACTACATAAAAATTTGGTCACAAAAATTAAATGTAGAATATTTAGCTCATAAACCAGAATACAAAGTTTTAGAACTCCTCGGAAAAATATTAGAGCATTACAAACCAGATGTAGTTTATGTCACTTCCCCTTTAAAAATGCCCAACAATACTCTCAGGGATATTAAAAAAGCATATTTAAAATCAAAGTGGTTGTGCTACTATGGGGCAAAAGTGTATATGCCTGTTAAAGAAGCTTTTAGGGAATATGATGCTGTAGTCACTGGATGGAAACAGATTGTAGATTTTCTAAGACAAAAAAAAATTCAAGCGTCTTATTTCCCTCACTTCTTTGATGAGGAAACTGTGGGTCAATTGAACTCTTTACATCTATCCAAAAAATATCCTGTTACATTTGCTGGAGCATTAAGTCATGGAGGAGA
>CBFIBI010000169.1:0-2804 GCA_965660725.1 Opitutales bacterium
TTCTTTGGTTTCATTGGGCATTCATACCGGTCAAAGAAACCAAAGAACCAAAAACCGACCTTGCTCAGCGTGTCCATTACAAAAGAATCAATGGGATTATGTACCCAACGGGCAAGGTCGGTTTTTGGTTCTTTGGTTTCTTTGACCGGTATGAATGCCCAATGGCCTTCCCAGGTTGCACCTTGTTCGATCCACGACTTGATAGTGTTGATCTCGGCCTTGGTCAGTTCTTTTTTAAATTCTGGGGGAGGCATAACCTCATCAGGGTCATCAGATGTAATGCGATGCCATGCTTCGCTATCTTCCAGGCTATTTCGAACAAAAGCTGCAAATCCATCTTTTTCTCTGAAAGCTTCCTCCTCCAAATCCAATCGTAACTTGGCTTTACGCGACTTTTCAGAAGGCCCGTGGCAGAAAAAGCACTTGTTTGAAAGAATGGGTCTTATGTCTCGGTTGAACGAAATTTTTGAGAAAACCTTCCCAGTTGGGAGGAAAAAAATGAGAGCGAGAGAAAATAATTTAAAGAACATAAGATTTGTAAGATTAGATTTCATCACAATATGCAAAGCAAATTGTAGTGTATCTAAAAAAAATTACAAGGGAGATGAATTGGGATTAGATAAAGAATTTATTTTACCTTAATCATTTTTTTACATTTTTGATTTTTGGATCAAGTCCATATTCGATTATTGAGTTAGAATAGTAGTTTCAAATTGATTCTGTGTAATAAATTTTGCATATTTAACAAATGAGTGAAGCTACCCAAGAAGATGACAAAACAGAAAAGCAATCAACTGATGACGAGATCTCTTTTGATGCAGTTGATCTAATGTTGGAGGGTAATCTTAACGCCCAGATTAACTATTCAATGGTAAAGGGAATTGCTACGGCTTTGGATGAGAAAGCACAAATTTTGATCCAGGCAGAGGAATCTTTTGAGCCCAAGGAACAGGAGACTTTTGCTGAGGTTGCAATGCCTGAAATTGAAGCGATGGCTCAGGCAATTACAGAAGGTTGTGTAAATTTTGCAAAGATTCGATTTTGGGAAGCATGTGAAACTGCAGAAGTTGCATGGGAAGAGTCCCGGGATGTCGAAGGTAATGTAGTAGGGAAAATGCCCTACGGCAATCCTCTTGAAAAACCTCGTGACGGAAATCGTATTTTGGTTAATCTCAGGCAAATATCAAATTGGTTGGGGGAAGTTCATTCCCTTCATGAAAAAAATGGAATGGGGTGGGTTTCTCCGTATGGTTGTCCAGAAGATGGACAGCAGGCTTATGACAATCGTTCTAACTGCATTAATAAGCTATCTGAAATAATCGAGTCGATTGAGAAGAACTTCGATTTTTAAAGCCGTGAAATAGGTAGTTACCTGCTTTTGGTGTAAAGTCTTGGTACTCTTTTGGTAATTGAACAAAGAAGTTCCCAGGGAATTGTATTCGAATGCTTTGCCAATTCGGTTAATAGAATTTCTTCATCGTCTTGTTTTCCTATGAGCGTCACGTCTTGGCCAGCTTCTACCTCAGTCGGGGCATCTGTTAAATCAATCAATGTTTGATCCATCGTTACTCGGCCAACTAAGGGGTAAGATCTCCCGTTAATCAAACCAAATGCACGATTACCACAGGGGAGAGGGATAGCGTCACCGTAACCGGCACTTATTATGCCAATTTTTGAATCCCGAGCCAAAGTATGTTGTCTTCCATAGCTAAGAGTCGTTCCTTTGGGAAGGCTTTTAACCATGGCAAGCCTTGAGTGAAAAGAAAGAACAGGCTCAACAGGTAAATCTGCCAAAATACTTCCTTGCGGAGGAGACACACCAAATTGTAATAATCCAATCCGCACTGCATTAAAAATATTTTCACGATCAAAGGACCTTAGAGATGAGGAATTGTCAGCATGAACCAAAAAATCAGGATTGTGGTGGATTTTTGTTTCATTAAGAATTTCAAGGAATTTTTCTCTTTGTTCCTGAGTAAAAGAAGAGTCAGATGGCTGAGCAAAGTGGGTAAGGGCACCACATATTTTAATTTCTCTTGTAGCCAACGCTTTTGATATGAGTGGCTTTGCATGTTGCCACCATATTCCATGTCGACCCATTCCTGAATCGATTTTTAGATGAACGGCGATTCGTTTTTGATGTTTTTGAGAAAGATTTTTAAGCCGTTCGAGTTCATTTTCAGAGGAAAGCGTCGGTATCAGATTTAAATCAATTAACGATTCATCTTCCTCCGCTAGAAGCGGGCCTAGAATCAGGATCGGCCAGCCTGAGCCCATTTCACGAATTTCAGAGGCCTCTTGTACGTTAGCCACTGCGAAAACATCTACGCCGCTTTGCATAAGTCGAGCGGCAGTTGGATGGATGCCATGTCCATAGGCATCTGCTTTTACAACCGAAATGTAGCTTACATTTTGAGGAAGGGAATCTCGGATTAAACCAAGGTTTCTTTCTAGAGCAGCAAGATCAATTTCTGCCCAGCAACGGTAGGGAGTCATAATTTTGATTTGCTAATCTGGAGAAGGAAATTTTAAACGCGGTTCCCATTTTTTAAACTCTGGAGGTTTAGGATTATAGATTTCAATTTCTTTTTTTGATTCGGAAATCATAAGTAAATCCTGTAAGCCAGAGGTTTTTGCAAGTTGGTAGTCGATCAAGTATTTCGAATCAATCTTGCTTGATTGATTTCTTGAATCTTTGAGATGCATACTTTGTGGGAATTTTTTAATTGCATATTCATTATCAATAATCTCCTTTTGGCCGATAGGCTGATCTTTTGATCCGGTTCGAAGCACTCGCCACCCCA
>CBFIBI010000170.1:0-2793 GCA_965660725.1 Opitutales bacterium
CAATATCAGAACATTTGAGGTTACAGGAATGGGCACATGCCTTTTAACCCAACATGCATCCAATGTCAGTGAATTCTTTGAACCCGACAGCGAAGTAGTTACTTATGATTCGAAAGAATCAGTGGTTAGTAAGGTCAAGTTTCTCTTGGACAATCCTAAAACACGCGAAGAAATAGCACTTAAAGGGAAAGCGAGAGCAATTCGAGATCATACCTTAAATAAAAGAATCCCTCTCCTTAAAGAAATCTTGGAAAGCAGTATTTGATATGAAAGAAACCTCGAAATTAAAAAAGTTATGGTCAAAAGAAGAACTTGCATTTTTCCAAGGAAAGGGGATCGATATCGGTTGCGGAGACGATCCCATTTTTGAAAATGTATATAAGTTTGACCTTGAGCAAGGAGACGCAAATGAAATTTCAAAGTATGTTCAAGATAAATTTGACTTTGTTTATTCTTCTCACTGCCTAGAGCACATGTATGATCCGATGCATTCCATGCGGGAATGGTGGAAATTAGTTAAGCCTGGGGGTTATTTAATTGTTATCGTTCCGGATGAAGATTTATATGAACAAGGAATATTCCCAAGCATTTCAAATCCCGATCACAAAGCAACTTTTACAATCTCAAAAAGAAAGAGCTGGTCAACTCATTCATATAACATGCTAGACTTGGCTAATTCATTATCTGATGGTCAAATCATTTCATTACAACTACAGGATAACGAATATGATCGGACTTTACAGAGCCACAACCGAGATAAAGTTAAAATAAATACTACAATTAAGTTAATGATGGAATATTGCTCACTTTTAAAGAAGTTTCCATGTGGCAAAGTACTTAATAAATTTTTATCTTATGTCCTAAGATATAACATTACAGTAGATCAGACACTGAATGAAATGACCTTAGCCCAAATTCAATGCATCATCAGAAAGACAATATAAAAGATTAAGTACTCATTCCATAAGGAAGTTGACCAAGAAAATCTGTCCACCAACAGATTACTCAATAAAACAAAAAATCTTATTTGGGGAATCAAAAATCTTTTTGTAAATGGCATTCCAAATACGGCTTTCAGGTTTGGGGGAGGATTAGGTGACCACTTGTTATGCACTGCACTTTTTCGTGAATTAAAATTAAGGGGAAAGCAAAAATTATGGATGCTCTCAAGTTATCCTGAACTATTTAAGGAAAATCCAGACATTTCATGCATTGTCGAAGATTCATGGAAAACTGTAAAATATCTGGAAAAACTACAGAAACCAGCAATCCTTTTATCATACGGAAAATGGATAGATGACCTAGACCGTATTGAAGCACCGAAGTCTCATATTATTGCCGAAATCATAGCCAAGTCCGAAATCAAAGGAAACATTTCATTAAGACCATATTGGTACGAAAATACCGATAAACGGTTACTCAAAATTGATGGGGCTTATGTATGCGTACAAAGTACAAAAACCTGCTCCTCAACTCCTATGCTGAACAAGCAATGGAAGGAGGAATACCTGCAAAATGTCATCGATAAATTATCTTCCCGTTTTAGAGTAGTTCAGTTGGGGCTAAAGAATGAACCAAAATTGAACAATACTGTGGACCTTCGGGGTAGTTCGATATCTGAGTCGGCAAATTATCTTGCGAATGCCACATTTTTTTTGGGACAAGTTGGATTCTTAATGCACCTAGCACGAGCAGTTGATACCAGGTCGGTTATTATTTATGGAGGAAGAGAAAAAAGTTGGCAATCTGGATACCCATGTAATGAAAACGTTGAATCGAACCCAAATTGTTCACCTTGCTGGCAAAATAATCGCTGCGATCATGAGAGGAAATGCCTCACTGATATTTCACCAGAAATGATCTTAATAGCTGTAGACAAATTGGTTGGCAGACTTGGTCAAGAACTAGAGCTCGATCATGTTTATTTAAACTAATAAATGGATTACAGAGCAGACATTGATGGACTTAGAGGGATAGCCATTATTTTGGTGTTGTTATTTCACTTTGAAATTGAAGCCATCAAAAATGGATACCTTGGAGTTGATATATTTTTTGTAATATCAGGTTATCTTATAACTAAAATTATTCTGAAGGATCTAGAAATAGGAAAATTCTCACTGATTAATTTTTATATTAGAAGAATTCGTCGATTGTTTCCGGCCCTCTTTGTAATGCTTCTTTGCGTAAGCGTTACTTGTTTTATATTTTTTGATAACGAGTCATTTGAAAAGTTCGGTTATTCATTAATCTACACTTCATTCTTTTCATCAAATCTTTGGTTTTGGTCTGAAACGGGATATTTCGCTCCGAGTGCTCTGGAAAAACCCTTGCTTCATACTTGGTCATTATCTGTGGAGGAACAATTTTATCTGTTCTTTCCAATTATGCTTTTATGGAGCAAAAAACATTCACGATCAAATCAACTAAAAGTAATAATAGGACTATTTCTCATTTCGCTAATTTTATATTTTTATGGTTCCCAATTTCATCCAGATGCCGCTTTTTTTTTATTACCAACGAGAGCATGGCAACTACTTGCAGGAACAATAATCGCACTATTTACGCTTGAGGGTGCCAAATATAATATGAAGAATGGTTCAATACACTATCTAGGCATAATTCTTATTTTTGTGAGTGTTTTTTTCACATCTGCCCCTAATTCACTATTACCACCTTCTATTCCTTGTACTTTAGGTACAGCGTTGCTCTTAATCCCAATTAAAAATTCTTTTGTTAGCCAACTCTTGACTACCAAACCTCTTGTTTCCATTGGTCTGATTTCATATTCATTGT
>CBFIBI010000171.1:0-2770 GCA_965660725.1 Opitutales bacterium
AAGGCATGAAAGCCCTCTGTATTCTCCCAGTCATTATTAAAATTTTCCAGAAAGTCAGCCTCGTCATCCCCATTGACATCATGAAAACGGGTAATTTGATTATCTCCGACGGTGTAGATTTTTTCATTCACGATTTTCAGTCCGAGTGGTTCATGCAAACCGGTGGCGAATCGCTTCCAAGATACCTTATCCAACTGCTCATCAATATTGGAAACAATCCATACATCCCCATCCCATGTGCATACCGCCGCAGTCTTGCCATCCTTGAAAAAATCAAAGGCGCCAATGCGCATCTTAGGCTCCAATGGATTATTGAAAGGGACTCCAATCTTATCTACCACATAGGCATTAGTTTGGTCATCTGAAAGTTCACTTTCCACGGTGATCGGATCGCCCCATTGCACTGAGCCTCCGCCGGTAAGCTTGGATAAATCCTCAGCCTTTCCTGCTGCAGACCGAACCGCAGGCTGATAAGCCGGATCACCCGCCCACATCGCAACCTTAAAATGGCTGTTTCCTTTGGGTACTTCGCAAAGGAGAAGGTTTTCCCAGACGAATAATTTTATGCCATTCGAAAAATCCACCAGCGAAAAGTTACAGGTTCGCCCTTCCAGTGAAACGGTAAATGTTTTATCTGTCTTCTCAATCTGTGAGTCATCATTCTGAGCAAGCAGCATCACTGATGACGAAGGGTTTTCGACCTGTACAGTTCTAGTCAGTGCTGTGAGCCCTTTTTGCTTAACGATACCTGGCATATCCAGCACCTTGCCATCGCCCACTGAGTAGCTAAAAATTGCCTTACCTTTGTGAACATAGTGCCCCTTGAAATGGGCCCATTTTTTGGGCAAGGCTCCCATTCTCGGAAATGATTTATAGGGCTGACGGCGTGGATCCTTATTAATCATTTCCTTGGTCTTTGCCCAACCAGGTCTCATATTCGTCCGGAAAAGATTGTAACTCTCCTTTACTACTGCCGCTGCTCCATGTGCTCCGGCAAAAGGCATTCCACTGGCCTTTAAACTCTGATCATTCGTCCAGCCTAAGGAGTAGGACATCGTCTCGCTGTCAAAAACCATTCCGGCCCTCCGGTCTTCACCAAGGGGTACCAGGTGAGCCCTTGAAATAATGTAGCGAACTTTTTGCCTAACCTCATCAATTTGTCCAAGCAGTTTCGCCGCTTCCTTGGACACATCATCGATGAGACTGCCTTCCAATTTTGGTAGAAGTTCAAATTCAGCAATTTGCATGGGTATCTTTCCATCTCCAACCAATTCCGGAAATACGACCCGGTAAGTCGTAAAACTTTTTCCATTGGGAAATCTGATCGTTTTTAACTTCCCCCTACCCTTGGAAACTGGAATCGAACCACTCGCAATTTCTGTGAAATTCTTCCCGTCGTTGGACCCACTGAGAACAAAGCTTTTCGGATCTCTTTCCGGTGCATCATTGGCAGAGGTGATGGATATTCCGTTCACTATGGAATTTTTAATCTTCAGCTCAAGCCCGCTATCTGCCCCGTCAAAATTAAGATATTTTGTGGCCGGTTGATCATCAATCGCCAACAATGGGCTTTCATTTTTTGGAGAATTTTCGGAGGTTCCTTTAATTGGGGTTGAAGGTCGGCTCAGATCAATTGTTTTTAAATTGGATAAATCTTCCAGTCCAATATTCGTAAACTCATCGCCTCCAATTTCTCGCACCTGTGCCAGAAGCTTTTTCTCACGCAGATATAATCTTTTTAGGCGATCGCTTGCATCCTCTGCTGGTGGCCAGGCCACAACCGGTGCGGTCTCAATCGCGGTCGACACCACTGGGCCAAAACGATTTTTAAAATAACCCTCTGACGAGACTTCATTAGATGGTTTTACTTCAACATAATTCTGGGCCAACTCAATCACCTGCTTAGCAATGTCATGAATCTCTTCATCTCCTAAATCTAAATGCCCCCCTTTGGCAGGCATCTTAACCAACGATTTGGAATCTGGGGGACTACCATGTGTGATAAATTTGATCACTCCCTGCATGTTGCCCGACTTCACAAGTTCCGAAGTCATCAGACTGGGAAACACTCCCCCCACTCCGTTCAAGTCCGGGCCATGACACGGTGCACAGCGTTGGGTCAAAACCGGTGTAAGTCCCTTGGGCACTGCCAAGGAAGAACTTACAGCTAAAGCAAATGAAGTGAGTAAGAAAAAAGCTCTGGATAATAAAGTCATAAATAAGTTTACTAAAAGAATGTTGTTTTGTGGATTTGGGAAATAATAGGAAAGAAAAAAAGAGAGAGAATTAAATGTTTTATATTAAATAAAAAAATAAATTTATAAACAAAGAATAAACCCATAAATAAATTAGGGGGAGAAATCGTAAATTTCAGACTAAATATTTCTCTTTCACTACAATACTCTCCCCCAAAAGACTACATTTGCCTGTGAACTTTCTGTACCGTAAGCTGATTACCATCCGAATTAACGATTGTTTTTCTTTAGGAAACATTCCAACACCAATTCTTGGAGAACTGGTTAACAAGTTCGGCTTGCCTACCGGTTTAGGCAAACCTTAAAGCTTAAAATCATAATATAAACTTTCATACATCCTTTCCATGATTAAAAATACCATCCATCTACTTATAATTTTTTTGTCCATCACAACGATTCACGGTGAGGCAAAAAAAATTCTCTTCATTGGTAACAGTTACACCTCACAATGTTCCCGTATCATTACTGATTTATTTAAGAACGAAAGCCCGGACTGGAAACTTACATTTCATTTC
>CBFIBI010000172.1:0-2770 GCA_965660725.1 Opitutales bacterium
ACAAAGTCGGCTGAAAAAAGGTATGGGCACGCACATGATGCAGTTCGGCGACCACAAACTTATAACCATGCGAAGTCGGCAGGGTCTGTAGATTATCAATGGTTGGGCTCTGCATATCTTTCGAACCGCCATATCCCCACTTCCCCCAGTATCCCGTTGCGTACCCAGCACGCGAAAGAGCATCCCCCATTGTAATATCTTCTGCCCTAATTGCTTTCTTGGCATTATTAGGGTCGTTACGATCGGCAAAGGTATAGCCTTGATGGAAACCTGTTTGCTGCGAGGAACGGGCGGGTGAACAAACCGTACATCCATAGCCTCGGGTGAAATTAATTCCCTCCTCAGCCAATTTATCTAGATTGGGAGTGAGCACATAGGGTAAACCTTTTTCCTTTCTTTGATACTGTCCGTTTGGCCCAATGGAACCCCAACCCAAGTCATCAACATACAGATAAAGAATATTGGGCCGCTTTTTTGCTCCAAATAAGCTCAGGGCAAAGGAAAAAAGAATAAAAAGTAGAGTCGTTTTCGCTTTCATAAAATAAATCATAATCCTTAAGCTTCATAATAAATCTGGCAAGAGAGATAGGGTCTCTCAGTCCCATCTGAAAAAGAAGGTTAAATTCAAACGGTCAGAATTGCCCGAATCTTTGAGGCCAAACTGGAATCGGTTGCGTACACCGCACCTCGATGATTCATAAAGGTGGAATCCGAACGATTGAGATCGAGAGGGTCTCCATAAACATCACTGACAAAAGCACCTGCTTGTTCAAACAAACAGGCAGTGGCAGCATAATCCCAGATGCTCCCCCCACCCTCTTCAGGTTTGGCAAATTTAAAGTGACAACCAGGTGAATTTTCAAGAGCATGACATGCATTGATTACCGCTCCGCCGAATTGGGTCGCATGAACTTTTGTTAATCCGAGTGCTTTTGCATAGGAGTTTAATTCATTCAAAACTCTTTGTCGCTCCGGATGTTTTTCAAAACTTCGGTCGTAAGTAAAGGTCAGTACATCCGAATTTGAAACAATTTTCAATGGCTGTTTATTTTTCTTCACTCCCATACCTATGGCTGCCTTCCACAGATGATCATGCACCGGATCATAAACCACGCCAATCAGTGGCTTTCCACATTTGGAAACCAAGGCAATAGATACCGAATACCCCGGTTCCTTTTTGGTAAACGGGAGCGTGCCATCTAATGGATCAATACACCAAAAATAGTCTTTTTGAAAACGGCAATGATCATCCTCACTCTCTTCCGTTAGCAATGCAAGATCACATTCATCACAGGTCGGGCTTAAAATTTCTAAGATTGCATCCTGTGCTTTGCGATCGACTTCGGTCACCACCTGTGAAGCGTAGGTATGTCCGCCATCCTTGTGTTCCACCTCGATTTCCTGATTGCGGTATTCAGAAATAATTCGACCGGCTGCTCTTGCGGCTACCACCGCGGATTCGGCTAATGATTCTAAATCCAAGTCTCTCATTTGGAAGACAGGTTTTCAATAACTCCTCGGGTAACCCTTTCACTGTAATCACTTAGCTTCCAGTGACCGGGACTCCAGCCTTTCATAAATCGATGAAAATCAGCCCATGCCACTCTGTACAATGGACGCCAATCCTTCTCGATTTCATCCAATGAAGTCGGGTTATCGTTTTCTTCGAGAAATATTTTCATTTGGCAAAAATAATAAGCCAGGACTTCCTCTTCGATATGCTCTGCCTCTTCGTCGCGAAAGCAGCTACCCACAAAATAAGCCAAGTCTTTCATTCCGCATCCTCCCCCAACATACTGAAAATCGACTGCAGCCACTTTGGATCCGTCAGAACTGAAACAAAAATTAGCCAACTTGGCATCTCCGTGCACCAAAGTCAGAAATTTAGAATCCTTCAATTTCTGATCAATAGAAGAAGCTGTTTGTTTGAGTGATGGATCATCCATTCGCTCCAGCTCATCCGGTCGCGTTTCAAGATGCCAGTAAGTGCCAGTTTCCCATAAGCCGGAGGTACTGGCATTTATGTTTTCAACATGAAAGGCTGCCAACCACCTGACGCATGCCTGCCATTCGCAGTGATCCACAAAACTTCTCCTCCCCTCAAACCCCGAAGCATCTAAATCTTCCAGCACCATAAGAACTTCATTCCCATCTTTCTTTGCAGCCAAGCAGAAAGGAATCCTTGCACACAAGGTCTTTGTACAATTTCTTCTGGATTCATACCACTTTAACTCCACCTGATACGACTTGATTTTTCTCTGGTGTGATAGATCCGTATTCCATCCGCGGGGGTGTGCTCCTTGATCCGGTTGGACATGCTTTACAATTACGGACTCAAAGTTACTACCCGCCAACTCATACCTATGGATGCTGCCGTACCCACTCCACAAACTTTGAATCACGGATGATCCTGAGATCTTATTGGCCTTGGTCGCCTCGAGAATAAAGTCATGTATTTGCTCCACCTTCACAGTGGAGACTTTATTGCAATGAATCCTGAATACGATGCTAAATCGCTACAGCCAATTACTGGATGCTTGATTTTCCAGCATATTAGTACGGGATTTCAATTTATCTTTGATCTGACTTTCAGCTTTCCTCAGTCGTTCCTGTGCATCCTTATCCTTAGGGTTTTCTTTGAGTACTGTTTTATATTTTGAAGCCTCGGCCTTGAGCTGATTTATCCATCCATCCAGTTCCTCAAGTCTAGTCGCATAGACTTCCTCCATCGTCCACGCTCCAACTTTTTTCAAATAAGCATCAAGTTTCC
>CBFIBI010000173.1:0-2769 GCA_965660725.1 Opitutales bacterium
GACATCATGCGCAAACAGCTGCCCTTTACATGAAAGCAGGTAACGAAGTCCTCGGACAATGCTCATCATCCGTATGTTCAAGTGCCGCAAATACAATTAAAACTGCCATGCACAAGGCGAAGGCCGAACACTGCCCTACCTCACAGGCTTGGATTATGCGTCATGCTTTCGACCAGGTGCTCGCATCTGCAAATTAATTTAACTCCCAATTCAAAGGGCGGGCCTTCGTAACAGAAGGTCCGCATGTTTAAAAAGCTCATATAATCCATCCCTGCCTTTCTTCCGCCGCTAAGTCCAAAACTTCCTATGAAAATTTTCCAAACTCTTCTTTTGGTAACCTCTACTTTCCTGTGCTTTCTTTCTCCTACCTTGAATGCCGCAAACCCTGCGGAAGCCAAAACCATAGGGCGAACGGTTCGAGAGATGCCAGAATTATCAAATTTCCTGCAACTGTTGGAGAAAACTGGGATCGGATCAATATTGTCAGAGAATACAAGTGCAAGTTACACCGTTTTTGCTCCCACTGACGCTGCATTCAAAAAGCTACCCAAGGGAACCGTCCAGACCTTACTGGATCCTCGTAATGATGACCGTTTGGAAGAAGTTTTTGGGTTCCATGTGAAGGAAATCTCAGAGGCCCCAATCTTTATCGAAAAATATTCCATCCTCCGGATGACCACCCGACAGTTCATTTCGGTTAATTACAAAGAAGGAACGATTGGAGATGCTCGTTTCACCGGTGATGTCATTCCATGCTCGAATGGAGTCATTTACTTAATCGATACGGTGCTAACTCCTACCACTGATGACCTCTTTCAGCGTCTCCAGAAAGACGGAAGATTTTCCATTTTCACCAAGGCGATCACCGCCAGTCGCCAAGGAAAATTATTCCAAAACATGCATAGTTTGTACACCACCTTTGCACCCACAGATGAAGCCTTCAAAAAACTTCCGACCAAAACCATCGACTCTTTATTCCTTCCCGAGAACGATGAGCGTCTCGAAGATATTATCAAGCACCACATCACCGAACAAGTCTTTGCATATGGAAAATCATCCGGCAATAGAAGGAGTCTTGGGGTTTCCGATGTGACGCCCTTCAGTGCTTTTGGCCAACAACTAAACTACAAATCTCACGGTAAGCATGCCACCATAGACGGAGCTAAAATTATCGAGACGGATATACCCTGTGCCAATGGGATCATCCATGTCATTGATGATGTAATTTTACCCGCCGAAAAAAGCCTTCTCGAATTGATTAAGAATCAAAAAAGGTTCAGTACTTTGGCCCGATTGCTCAAAGAAACCGGATTGGATCTTCCTCTGGCGTCATCCAGAACCACCTTTACGATCTTTGCACCGGTCAACGAAGCATGGGAAAAAGAACCTTACAAATCTTTGATTGAAAACCATGGGGACTCCGGAGCTGAAGTACTCTACGGCGTTTTGTCACGTCATGTCATTGTAGGTAAGCATGTGAGCGAGAACCCTAAGCCGTTCAACAAGCTTAGGACTATTCACGGTGCTCCGATTTATCTCACACAGGATGAGGGTAAGTCTAAAATCAGCGGCATTCGGATAATTGAATCCGATGAAGAGGCTTTCAACGGATTAGTAAATGCAATTGGCTCTATAATTAAAGACCCAATGGAGTTACCTGAAAAAGATATTACCACAGTCGACGCCATACTATTTGTGCAAAATTCAATCAAGGAAAGTTCGGTGCTATACGATCAGGGAAAGTATGAAGCCAGCTGGCGTAATTACATACGAAGAGGCAATGAATTTCTTACCAAATACTCAAAATTCACAAGTTCATCTCAAAGTAACAGGCTTAGAAATGTGATTCTCGACGACCAACCAGTTGCTCAGCTTGCCCGAGAGGCTTGGACATCCCGTAATGTTTTCCGAGACTTATTGCGCGAACTGGAACAGCGAGAAGACCGAATCGTCGATTCATATTTAATGCAACTTCCTAATAAAGAGAGGTTTGGTCGTTAAAATGGAAACCCTTACAGATGATTTTCGTTGAAGCATATCATGAGAAGAGTCATCTTCTAACTTTTCCTCCTCATGTATTTTCGAGACTTTATCCTATTTTCAAACATTCGATCTTTCGAGATCGCGCTTGGTATAGTTTCACCTTCAGAAAGCCATGGGGTAGCGGAGAAGCTTCTGCTGCCCTTGGTTGCAAAGGGAGATGAGACCGCAATGAAAAGATGCATTGATTCATATGGTCCACTTGTTTGGAGCATCGTTTGTCGAAGAATTAACCAACGGGTGGACGCAGAGGAAGCTTGTCAGGAAATCTTTACTGAAGTCTGGAGAATTGCGGGTAGGTTTGATTCCAAAGTATCCAAAGAATCAACTTTTATTGGCATGATCGCGAGAAGACGCTCGATTGACTGGCAACGCAAACAGAATCGACTTCCCGCAATTTCAACCTTAGATAGCCTTCCTGAACTTTCCTCTGCTTCTTCAAGTAATCTTCATTCTATTGATCGCACGGAGCTTTGGAATGTCTTAAAAAATCTTCCTAAAGACACATTAGATTTATTTTCATTACACTTCGAAAAAGGCTTGTCCCATGTCGAAATTGCTCGGCAGACAAAACTGCCAATTGGTACCGTCAAAACCAAACTCCGACGTGGGTTAATTGAAGCCCGCAAGCTTCTTAAAGATTTCGATCCTGTGAAAGGGGTTGCCTCATGAGTTCCGTCAAAGCATTGGCTCGATTTGAAGAACTGGATGCTGGTCGAGTTCTTGGTG
>CBFIBI010000174.1:0-2759 GCA_965660725.1 Opitutales bacterium
CAGGAAGTATTTGAGAGCGTAAAGGATTTACTTAATGACCTGAGTGTTAACTTACGTTTCGTTGGCGAAGCCGGCCGTGCAGCTCAGGTAAAAGCCCTGGTTAATATGGTCATGAATATAAACACGGCTGCATTGGCGGAGGGACTGGGAATTGCGGATGCACTCGGTCTTGATCTAAAAATGCTTTGCGAAATTTTCGCACAGACAGGGGCAAATTCCCGGGTATTGGAAACGGACGCGGAGGACATGCTTGAGCGGGACCATGAATGCTACTTTTCGGCTGAACACGCAGCCAAGGATTCAGGAATTGCGATTGATGTAGCAGAAGCAGCCGGCGTAAAAGTACCTTTAGCAAATGCTACACTTGCCCAATATCAAAAGATGGTGGATTTAGGACTAGGGGAACTGGACAAGTCCGGCATTGCTGAACTGACATTTAAAGGACGGGGCACAAAGAATTAATTCTTATCGTATTTTGCAGAAGATCCCCTGGATTCTTCAACGGGATATTTCTCAGCATTCTTTACGATCTTTTCTTTGACAATTTCTGAAACAGAAAGGCCATTCTTTTCGGCAAGCATAAGTGCGTATGCAAAGACATCGGCCAGTTCTTCTTTTAGCCTGACACGATCCACTTGTTCGGCGTCCGAATCTTTTTTCCAAAGAAATAATTCATTCAATTCAGCAGCTTCAATAGAAAGGGCAAGTGCCAGGTTTTTTGAGTCATGAAACTGGCCCCAGTCCCGCTCGTCGCGGAAGCGGACAAGTAAATCAACCAGCTCCTTAATATCACTCACAAGGAAACCTTGACCTCGCTGACCACTGTATTTGCTTTTCTTCTGGCATCGTCAATCGAGTCTGCACGACCAAGGGCAACTCCCATCCTTCTTTGCCCCTTTACCATGGGCTTTCCAAACAATCTAAGTTGGGTATCGGTTTCCATCAGTGCCTTATCCAGGTTCCCGAAGGAAACATTTTCCGATTCTCCATCGACTAAAATAACACTGGATGCGGACGGCCCGAATTGCCTGATAGCAGGAATGGGAAGTCCAAGAATTGCCCGGGCATGAAGAGCAAACTGGGAAAGATCCTGCGATATCATGGTTACCATACCCGTATCATGGGGTCGTGGGGAAACCTCACTGAATAAAATATCGTCATCTTTGACGAATAGTTCCACCCCAAAAACACCAAACCCACCAAGTGCATCAGTAATAGATTTTGCATAACTCTTCGCTTTTTCCTGAGCAGCTCTTGTCATCGGATGAGGTTGCCAGGACTCGCGATAATCTCCACTCACCTGAACATGCCCAATAGGTTCACAATATGAAGTACCATCAGTATGACGAACGGTGAGCTGTGTAATTTCATAATCAAAATCAACAAATCCCTCCACGATTACTTTGCCATGTCCAGCCCGTCCACCCTCCTGTGCATATTGCCAGGCATTTTCAATATCCTCATTCGAACGAATTGTACTTTGCCCCTTTCCAGATGAGCTCATTATGGGCTTTACCACACAGGGCATACCAATTGTATTTACAGCTTTTTGAAATTCCTCTGCTGAAGAGGCAAATAGAAATGGAGATGTTTTTAAACCAAGTTCCTCGGAAGCAAGCCGACGAATTCCCTCCCGGTTCATAGTTAACTGGGTCGCACGAGCGGTAGGAATGACAATGACCGAACCACTTGCCTCCATTTCGGCCAAAGTATCCGTAGCGATAGCTTCAACCTCGGGAACGACCAAGTCAGGATTCTCGGACTCAATGACTTGTTTTAATGCATCTGCATCGAGCATTGAAATAACATGCGAACGGTCAGCCACCTGCATCGCAGGTGCATCCCTGTAAGAATCAACGGCAATGACTTCGACACCATATCGCTGAAGTTCGATCACTACCTCCTTCCCAAGTTCTCCAGAACCACAAAGGAGGACTTTTTTTGCTAATTCTTTAAAGGGTGTACCAATGGAAACGGACATCTAAATACTTTACAAGATAAGTCGTATATGTGGTCGAGACAAAAAAACTAATCCTTGGAATCTTCAAGAACCGCTCTTTTGATAAGCCGACAAAATTCCTTTTTACTAACCTCAATCACATCAGACTCTTTATACTCCGGACTTTTTGAATGCTTGTACTGGATGGTCATTCGAGCCCATTCTGTAATTCGATAGATATCATTTCCTTTTACCCATACCTGTCCCTGTTTTAATTTCATGTCTTTATCTAATACCAAGTGATCCTCGTCGGTACGAATTAATTAATCAGAGGAATTTGGGAGTTATAAATATGGAGTGAACTTATAATAGAATATTAATAGATAATCTTCTAAAATTGATCAATTAACATTTAAACGATAAAGGAAAAAATGAAAGAAGAGAATAATGATTTGGCCAGTAGAGGTTCGCGTTTAGTTGCCGTAATAATCGATGGAATTATTGCAGTACCTATTTTAATAGTTATTGCTAAGTTGACAGGTTTTTGGGATCGGATCATACCCAGGCTTGCATCCGGCACTCCACTAAATTTTGAAGAAATAATCATTATATTCTGCGTTGGACAATGCCTCTTTCTGATCTTAAACGGATACTTTCTCTCAAAAGATGGTCAAACTATAGGAAAGAGAATTATTGGAATTAAAATTGTAGGGATACAAAGAGAAAATGTCGGGCTTATGAAAATATATTTCCTTAGATATTTAATTACTTCAATAATTTCTCAGATCCCGGTGATTAGATCATTTTTTAATCTTATAAA
>CBFIBI010000175.1:0-2720 GCA_965660725.1 Opitutales bacterium
TCACCGTTGGACTCCTGAAGATGATCGCCTGACCAAATGGTCAAAGCTAGCCAGTAAACCCATCCTGATTACCGAATGGTATGCAATGGCAGAAGAGAGTGGATTGCCCACGCAGAAGTTTGGGGCAGGATTTTCCGTCAAAACCCAGGGAGACCGGGCCAAATTCTATCAACACTTCACACTCGGCCTCTTACAAAATAAATCAGTAGTCGGCTGGCATTGGTTTAAATACCAGGATGGCCAAAACAACGCCGGGATCATTAACCAGAAGAATGAACCATATGAAAAACTTGAGGCTTCGATGAAACAAATCAACCCACAAGTTTATTATCTGACTGATCGAAAAAAGAGGTAATCTCTTAAAAAGAATTCCATAAATTCAAAATCCAATCCTTGCCTTTGTTACTTTTTTCTTAAATCTAGCACAATGTGGTTGCGAACACTTCTCATTTTGGCAGGTGGTTTAACAAACATTTGCCAAGCCGACAATTCATTAATTCCCGAAGATCCGAAGGATCGGGTGGGACCTGGAATAGAAGGTATATTTGATCGAGAAGATAGTCCTGCAATCTACCAAGCTACCCGCAATCATATCCATGTCGGTTTCCGATGGCAGCCCTATCGTAAACAGCCCAAAAATTCTGAAACCGACATTAAGCGTGAACTCGCAAAAGTGGGTAGCTATGCTAGCTTTTGGTATATGTCGCTACATACCCTTCCAGAGAAAAAAAACCTCGATTATGCCAATCATCCATCCGACACAGCCCTTGCGATCAAACATGCCGTAAAACTTTGTAAGGAACTCGGCATCAAGACGGAATTGGTCATTTGGCAGGTGCCCTTGTGGATCAATGGCGGAAAGGTCTATGATGACTTCAACAAAATACCGCCTGATGATCAGGCGATTTATGATATGGTGAAGGCAACGGTCGAATGGTTTGGCGAGGATGTCGATTACTACGGCATTTTTCATGAAGCCAATCACCCCAAGTACTGGGATGGCAACTGGGATGAATTGATGGATTTATTCATTCTGCCCGCCACCCGTGCAATTCGAGATTATGAAAAGGAAACCGGAGACAAGAAAGTCATTTCCACCGCCGGCTTGTCTCCATCAAGAAATTGTAAGGAGTGGTACGATGTGCAACTGAAGTCAAAAGAGCTAATGGGAATGATTGATAACTTCGCTCTCAACCTGAGTGATTTTAATAATGGCTGGGGGGGCGGACTCCTCACCTGGGTAGGTTCCGTATGGAGCCAAATGGAATACATGGATAAACGCCTCCATGAGGAGGGATATTCCGATAAAGGAATTGTCGCGGCAGAAAGCTGGATCTGCTGGGATGGCCGAAAAACAACTCATGGGCCTGAAGGAAGTGGAGATACTGTAGAATCGACCCTGCGCATTTTTGGAGAATGTCTTCAGCGTGGACTAAGTCTGGCCAATCTCCCCTGGGCCGACAATAACAGTGCGTGGACCATGGGCCTGACCAAGCGGCTCGACTATAATGGTCGATTGGCCGAATTGGGCGAAAAACTTAATCCTAATTTCACTGGTGGTCCCGCTATCGCTACTCGAAAACTGAATCTCATAGGACCGGATGAAAAATTTACAATCCAGAACGATGTGCCTGCAATCTCCCGAAATAAATTTGGAGCACCCTATGCGGTACCGGACGACCCCAACCATACCCATTATTATATCTGGCGCTGGTTTGCCCAATTGTCAGCCGGGCAGAACGAGTGTATTCATCATGCAATTGCCGGAGAGGATGGAAATGACATCACATTAAATGAAGTGAAGGACAAGGACTTCATGCGAATGAGTTCCTACGATCGTACAGCAGAAAGGTTTATCGTTTTGGTGGCACGGAGGAAAGCAAAAGGAGATCCTGATGATTTAAAAATCTCGATACCGGCAACCATACAGAAAGGAAAACGGTACAATCGGGACGGGCAATTTGTCGGTGAAGGATTCGTCGAAGGTGAAAAAGTTCGGGTAAGATGGACAACGGAAGATGTGGAACCCAAGACCGGTTACCGCCAGAATAAGAAATCCGGGGATTCTGATCTTATTCGGGTAAAGAACGGCAAATTGACATTCACTATTCCTGAATCTCATCGCTTAACTTCAATTATTTTCGAAGCACTCCGCTAACCAAAGATAATTCACAAAGACTCATTCAGAAGAGCCCTCAACTTGGACCGAATAAACAACCCATTCTTCTTCATTGCCTAAAAAGCCGATTTAATTCTCCATTAAAGATGTAACCCTTTTTTGCCATGTCCATGCCATTCATTCTCTTACTCGTCGGAATTCTCACTGTGGTGGGCGGAATTATTCGTTTCAAATTGCACGCTTTTCTTGCCCTGACTCTGGCAGCCCTAATTGTAGGATTATTTACCCCGAAAGATTTACTGATTAAACATTTCCATCAGGAAAAGGGAGAGATTCTGGAAAAGGCGGAAAAACTGGCCGAAAAAAATGTCGGGACCCGAGTGGCCGAAGGTTTTGGGCGAACGAGTGCTAAAATTGGTATCCTTATCGCTATGGCTGCGATTATTGGAACATGCCTAATGGAGAGCGGGGGGGCTTTACGAATCGTTCGTTCTTTCCTTTCCTTTCTTGGTGAAAAGAGAGCACCTGAAGCACTCACGGGGAGCAGCTTTCTTCTTGGTATACCCATCTTTTTTGACACCCTTTTTTATCTAATGATCCC
>CBFIBI010000176.1:0-282 GCA_965660725.1 Opitutales bacterium
TTGCAGTGCAAAACTGTAATATCGGATTTTTTTGGTCTAGGCTGTTTTAGTATTTTTAAAGCATTTTTGACTTCCTGCATCGTACACATACCTGTTGAAAGGATTATTGGCAGTCCTTTTGAGCCCACATGTCTAAGGTATGGAAGATTAGTGATTTCTCCTGAAGGAACTTTTATAAAATCTACGCCCAATTTTATTAATAAGTTCACGCTTGATGGATCAAACCCAGTAGAACAAAAGCGGATACCCTTTTTTTTACATCTTGAAATTAGTTTGAGATGC
>CBFIBI010000176.1:292-2660 GCA_965660725.1 Opitutales bacterium
TTTATCATCTCAAACTGGGTTTCTTTTGAATCGGTTGTCCCCAATTGATAATCCGCTTTGACTGCAGATTGAATAACGAGGTTCTCCGCTTTGAAAGTTTGGAACTTTACAACATCCGCACCAGCATCACTTGCAGCATCAATCAGTTCGAGTGCTAATTCAAGTGATCCGTTATGATTAACGCCCGCTTCCGCTATTACAAGTGTAGGTTTAGACATATTATATATCTCATTTCATTACAGAATTAGAAGAAACATCCTTACGAATTACTTGTCCCGCAGATATGATTGAATCAGCTCCAATCACAACACCTTCATGAATAATTGCTCCACTTCCTATAAAACATCGATCTTCAACGATTACACCACCATTTATAATTGCCCCCGTAGATACATGGCAATGTGAGCCAATTCTGGCATCATGCTCAATCAATGCCTTTGTGTTGATAATGCAATTAGCATCAACTTTCACAGAGGTATTTAACAATGAATGATTAAATAAAATGGTACCTTCACCGATTTGAGCCGACTTCGAAATATAAGAATGTTGAGATCTTATAACAGGAAAGTTAAAGCCAAGAGTTTTCGCTTTCTCAAAAAGTGAAATCCTAATTTTGGGTGACTTGATTTGCCCAACTGTTACCAAGACGCTTGAGCAACGATTTATTAATGACTCTAAATTCTTATCGGTACCGATAACATCATATCCAAGAATATGTTTAGTTGATGAGCCATCTTTATCGATAATTCCTAATATAGAGTATTGAGAAATACCTAATATGACTTCGATGCATGATTTGCAATGCCCACCAGCTCCCAAAAGAATAATCTCTTGTTTACTACTCACAAAGAAAAGAACTGCTGGGAACATTAATAATTCTTTTTTCTAAAGAATTTACAACTGTCATATCCATTTTGGGGCACTCCTTGAAATGTTCTAGTTTATGAAGCCCTGTCCATGCTGGGCGACTCATTAAGCCAGCCTCATTTAGGGCAGTAAGAATTAGATTGCGGAGCTCTTCGTCAGGCTCATCCAAAACGATCGTTTGTAACCAATAATTACTGGAGCATTCAGATGGCTCCTCTAGTAATAGAATACCATTTAAACCAGATAGCTGATCACAATATTTTTCGTATAAGTCTCGCTTAGATTGAAGAAATTCAGGAAGTCTCTGTAATTGAGCACATCCAAAAGCGGCATTGAGATTGGGCATACGATAGTTGTACCCTAGCTGATCATGTACATACTCCCACTTATGTGGAACTTTTGCAGTTGTGGTAAGGTGCTTTGCCTGCTGAGCAAGTTCTTCGTCATCTGTTATGATCATGCCACCCCCACCCGTCGTGATAATTTTATTGCCGTTAAAACTTATGTTTCCGAGTCTCCCAAAAGTTCCGGTATGTTTGCCCTTACAGAAACTACCCAACGATTCTGCGGCATCCTCAACCACCTCAATCTTATATTTTTTCGCAACTTTAAGAATCTCTTCAATTTTACATGGATGCCCAAAAATATGTACAGGAATTATGGCTGTAATTTGGCGACCTGTCTTTTTGTTTATACAAACACCGTTCCGGATATCACAAGTATCGCTTAGGTAACTATCTAGCTTTAGTGGACAAATCCCAAAAGTTTCTTCCTCTGAATCTACAAAATGTGGAATAGCACCGGCATAGCATACGGCATTTGCAGTGGCAGCAAAGGTGAGACCAGGAACCAATGCTTCGCTGTCTTTTTGTACACCGGCAAGAATCAAAGATATGTGCAAAGCAGCCGTTCCATTAACAACTCCTACGGCATGCTTCGCTCCAGTATACTCAGCTATTTTTTGCTCGAAGCGATCAACATATTTACCAACAGACGAAACAAAAGTTGATTCAATACAATCTTGGACAAGTTGACCTTCCAGCTCCGAAAACGAAGGTTCATGCAGACAGATACTCTCATCTCCGCAGACTTTTTTAACAGCAGAAACTATCTGATCAGGTATTGTAGATGTCAGATTTATATTTCTTTAAGTTATCAGGGTTCAAAAACCAAGTGATTGTTTCACGGAGGCCATCCTCGATAGAAAATTCGGGCTTAAAGCCGGTTAGTTGATTGATAAGTGAATTATCACACCAAAGTCTGAATACTTCTGATTTCTCGGGCCTTAATCTTTGGTCTTCTGTGATAAAAGCAACATCGCTCTTCATTAAATCTTTGATCAGATTAAGAGTATCTCCCACGCTGATCTCATAATTCGATCCTATATTCACAGTTTTGCCAATAGCATCTGAACAATTAGCTAGCTGGATAAAGCCGCGACAAGTATCAATAACATAATTAAAGTCTCTGGTCGGAGATACATCACCAAGTTTTATCTCCT
>CBFIBI010000177.1:0-2517 GCA_965660725.1 Opitutales bacterium
CAAACGCGACATAGCTGAAGTATATCAGGCATCAGACATTTACCTACATCCAACTAAGGCTGACACCTACCCCAGCGTCATTTTGGAGGCAATGTCCTGCGGAACTCCCGTAATTGCATCTGACATTGGTGGGATTCCGGAACAAATAACCGATCAAGTTGACGGACGGATTCTCCCCAATCACCCGGGGGATTTTGCTTCTGCAATCAAAGAGGTTATTCTCGATGATCAAAAGCGTGATGATTTCGCGAAACGGTCGCTTTGCAAGGCCCAAAAGTTCTTCAACGAGTCTGATATGATTGGCAAATACCATGATTGGTACTTGAGAGGCATCTCTGATTTCTCAAGAAACTAAATGAAGGGTCTCACTAAAAAGATCTTACATCATTTCAAGCTTGAAGTAAAAAGAATTAATCCAAACTACCGCTCTGTTGAAGCAACGGATACCTATTTTGGTTTGTTGGCTAAACTATTAAGCGATCGTAAGATTAACTTAACCCTCGATGTTGGTGCAAGTATAGGGAATTGGGCTTCGCAGCTTATTGACGAAGGTTACGACTCAAAAATCGTATCCTTTGAACCCTTGTCGGGTTCTTATCGGATTCTCAAGTCAAGATGTAGCAAATTTCCTGATTGGGAATGCCAAAATTTTGCCCTAGGCGATACAAATGGGCAAACATCAATAAACATCAGCCAAAATAGCGAAAGCAGTTCCCTTAGTAAAGTTTTGAACTCTCACATTAAAGCGTTTCCTGAATCCAAAATAATAAATAAAGAAAATGTGGTCATAAAAACGATTGATGACTTCCTGCAAAATCGACCCGATCTTGCGGGAAATGTCTTTGCCAAATTGGATGTTCAGGGTTTTGAAAAGAAAGTGCTCACAGGTGCAAATGAATCATTGAGTCGAATTTCCATCTTGCAATTGGAAATGGGTTTGGAAGCTCTTTACGATGATGAATTTCTATTCTGCGATTGGCTCAAACATCTTAAAAGCCTGCACTTCCATCCAATTCATATTCAAAACGCTTTCTCACATCATGAAACGAAAAGATTACTCCAAGTCGATTGTATTTTTGTTAATGAAAAGTTTGGGAAATCATGAACAATTATTCGTGCATCAAATATTTAATTTGAAATTATTTTGCCATTTTAATTAGGTAGGAGTTGCTCAAACAATGAAAATTCTAGTCACCGGTTCCTCTGGGCTAATTGGTTCGGAAGTTTGCTCCTATTTCTCTCACCAAGGCCATGTCATTCATGGAATAGATAATAATCAAAGAATGGAATTCTTTGGCCCGCAGGGAGACACCTCTTGGAGGCAGAAGGAATTGAGAGCCAACCTGAGCGACTTTAGCCATCACGAACTTGATATTCGGGATAGGGCCAAAGTTCTTGATCTCATCAAGACTATAAAGCCCGATGCCATTGTCCACACTGCAGCTCAACCGTCTCACGACAAGGCGGCCTCCATCCCTTTTGACGATTTCGATGTTAATGCTGTCGGCACTCTGAACTTGCTCGAGACCACCCGTCAGTTTTGTCCGGATTCCCCCTTCGTCCACATGTCCACAAACAAGGTCTACGGAGACGGCCCAAACTCGGTTCCTCTCAATGAGCTGGATACTCGTTGGGATTATGCAGACCCTGAGTACAAAAATGGCATCTCTGAATCTTTTTCCATTGATCAATGCAAGCATTCGCTTTTTGGAGCCTCAAAGGTAGCCGCAGATGTCATGGTGCAAGAGTATGGTCGCTATTTTGGCATGGCCACTTGTTGTTTACGAGGAGGGTGCCTTACAGGACCGTCCCATTCGGGCGTCGAGTTACATGGCTTTCTAAGCTATCTGGTCAAATGTAACCTGGATGGAAAGACTTACAAGATTTTCGGATACAAGGGCAAGCAGGTCCGGGATAATATACATTCGGAGGATGTGGCTCATTTCATCGATTTATTTGTAAAGTCTCCGCGTTCAGGTGAAGTTTACAATTTGGGCGGTGGCAAAGAGAACAGCTGTTCCATTCTGGAGGCATTCGAAATTTGCGAAAAACACTCTGGAATCGCACAAAAATACGAATATTTGGAAGGCAACCGAATCGGAGATCATATTTGCTACTACAGCGACCTGACGAAAATCAAATCTCACTACCCCACTTTCTATCTGCGTCACTCCTTGATCGACACTATTAAACAAATCGTGGAAGCACACAAGCATCGCTCCTGATCTTTCTTTGAGTCATCTGCCTTCTAAATTATTGTTAGTTACAGAAACACCCCCAAGCACACCAAATGGCTTTGGCGTTACTCTTGACTGCATGTTCAAGGAGATTAACCACCAAGTTGTATACACTGATGCAACTTTCAAAGAATTTGGCGACAAACTCGAATATTTACTGGCTCAGGTGCCTTATCATCCATCTGGTCGTTATCTTCTATCTTTTTTGGCAGGAAAGATTCCGGAATGGCGAGGCAGATATTCGTCAGCATGGTTCAAAAAACACCTATCTGGTAAATTT
>CBFIBI010000178.1:0-2482 GCA_965660725.1 Opitutales bacterium
ACTTTCTAGGGCGTTAGTCATGGACTGAACTCTCTTATTCTGTGTAGCAATTAGATTTCGAGATTCTATGGGGTCTTTTTGTAAGTTGTACAATTCGAAGCGAATTTCCTTCGGTGTTTGGATGCGATGAAGCTTCCAGGGCCAGGCATTCCATGCGGCATGTCCCATGAGCTTCTTTTGATCGAATGATTCGAATTCATTTACATTTTTAAGAATTCTTTCGGGATGCGGGTTTGGCTTACCTTCGGTTTTCGCATCTAATAAGTCCTTGATGATACGATCGTTCCATGTTGCTTGCCCGTTTCGATATCCGTGCCAAAATCCCATCGCTGCCCGCTTATTCTTTTCTCCGGAAATAATGGGCATGATATCCGTGCCATCCAATGGGGGATGACCTTTTCCCCTCTTGAGTCCGGCAATGCCTAGAAGGGTGGGGTAAAGATCTGAGGAGATACATGGGGTATTAATTTCTTTTTGCGAAAACCTGGCAGGCCATTCAAGAATGGCTGGAATTCTTAGCCCCCCTTCATAAATGCTACCTTTTTTAGCTCTTCCTCCCGAAGTTTTCTGATCAAGGCCCCCATTATCACTGGAATAGAAAAGCAGTGTGTTTTGTTCGATGTTTAGTGACCTTAATTTTTTGCGTAGTCTGCCAATTTGTTGATCGAGCAGAGTGATTTCTCGAAAGTATCCTTTCAGGTTCGTGTCCTGATCATTGTAAAGTTTGGATGCGTTCGGAATTCCCTCCGGAATCTCTGGATGCGGAGCATGGGGAGAGGGAAACCAGGAAACGATAAAGATTGGCTTTCCCTTATCGTTTTGTTTTTCAATAAAATCTAGGGTGGCATCCATTGTGATAACCGTTCCAGTCCCTTTGATTTGTTCATACTTACCGTTTCGGCTTAGATAGGGGTTGTTATCAAAAAAGTTGAGACCGGATAGCCATTCATCAAAACCAGCACCACCGGGAGAAGTTGGACTGTCGGGTTGGACTGATCCAATGTGCCACTTTCCAAAGTGTCCGGTGACATAACCGGCTTCTTTAAACTTTTCGGCAATTGTGGATTCCTGGGGTCTGAGGTAGTGCCCATGATTCGGGACATTAACCCGAAAGGGATGCCTGCCTGTTAAGATACTTGCCCGGGTTGGAGAGCACACGGGTGCACTTGCATAGAAACGATTGAATACAACACCGGATTTGGCCATGTTGTCTAAATGGGGAGTCTGCACGAAAGGATGACCAGTGTAACCACAGTCCCCGTAACCATGATCGTCTGACATGACTAGGACAATGTTAGGGCGGGGCGAGGAAAACGCTTCAAGTATTAGACATATGCTTAATGTGAACTGCTTTTTCATTGGGTGTTAAGTCAAGCCCATCATAATCTCAGTAGCAAAGGCATATTTCGTACAGTTGCAATTTTTATATCAGTAGTCGCAAACTATGCCAAAAAAAACACCGCACTGGTGCGGTGTCTTTTGGCTTTTGAAACACAAACTAAACTGAAACAAACTGACTAATGTCAATAGGTAAGACGGAACTATATTTAAAAACGTTCAAAAAAATTTAATTTATTTTTGATTTATCCGTAATAACTTAGAATTAATGAATATGTTTAAAAAAAAACACCGCACTGCTGCGGTGTTTTTGGGCTTTTGAAATACAAACTAAACTGAAACAAACTGACTATTGTTAATGGGTAAGACGGAAGTAATTCTAAAGACGTTCAAAAAAATTTAATATTTTTGAAAAAAAAAGTAAAAAAGCCCGATTTACAGTCCTTAATCACGAATAATTTAAAACAGAGCACTTACAAGTCAGCAAATGCATGAATTGTTTTTTGAATCTTCCTCTCTATACGATCTCCACTTTCAAAATTTAAATCATAGTGAAGCGAAATTTGCCAACAGGGCGCAATTTCGGGAATTTCAATCATTAGATTCTGTCTGTTTTTGGACAGGCTAATGTTAGCAACTTTCAAATTCTATTCATCATATTTACGCGAACGATAATTTTTTGTGTGCTTAAGGGCCAAGGTTTTGTGAGAATGAAAGGATTTAGCTTTTTAGAAAGAGGGTCGGTCAAAGTAATCTCGATTGCTTTTTTAGTGGCCCACATGGAACTGGGTAAGTGCCTTGGTTTATCTTTTGCCCGGTAAAAACAAGTGGGCTTAGCTTTAGCTGAACCCCCGGGGGACATTTTTTCTAGAAAAAGATGTTCATTATCCGGGTGAAAATATCCATGCATTGTTCCAGTGGGTAAATCTGGAATAAGCAGGCGAGAAAAGCTTAAAGAAGGAAAAATAACGAGGTAACTATTCTTCGAAAGATACGAGAAGTTCTCTAATTAATCTGTCGAAAGGCAAGTCGCTTGAGTCCTTTTTGGATAGATTTATTTTGGTGGAGGAGTTTCCAAATCAACTGGGTGGAGTAGTTTTCAAACATGAGGAGAACCAAACCCTTGTCAATGCCGAGGTAGCTT
>CBFIBI010000179.1:0-2459 GCA_965660725.1 Opitutales bacterium
AAGGAGCCAGTTTCATCTGGAATCCTTTTTGCCCCCAGGCGATTCCCTGATCCGCCCCGAATACGATCAGGGTATTTTCATACTGCCCGGTATCCTTGAGTGCCTTGATCAACCTTCCGACTCCTTCATCAATGGCGAGTACTCCCTGATGATACTGTCTTTCCAGGGAATGGAGATCCGTTCCATGAATGAATTTACCACTGACGGTGCGCCCGGAAAATCGTTTGTTCTTGAGAACGGGAAGACCATTCTCTCCTTCGACCCATTGTTCCTTTTCACGGGAATATTTTGGCTTTCCTATCCTAGGCGGATAGATGTCGGTGGGAACTTTGACTTTCACTTCCGGGTACTCTTCCAAGTGTCTGGTAGCGGGGGTGAAGGGCCCGTGAACCGCTCCATAACAGACCCAAAGATAAAAGGGTTTATCTTTTTTCTTACCGTGTCCACCCTTTATGTATTCCTCCGCCCACTTGGTATAGTTGTCAGTGGAGTAGCCCTGAGTCATCACTGCTTTTTTTCCATTGGTTTGGATGAGTTGTTCTTTAAAATAATTTCCGGAATTTTCTGGGAATGCAGGACGATTCCAAACTTTTTGAAAATCCCAGTCGCGTCCGTATCCGTTGTCCGTGCCCGTATGCCATTTCCCAACCTGTGCAGTCTGATATCCGTTCTTTCTAAACACGGCGGGCCAAAAAGGAGATTTTTTACTGTCATAGACGCTCCCTGGGTACTTCCCTTCCATCCGCATGGATTTGATTCCATAGGTTTGATAACCCGTAAGCAGGGTGGCACGGGCACCCATGCACCATGAACCCATGTAGCAATTTGCAAATCGAATACCATTTTCGGCGAGGGAATCGATGTTGGGTGTTTTCACCCAGTCAGGCGATTCCGGGTAGCAACCCACTGCCCGATGAGAATGATCGTCGGTAAAAATAAAAAGAATATTGGGTTGCTCGGCTGACAGCCGGAAACTTACGGCAATAAAAACTAGGAACAGAAAAAAGGACTTACAATTTAACATCCAGTAAGAGTTGTCTTACCATCGTATCAAGGCAACCAAGAATAAACCCTTGAAAAGAAAATTAGGGCCGATCGATTAACTCAATCCGCTTTAGGATGGCGTGAGTTTCAGGATCCGTAAGCTTAATGGCTTTCCTTTGTGTGTGATCGACCAGCGTGACATTGAATGTTGAAATCTTGGCCCACTCTAACTCCTTATCCTTTTCACCTTTGAAGTCAGTGGTTTTAATAAGAATTTGCTGAGGTCCTTTCCCGGTGACTTTCGTATGGTAAGTAAAGCTACCGAGATTGTTCTCTCTACTAAGAAATGAACTACCCATGCGAAGGCGAAGGGTATGGTCTCTTCCCTGAGGGTCGATGGTGAAAGCCAAAACCTTATCATTTGAGCGATTAATCATTGGGCTCTGCAACTTATAGGTGGTGATGCTGTCACCGTTTCGGCTGGCCCAATCAGTGGTTCCATTGGAAAAGTTCTCGATCAATCCGGTTCTTGCCAGTTTGGATAATTCCTTTAAGTCGATGTTGACAGGTTCATGGATTGTTTCCTTGGAATTAATCGAAAAAGTAGTGGAACTGCCAGTTTGCAGAGTCATTTCCTGATCTAAGTGATAGGTGCAATGTCCAAATACATAGAGTGGGAGTTTGGGGTACACTGGTATCTTGGACGTCCAGGCATGGTCTGACTTTTTAGCCTCAGCATGGTGCCAGAAACGGGTACGGGAATTCGGGTCGTAGCTGTAGTAGATTTTAACTCCAACCAAGCGATCAATTTCCTTGGGTGAAATGGAGAAGGTGGCAACCCTATTGTTTATTGAGAAGTTGGATGGAGGCGTTTCGGGGATTAAAATCTCTTCACCTCCCAAGTATTTCTTAAACCATAAATTAAGCACTGCCCATTCTTCCGGACCCGGACCATGGTTATAGTGAACATTGGAGGATACTCTCCAGTCGTCATGGGGAAGCAAATCCATCGATCTGTAGATTCTTTCAAAGGTGGAATGAAAGTCATTGGATGAAGTGATGAAGGCGACCGGACATTTCACATGAGGCCAGTATGCTTGCGGATCGATGACATTCTGGTACATTTCAAGATTCTGGAATTGCTGTCGTTTACTGCTACCCACAATACCACCGGGAAAGTCGATATCCTTAAACCCAGTGCCACCCACAAAGGGAGCAACCGCTTTCAGACGGGGATCAATCGCAGTAAGGGCGGTGATCATTCCTCCCATGGAATACCCTGTGAAACCAATTCTATCAGTATTTACTTGGGGTTGTTTTTCCAGGAATGAAATCGCACGTCTGCCCGCCATAGAGAGAAGAACCCAGTTGGAATTTCGGGGACTGGCAATCGGATCGATTGAAAATTCATCGGGTTGCAGGTTTACCTTCCATCCTTTGCGTAAAGCTTTGGAGTAGAAGCGTGGACCTTGGGT
>CBFIBI010000180.1:0-2442 GCA_965660725.1 Opitutales bacterium
CGGGTTATGTTCACGGGGCCACGGATCCATTCGGGTTTCAAGCGATTGAAAATCCTGTCCATGTGCATGATCTTCATGCCACCATGCTCCACCTGCTCGGATTTGATCATGAAGAATTAACTTACCGCTACGCAGGGCGTGACTTTCGGCTCACAGATGTTCACGGGAAAGTAGTTACCTCACTTATTGCTTAAATATTGAAAATCAACTTCCTTTAAAATTTCGCTAATGAAAGTAATGGGCAAAAGCTACAGAACAATCTGGTTAGATGAATCGAATCCCAAAGAAGTTAAGATTATTAATCAGCTCAAACTGCCTTTTTCTTTTGAGATCATTAGTCTCCGCTCATGCACAGATGCTTGTTTTGCAATTTCAGAAATGCAAGTCAGAGGGGCAGGATTAATTGGTGCAACTGCAGGCTTCGGTATGTATCTGGCAACGCTTGAATGCTCCGATCATAATTTTCAGGAAGATCTAGAAAATTTTGCTAAAAAACTCATCTCCACAAGACCCACCGCTTCGAACTTATACTGGGCCGTTAATAGACAAAAGAAAGCTATCGCAAAATGCAGTAGTCCTGAAGAAAAAAGATTAATCGCCAAAAAAGAAGCTATCATAATAGCCGATGAAGACGCTAATTTCTGCAGAAATATTGGTGAGTACGGTTTGAAATTAATAGAGGAAATTAGCAAATCAAAGAATGGAAATACGGTTAACATACTAACCCATTGCAATGCTGGATGGTTAGCTTTTGTAGACTATGGTTCAGCAACATCTCCTATTTATGCAGCTCATGATGCCGGTATAGATGTTCATGTATGGGTTGATGAAACTCGGCCTAGGAATCAGGGAGCCAGTTTAACTTGTTGGGAATTAGCTCAACATGGGATTAAGCACACTTTAATTGTGGATAATCTTGGGGGTCACCTCATGCAACACGGCATGGTTGATATGGTTCTTGTCGGTACAGACCGAACTACTAGAAATGGAGATGTAGCAAACAAAATCGGAACTTATCTAAAGGCACTCGCGGCAAAAGATAATGAAATACCTTTTTATGTAGCCCTACCTTCCTCTACATTTGATTTTGAAGTATATGATGGCCTTAGTGAGATACCTATTGAAGAAAGGTCACAGGATGAGGTTTTATTCCTTTGTGGGTTATCCAGCAAAAAAGAGGAAATAGAAACTATTCAAATTGCACCTTCCCAAACCAAGGCATGCAACTGGGGCTTTGATGTAACTCCTGCTAAACTTATAAGTGGCTTGATATCTGAAAGAGGAATTTGTGAAGCAAATGAAGAATCCATCCTATCTCTTTTTCCTGAAAGAGCATAAAAGTGGACGAGGGATATATTAAATTTTCTTTCGATCTGAATGAAAAGGAAATACCTTCTTCATCGGACTGGGAAAAAATAGAGTCAGTAAGAAAAACTTTATTTAAGGAAGAGCTTATTGGTAGTTATCCGAATGGTATAGGCTTCGGAAATATAAGTATCAGGCTAGAACTTTCTGAATTTCTAATCACCGGTTCTGCTACAGGAGGAAAATCAGATTTAAAAATTCAAGATTACTGTATCGTTAATGAGTACGACTTTTCAAGAAACCATGTAAAAGGAACTGGAAAAACAAATCCTTCATCAGAATCAATGTCACATGGAGCCATATACTCCGCATCGAATGGGATAAATGCAGTTATTCATATACACTGCAAAAAATCATTTGACCGAATGCTTGCAGATGTAGGTATACCAAAAACATCAGTTGAAATACAATACGGCACTCCAGAAATGGCTTATGCAATTACTGAGGTTGTAACTCAAATGAATAATAATTCTGGTTATTTCGTTACTGCAGGTCATGATGAAGGCATATTCGCTTTTGGGGAAACAATAGAAGAGGCCTCGCTTCAAATAGATAAGCTTTCAAAAAAATACTCATGATTTCTCCTTTTAAACCATTGAAAATTTACTTTGCGGCTTCCATCCGGGGAGGTCGGGAAGATCAGAAAAAGTATTTTGAATTAATCGATTTCATATCGACCAAAGCAGAAGTTCTTACCGAACATGTTGGATCCCAATCAATTGAGAAAAAAGGCGAAACCGCTCTGGATGACATTGCAATCTACAAGCGTGACATGGAATGGCTCGAGGAAGCCGATGCCGTGATTGCTGAAGTCACCACACCTTCCCTTGGAGTTGGCTATGAATTAGGAGTAGCCGAAAAACTTAACAAACCCACCCTTTGCCTTTTCAATGAAGGCAAGAAGGATCAAACATTATCCGCAATGCTGACGGGCAATTCAAATTTTCAAAATTACCACTACCAATCTTTATCCCAGGCTAAACAAAAAATAACCGATTTTTTAAGCCTGGGTCTTTAGCTTTTTTAGAAACTCACCGGGACTCACTCCTGTCACCCGTTTAAAAACAGTCGAAAAAT
>CBFIBI010000181.1:0-2424 GCA_965660725.1 Opitutales bacterium
CATAACGGATTCTTTTCATCAGACTGTTGAGTTGATCTTGAAAATGGTATAACTTCGACAATAGTGCCATCGCCAAAAGTTGTTGATAATTCATTTTTAGAAAGACATATGGGCGTGCATTCAGATGCAGACAAAACAACCTCGATCCATTGATCCTCAAAACGATAAACCCCTGGCTTTTCTGCCAAAAAAGTCCCCTGATTACCTTCCAAAGTTTGCCCCGGTTCCAACACTGGCCAACTACGATCGCTGAGAAGATTATTTTCTTTTTTTGATAACTCCATCAATAACGGTAGGAACGAATTCCTAAGAGGTAAATCAGTCCAACTTGTATTCATACGAAAGGGAAGAAATACAAGTCGCCCGCCACCCTCAAATTTTTTGATTAAAGCAAGTGGTCGGCCCTGTCTGTCTAGCAATGGTACTTCTGTACTCGAAGACCTTGAAGATGGTTTTAAAATACCAAATTGATGAATGGCACTTAGATAAAGATCACGAGCCGCTTTCCCCTCAAAAACCTCTGATAAAAATGAATCCTCAGGAAGTGCTCCAATTCGGAATGGATTTCTGTTGCGAACAGCACCTCCTGCAACTCTCACAAAATTGTATTCCATCAGATTGATTGGCTTCAATACAGAAACTGCCGACGAAAATGGAGTTCCTGGAGTAATCATGGCAACCCCACCCCGGTTCAGAAATGCCTTCAATGAGTTTCCAACTTGCTCTTCTTCAAACCACTTCCCAACTCCCAATACCATAAGAAAGTCAACCATCAATTGATCGTCACCCAGACGAATGCCATCTGCTTTTTCTTGATCCCACACCCATCGGTTCCATCCATTATCCCCTGCACTGGAAACCGCAGTTTTAAGAAAAGATTGTTCTTGTGCAGTTTCATCATCTTCTTGTTCAGGAATCCAAAAACCGAACCTACGAGCCGGGGGTGCCTTCAACCATAAAGAACGTTGGTTATCGAGTTGAAATTCATCTTGCTGTCTAATGACTACACTTGCTTCGGCAAAATCGCCCTCTTTGATTACGAACTGTGACTGTGTGGATCCTAGGGGAGAAATAGATAGGACTTCACTTCCACGAACTTGCCCTCCAGCAACCAAATCAAGGTCTACAGTTTTATTCATATCATCCCAATTTTTAATCACTGTCCAAATACGAATTTTCCCAGGTCCAGCCGGTACTGCACGAGCCTCAACAATACTAAGATTATTTTGTCTTCGACCTTCCTTAACTGTCTTTTGACCAACTTCTAAAAGCTCGTAATTAATTCCAGCTTGAGCTAGATCGCTGTAGGTTGTTTGCCAGTCGGGTTGTTGAAAATCACTTACTATTACAAGTTTACGAGATACTGTCTGTTCAGAAAACATCGCAACCACAGCGTCCATCATGCCCTGAGCATTTCCTTTCGTCCAATCGTTTTGTAACTCATCAACCTTGGAGATTAAGAGCTCTTTTGGTGTTCCGATATCGAATTTCTCAAGTACAGAATTACTGAACAAAATCAGCCCAAGATTTGCCTCCGTATTTCGCAAGTAGGATTTAATTTTTTCTTTTGCCTCCTCAAGTGCTTTCCACCCTGTCATGCTTGGAGAAAGATCAATTGCAAAAATAATTTCTTCTTTCTTTTCATCAGAATTGTTTACTAAATCGGATTTCCAATAAGGATCCGCAAGGAGCATTGATAATATAATAAAAAGCAAAATCCTCAAAAGTAAAAGCGGAATATCTGAGGGTGTACGCTTACCCGTTCGAGGAATTTGAGATGGTCTGATAAAACGAAGCGAAGGAAAAAAATACTTCTCAGTCACACGACGATAAGCCATATGAGCAAGCACTGGTAAACCAATAGCTAAGGCTGACCATAAAGCTGCAGGTTGGCCAAACTCAATCATTGCTCATAAATATTCTGATCACATCTTATTCCTCACACTTAAAAAGCGACGCAAAGCATGACCTAAGTCTTGATCAGTCTTCAAAGATTGAAATTCAGACGAAACAGCAGAAAGCTTTGACTCAAGATCGAAAATAAATTCTGCCATTTCCTTGTTAAAATTTTCCCGGACCGCAGGAGGAGATGACGAAACTTCTCGATCCCCTTCCAATTCAACAAAACGCAGTGAATCAGCATCTGGCAGATCTAATTCATCGGGGTCCAAAATTTGTAAACATAAAGTTTCGTATCGAGAAGAAAGAGAAAATTTCAATTTTTCGGATAATGTATCCTCGGCCTCTAGAAAATCAGAAAGGAAAATGATCATGGCTCGGCCGGGCAGTCCACTTATCATTCGGTCCCATGCAAAATCATGTTGATTCGCTCCATCTGGCTTAATTCCATGGAGGGCGGAAAAAATTCGATTTAAATGTCCGCTCCCTGGACGAGGGCGAATCCATTCCTTGACCTGATCAGAA
>CBFIBI010000182.1:0-2365 GCA_965660725.1 Opitutales bacterium
CCCTCTAAATCCGAATGGTTATATTTGAGCTTATATTCTCCCACTTCCATAACCCTGACCTCACCTGTTGGAATCACTGAACCATTTCCCTCGGTAGGATGAACCCAATAGGCACCGGGATCATTAAAAGGCACACCTTCCTTATGATTAATTACATTCTGTCCATTCAGAACAATAGTGGGCTCATCAATATTCCCAACATATACCATAACTCTCTGGCTGACGGAGTTCTTCCCGTCTGTCGCGACCACATCGACCTCGTAAACATTATCCCCATTTGCATCCTGGGGCGTTTCAAAATCAGGAACTGCTTTGAGGCTTAATTCACCAGTCTTCGAATTGATAACAAATTTATCCTGATCCGCCGCCACTCCGAATTGTGGAGTCAGGCGGATTTTGTCGATATGTGGAAAATAACCAAACCTTTCAATCCGGATTTCATTCATGCCCGCACGAAGCGAAAATGTACCCTCATCCTTCCATTGTTGGTGCTGATGATACCATCCACCTGTTGTCCCACCCGCACCGTCTTCAGAAACATGAATTCCATTTATATAGATCTTGCAAGGACGATCATTAAGTGAAGCCCGCCGAAGCTCTATCTTCCACAAGCCAGAATGGGAAATATTTAAGTCATAAACCGCATAATTCAACTGTCCTCCTTTTGAGGGCGAAGTACCGATGTTGGATTGCCCGCGGTTTACATTACCCCAAGAAATATTTTCCGCTTCCCATATCATCGAGGAAACCTCTGTAGGCGGAAGATAATATTGGATAGTATCATTTACATCAGAATCCAAAGCGGTAAAGGAATATACCGATGCATTTTTTTCCATCCTGCTAATCTTTTGGTAAGTTCCACTTGCAGAACGAGGCAAAACGGTGGGCTTTTCCCGATCAAGAATGATCCGGTTAGGCTCACCCGCAAACATTTTATTATTCATCACCTTTTCGTTCATGCCCGCAAAAAGATACACCTTCCCATTCACTACTGCACTTCCCGCACAAAACTTTGCCTCGGGCAAGTCACCTGCCATTATCCATTCATTTGCATCTGGATCGTATACTTCAATAGAAGACAACCGTAGGGAATCACCGTTTTGTGCTCCTGCCCCACAAGCAACATAAAGTCTGTCACCAACCACAAACAAAGAAGGCCACTTCCGAATCATATTCATAGAGGGCAAATCAGACCAGACATCCAAATCAGGATCATAAACTGTAACCGTGGCTAAATTCCCGGTTGCCGATTCCCAGCCTCCGGCAAGATATATTTTCCCATTCCAAGCAACTCCGGAATGACGACTTCTACCAGTTTGTAAAGATGCCTTAGCAGCCCATTGTCCAGAAATTGGATCGAGCTCGAGCACTTCATCCAAATTAGATGAACCCTCTCCTCCCGTGAGAAAAATTTTCCCATTCAATGAGACCGCATTAGCACTCCTACTTGCCCTCGGCAGAGAAGGCCCGGGTGTCCAAGTATTCGTCGTAGGGTCATAAATTTCCGTGCTGTTCAGATCAGTGGATCCATCACTCTTTCCTCCAATTGCATAGAATTTTCCGCCGACCACGGCAGAACTCATCCATCTTCTGGGCGTAGACATCGGAGGCAGGGTTTCCCATTGATCGGTTGCCGGGTCATACCGTGAAAACTGATTACTGTATACACCATCGGATCCACCAGCCACATAAATCTTTCCATCAATCACATCCACTCCGTCGTAGAGGAACTGGGCGATGGGCACTGGGTTAAGCTCCGTCCAATCGATTCGTCGATCGCTAGGCAACAAAGGGGATTCCAATTCCACCCGGCTCGGATCGCTCGTTATGGTTCGTTCCAAAAGATAAGATTTATAAATGTCATAGGTATTGTCCGCCCATTTACCCGAATGTAATGACCAAAAGTTTAACTTGGTTGAATTTCCATCTGTATTATCCGGTTGATTAGGACCCATATTTTGATAGACCCAGGGCTCTCCGGTTATCCACTCCCAGGAGCCGTCCAAATTATCATCGGATCCACCCAACCAGGCATTAGAATTTAATACTAATGGATTAATCAAATCCTGCTCTCTTTGACTGGTAATGGTGGCTAAATGCCCACCTCTCAACTTTGCAAAATCTTTGGCCTGTTCCCAGGTATGGGTGGCATCGATCAATTCATATGATTTAACACCCAGAATTTCCTCATGGTCGGACCGTCCATCCCCATCCGTATCGACAAGCATTGGATTCGACCGATACTCCAATCCTTTTGCCTCCTCACCATCCAACAAGCCATCCCCATCCGTATCAGGCATCAAAGGATCGGAATAGAAAACTCTTTCCAGGATGTATCCACTGCTTTCATTGGACTCGCCATCAT
>CBFIBI010000183.1:0-2346 GCA_965660725.1 Opitutales bacterium
CGCGGTCGTGAAAACAATAGTAATCAATTCCGATTTTATCGAGGAACTCAAAAAACACATCCACCCGGGCCAGCGCATTCTCCACCGAATCACTCTTATCATCCCAGGGCATTTGAGCGGTACCCGCACCGAATGGATCGGCCAGTTCATTACGCATTACATGCCAGTAAGCGGCACCGAACCGGAGATGATCCTTCATCGCTTTCCCGCCGATCGCTTCTGTCGCATTGTAGTGTTTGAAAGACAAAGAGTTTTTGGAGTCTGGGCCTTCGTATTGAATTTTATCGCAGTTAAAATGATCCATGAGAAATAAGGGTTAATTTGTAAAATTTAAGACTATAACAGACTATGTGAGAAACGGAAACCGGATTTTGCGTATAATTTCTGTTATTTAACGACAAGGTTAAAATCATTAGACAAAAGTAAATTGTTATATTTCTGTTATCATGTCAGTAGCTTTCCTTCGGAGACTAACTCAATCACTACCCTCCCTTATTTATTCTCATGAATTAAATTTAGTGTTTACTTAATAACCACGGGGTCGCCCATAAATTTGGGTTTCCGCTTCAAAAAAGTAACATCCATTACGGTCTTAACACGGGCTAGGCATTCCCTAAGTTCTGTTCTGACTGAACCAACTCCGGAAATTGAACCGGAGGAATATCCAATCAAGTCAATGTTATGAGCCATTCCGATATAGACTGCACGCCGAACATGGAAGTCCTGTGAAATTACAACAAACTGATTTTCTTTAAAAACTTCCTTTGCTCGGACCACCGAGTCCAAGGTACTCAATCCAGCATAATCACAGTAGATCTTGTTTTCCGGAACTCCCAGTTGAACCAAATCTTTTTTCATTGTGGTCGGTTCATCGTAATACTTTGTGGAATTATCTCCACTCACCAAGAGAAATTTAACCTGACCGGAAAAATAGAGTTCTTTTGCTGCCTGGATTCGTTGCTGAAAATAAAGGTTTGGATTTCCATTTCTCAGGTACTTGGAACATCCCAATACCAAACCAACTTTACAACTTGGGACTTTCTGAATGTTTTCGTAAATCTTTCCCTCTGAAATCCGTTCGATCTCATACTTTGATAAGAAAATTAATGATGCACAAGATACTAAACCAATCAAGGCAGTTAAAAGTAAACACCTAAAAGTTCTTCCTAAAAATCTCCATAATACCCACATGGAAGAAGTTCAAAGCAATAACTATTTATATTCAAGGCATTTGATTAATTTTACTTTGTTAACAAAATAAAGTTGTAACAATTTAAAACATATTTAAAAGAATTTAATAGTGAAGCTTTCATCCCATATTCAAAACGATTTAGGTTCTCAGCTAATGAGTAACTCACTCACCGTGCCTCTCACTATGGATGGACTTAGTCAGCATTACGGAGTGAGTTACACTCCAATACGACAGGCTCTAAATAGATTGATCGAAGACGGATTGATCAGAAAAAAAACCAACGGAAGATTAGAGCCACTCAAATTATCCAATCAAAAAAATATCGAGATTTCAAAATACGAGCCATCTCAGGAAAGAATTCACAGTACACAAATTACAGAAGAGCTTGTTCAGTTGAGTTTATCCGGAAAGGAAATTTTTGTACGCGAAGAAGCCACAGCAAGAAAATACAACATATCGCGCTCGTCCTTACGCCAAGTTCTTCAAAGATTGGCTGGTGAAGGACTTGTCCTACATATTCCAAGACGGGGATGGCAGGTAAAACCCTTCAGGCAGGAAGATCTTCAATCCTTCATTGAAGTTCGCGAAGTTATGGAACTAAAAGCCCTGGAACTGGCTCAATCCAAATTGTCCAGACCGGAAGCAAAACAAAGACTGCAGGAAATCAAAGTATCGAATCAGATTTCGAAAAACGGAAAGGTAAAAGTAAAAATCGACAATTCCCTTCATCAATACCTTCTCGAGCTTGCAGACAATCCTTACCTCGACGACTTTTTTCAGCGTCACGGAAAGTACTACTCCATACTATTCGAATGGGAGGGTGGAAACGAGAACGCGGCCATACAGGCAGTGCACCAACACCACGCCATTATCGACGCCTTGATTGACGAAAAGTGGGCAATGGCCCGTACAGAATTATCTGAACACCTTCGGACCAATCACCCGGTCCTGCAGGAGATCCGAACTGGCCAGTGAAACCAATTACTTTGTTACTTCCAGCTTTAGGACTCCATTCGTTAATATTTGGAGCTCCGGATTATTTACAGGATGTGAAACCGCTACTCGCCTCCAGATGCTTTGACTGTCATGGTGCCCTGAAGCAAGAGGCCAAGCTTCGGATCGATACGGCTCAATCCATGATCGATGCGGAAATG
>CBFIBI010000184.1:0-2276 GCA_965660725.1 Opitutales bacterium
GGTCTAGCTTTCACTTCATCGAAAATTCGCCAAACATATTCAGCAATAATCCCCAAGCTTAGCAAAATTAAACCGCTGAAAAAGGTAAAAGTAATTATAAGTAATGTCCAACCAGGAATGCCTATAATGCCAGTTATTCGTGCGGTCACATAATATCCAATTAGTAAGATTGAAATAACAAACGATGAAAGACCCAAACCTGAGATAAACTTGATTGGAAAAGAAGAGGACGAAAAAAAAGTGTCTAATGCCAACCTCATCTTTTTTCTTAAAGTCCAACGACTGCTAGAATTGTTACCTATTGGTCTCTTAAAGGGAATATAAGTAGGATCAAACCCCAATCTTAAAACCTCTATAATTGTCGAGGTATTCTTGGGATGTATGTAATTGTTAAAAATTTCGATAATCTCTTTGTCTGCAAGGAAGATATCTGCACCTCCTTCGGGAAATTTTACCTCGGATAACTTATTCATTAGCGAATAATATAGGTTGGAAAAAAATTTGGAGACTATTGGATCATCTCGGTCATCGCGATAAGGGATCACTACTTTTTTTCCTTTTTCCCAGATTCTGTACATCTCAATGACAGTTTCTAAAGGAACTTGAAAGTCATCGGGCAATGCTACCGCACAATTCCCCTGTACCTTAGAGAAGCCGGCAAATATTGAGTAGTGACTGGTGAAATTACGACTTAACTGAAAAGCTTTCACATTCTCATACTTTCTTTCTATATCCAAGGCAATTGTGTGAGAAGCATCAGTTGATGCATCATCCATAATAATACACTCAAATTCAATGTTTTCTTCAAGCATTCTCTGATTGAGTGCATCAAAAAACTTTTCGATTCGTTTTTCGCTTTGGTATGAAAGTAAAATTACGCTGAGCATATCATTAAAACTAAATAGGATTTATCGTGAAATATAACCTGCTTAAAATCTTCTAACCTCATTACTGGCTCTTTAAGGCAATTATTGTCCGCATAATTGGAAATCTAGACTCGTTCTTAATTCTGGCAAACCGCTACTCCTGAGTAGCGGCAAGGATGTGCTATCACTTGCCTTAGCAGTGGCAATGTCGTTATAATATACTGATTTTTCAAAGATCAAGATTGAGGTTTCAGATAGCTCAAAATACCTTTGGTAAAGGCTTCGTAACCAGTGCGATTAAGATGTATCGGATCGCTTGGACTATGGAGGAGTTGAATGCTGGCAATTTGTTTAAGATAATTCGTGGTATCCCAAAGCTCAGTACCAGTTTTTTGCGTAATTTTAAGTATTTCTCTTCTTAAAAACTTATTTCTTTCTATCGCTTCAACTGGTTTAAAGAACCCTGAGCGGGACTTACCCATCATTCCGAGAGGGGCAGGGTATACAAGGCAGTCTTCAAAGTCGTAAATCGAGAGCGAAGAGGGAAGGTAAATTAAACTAATTTTGGAGTCAGGGAATTTACTTCTTAAGTAACGGAGTGAGAGCTCGCTAATCTTTAGTGAAAGAGCAACCTCCTCCTCACTTAAAAGAAGGGCAGGGCCTTCGCAAAAGCCCAAGGGTACCCGAATACCTGAGATATTGGCAATATTGGTTGGTTTAGAGCCATCTCGGGCATGAGATACTGTGGGCTGAGCAAGAGGGACAGATTGATGGTCTAAAGAGTCAGGTATAGGATCCTGATAGAATTTTCGGTAATAATTTTTAGTCAAACCGGAAAAGAGGTTCCAGGCAGCCGAATGATGTGTGATTGCCCAAGATTCGGAAAGTTTTTTTTCTTCATCGGTAATGATCTTGGCTATCTTTTGATCCAATGTACGGGATTCAATGGCGTGTAAATCCAGTCCGCGCTGTTCCACTTCGTGAAGATTGTTGATGAGGTCGTTTCCTTCGTAGAAAACGAATAGAATTTCCAATGGATCCTCAATTCTTGACCAAATCCATGAGTTTTTGAGCATTTGCAACTCGGAGACCATGGTAAGGGAAGAACCGAGCGATCCAAAGCCCGGATAGCCGAACGAGACAACATCCTGTTTCAGCGAAGCATGCAGGAGGTGATGAGTAGCAAACGAAGGTTGTTCCATGCTCCATGAATTGTTATAGAGCCATGGTCCGAATCCATAGACATTGCTATCGCCGACAATTGCTAAGTAATTTTGAGGAATAACTTCGTCTTTGGAGTATTGACCAAGTTTATGAATAGGCCCAGTGGTATGGTTGAGGAACTTGTAGGGAAGGTCACATAATTTATAATGAAGCACAACTTCGATACAAACGCATACAAGAGTAGTC
>CBFIBI010000185.1:0-2267 GCA_965660725.1 Opitutales bacterium
CAAGGCATGCTCCATCATTGATTTTTGGAGAAGATGGCACATGACCCTCAGTCGATTTCTTCGAGATTATCTTTATATCCCAATAGGAGGTAACAGGAAAGGAGAGTCGGCTCGTCATAGAAATTTGCTTATTACCATGCTTATAGGTGGCTTATGGCATGGTGCATCCTGGAATTTTATCATATGGGGGGGCATACACGGTCTTGCACTTTCAATTAACCATATATTTCGGAAATTTGTCTGTTTACCTAACAATTTTTTCTACCGGAATTTGGCTTTTGGAGTAACTTTTCTAACTGTATCCTACGCATGGGTCTTTTTCAGGGCATCTAATATTGATGTGGCTTTGAATATGACTAAAGTATGCCTTGGGATGAATGGCATTGATTTGCCACGGTTTTTCTCTCTCTTTCTCGGTTCAGATCATGGGTTGGATTTTATTCGCGTAAACGGAGCTTTTACATCCCGATTTTTGAACTACCATTCAGTTGCGTATCTTTTTGGTTTATTTTTAATAATAAAGTTTTTACCGACTACATCCCAATGGATGAAATGGTCTATTAACAGCTTTTCCAAAGATACAAGTCTACGCAAAGTCGGAATTACATGGGCCTATTGCATGGGTTTGATATTTTTTATTTCAATCAAACCGCTTTTCGACAGCAGCACTAGCAACTTTTTGTATTTTAATTTCTAGGGTGCATTCCATTAAGCTTAGTTTAAGTTTTCTTTTGGGTCTCAGTAGTGCCTTTGGCTTATGGTATGGAAACCTGCAATTTGCTTCACATAAATCAGACATCAATACAATATCCCATTACAAACTTTGGGAATATCGCACTAAGCTGTTAGAAAATGCAGTTTCCCCTAAAATGGTTCTTTGCGGAGGTTCCAATGTTACATTTAGCACTAGAGCTTACATGATTGAAAAAGCTTTTGGGCTACCAGTAGTAAACGCAGGCTTTAATGCAGGAACGAGTTTTAAATTTCTCACATGGTTGATAAAGCCTTATTTGAAGAGCGGCGATATCCTGCTGATGCCGCTTGAATATAATCTTTACAGAGATTGTCGTAGCCACATTGAATACAACGATAGAGAATTAACTTTAAGTTACTATCCTGAATATTATCAGGAAATGGATTCGTTATTATGGGTAAGGACTCTTTTAAGCCATAGTTACAGGCATGTATTTAATATGAGAATAAATTTGGGGATCCCCAATCACTACAATAACTTTCGTTTCTTGTTGTCTCACTACAATTCAAATGGCGACTTCATTAATAATTTACGAAAAAATGAAAACGATGAATTGAATGCAAAGATTAGGGTTGAATTATTGAAGGAATTAACCGGAGAAGTCATGATCACACCACAATCTGCTACTTGGCGGGAAATAGAAAAATTCTCTCATTGGTGTAAAAAAAAGCAAATCAGTCTATACTTCACTTGGCCAAGCCTTTTGGAAAATCCAAATTATCAAAAATATTCACAATCTAGTTACTTACCTTCTTTAATTGAGAGGAAATTAATTTCAATGGATATTACAATATTAGGGAAACATGAGAATAGCTTTTATCCCGAAGAATATTTTTTTGATACGATTTATCACATGAATGAAGTTGGAGCAGCAATAAGGACACAACAATTAATTCATTTACTTGAGCCCTTCCTAGGGAATTTCTCATTTCCTAATTCTTAGAACTGTATCTGAAAAGAATCAAAAGTTCCCATCATAGAACAGAAGTATGCTACAATAAATTTATTGGACACTTATATGTGCCCAATCTTGTAATGAGAAGGCATCATAGTAATAAGCCGCATTTTGTAAGAACAAATGCTCAAGGGTTTCGCTCTAATTTCCCTTATAAAAATGCGAAATCAGAAGATACGAAACGTATTCTTTTTCTCGGAGATTCTTACACTGCAGGTAATGGCGTGGCCAATGAGAAACGTTTTTCCGATTTACTTGGAAAAAAATTTGGAGTTGAGGCTTATAATTTAGGCCTTTCCGGGTCAGGAGTTGACCAGCAATTACTTATTTACGAGAAGTACGGTGCTAAATTTGAACATGACATACTAGTTATTGCACCTCATTTGACTGATATCAGTCGCAACTTATGTAAAGAACGGGAAGCGTATGATGAACAGAATCTGTCTAGCTATAAGGTACCCAAGCCTTATTATCGGCTAAAGGGGAATGATCTAATCCTCGCGAATGTTCCTGTTCCAAAAAAAACCAAGAAAATAGAAATTAAAAAGAAGTCTGTCT
>CBFIBI010000186.1:0-2196 GCA_965660725.1 Opitutales bacterium
TATGTTTTCTTTGTCTTAGCTTCCTGCATGGTGCTGACCGTAAGGTGACCATCATTCACAAGCAGGGGCAGTTTGACTGTCATACTTTTCGAATTCCAGCCATGGCTACCACAAATAAGGGAACATTGCTCGCTGTCTATGATCTGAGGTACAAAAGTCGGCGGGATTTGCAGGGGCATATGGATATCGGATTATCCCGCTCCACGGATGGAGGGGAGACCTGGGCACGACCCATCCCCATTATGAACATGAAGAAGTTTGGCGGTCTGCCCGAAGATCAGAATGGGTGTTCGGACCCGAATATTTTAGTCGATCGTAAAACAGGCGAAATTTTTGTTTCGGCTGTCTGGACACACGGGAAACCGAATACGCACCAGTGGCGGGGTAAGGGATCGGAACCGGGTCATTCGATTCATAAATCGTCCCAGTTCATGATTGTCCGCTCAATGGATGATGGAGTGACCTGGAGTGAACCGGAGAACTGGACCCAGAGATTGAAGGATCCTCAATGGCACTTGTTTGCACCCGCACCGGGCAATGGAATTACCCTAAAGGACGGTATACTGGTTATGCCCACGCAGGGACGAGATGCAAAGGGACTCCCGTTTTCCAATTTAATGTGGAGTCGGGATCATGGAAAAAGTTGGACGCTATCCAAACAGGCCCGGGACAACACGACCGAGTGTGCGGTGGTGGAATTGAGCGACGGTTCACTAATGTTAAATATGCGGGATAACCGGAACCGTTCCGATAAATCAAGTACCAATGGCCGTGCGGTCAGTGTAACCAAAGATTTTGGTGAGACCTGGGAGCTTCATTCCTCGGATCACGGGGCGCTCCCCGAACCGGTCTGTATGGCCAGTCTAATTTCCCATAATTTAACGGATGGGCGAAGAGTGCTTTTCTTTTCCAATCCCAACAGTAAGCACCGTCGGGAAAAGATGACCGTGCGCATGAGCCTGGATCAGGGAAAGACCTGGCCTAAGTCAATTCTGCTCGATCAAAAGGGTGGAGCGTACAGTTCACTGACGATGGTGGATGATCAGACCATTGGTATTTTATACGAGTCCTCAGTGGCAGATATGGTCTTTCAAAAAATTAAACTTTTTGAATTTGGATTGTAGATTGGATTGCAACTTTTTTGATTCGCAGCCGTTAATAAGATTATGAAATATAAAACCCGGTTCCTTTCCTTTTTTTTATTTGTTTTCATATCTGGAAATTTTTTAGCAGGGCAGGAAAGAAGACAGGGCGGGCGTCCTCCGGTACGTAAACATACCATCACTGAAAGAGGGGATCTAAATCTTATTCCGGCAGATGATAAACTCCCCTACAAGCAGGAAGCGAACTTTAAGAAATCGAAGACTGAGCGCTTGGTTGAATCCAATGCCATTCCGGAGCATAAAGTGGGAACTTTCCCAAGTGGGCGTAACCCAAATAAGATTACCGAACAGGCATTCAAATTTTCTCTCCCTCTCATTCCGAAGCCCGCCAAACATCCAATACCACTTCATAATGATACAGGTCGTGGGCCACCCAATACTCCTTTCGGTATCGCTTTAAATGGGGTACTTTTTGATCCAGGAACGGCTGAGTTTTACATGGGGGACCGACATGCGGATTGGAACTACGAGGCACTGAGCGGCTCAGTATTACTGGGCCTGGATATGAATCATGGGCATGTGCAACCCAATGGATCATACCATTATCATGGTTTGCCCACAGGTTTTTTGAAAAAGCTTGGGGTCAAAGCCAAGAAACATTCACCCCTGATTGGATATGCCATGGATGGATATCCAATCTATGCTTTGTATGGTTACAAAGACCCGAAGAATCCAAAAAAAGGGGTTAAAAAGTTGACCAGTAGTTTTCAGTTAAAAAAAGGACAACGGCCTGACCCACCGGGTGGAAAGTATGATGGTACTTTCAGTAAGGATTATGAATATGTGGAAGGTTCGGGAGACTTGGATATGTGTAATGCACGGTTTACCATAACTAAGGATTTTCCCAAGGGCACCTATGCTTATTTTTTGACCGAGGACTGGCCGGTGATTCCAAGATATTTCAAAGCAGAGCCCTTAAAATTGCGTGGTGGACCAGGGCATCAAAGAGGGGGGCGTCCACCTCCTCCCCGTCGTTCTCCTTAGTTTTTACTAAGCTTCTCGAGGGCGGCCCGGGCGGCCTGGCGGAGCCGGA
>CBFIBI010000187.1:0-2056 GCA_965660725.1 Opitutales bacterium
TACCGCCAAGCCAAGTTCCCAGTCCTGCAACATAACCCTGCCATACTCATCGGCTTTTCCCTGCTTCGCGAGTTCAGTACGAAAAAGGGCGTCGCGATCCAGAAAGATTGCGGAAAGCCCCAGAAAGGCACCATCCTCCGGACCTATCTTATCAATCGATTCCTTAACGATTTGCAGGTATTCCGAAACTTCTTTTTCCGATGCAGGCCGGAAAGTCAGTGCTTCGAAAAGAAAAGTAATGGTTTTGCGAATCGAATCCTCCGTAAATTTTTCCTGCCTCATCAAATCATACATTGGAGTGATCGGGCGGACTACCTTGGTATTGTAGACGATCGCAGAAGGTAAGCCTCGAAGATCCTCCTTTGGTTTGATTGCATCATAAGTTTTTGGATTATCCGTAATTTGCTCGGGAAATTCGACCAGACTCATGGGTCCATAAGCCATGTATTTTAGAATATCTTCTGCCTTGGCCAAGATTTGAGTAGCTTCTGAACTATTCACGGAATAAAAGTCCGCATAGTTCTCAAAACCATGTTTACGATTTGATGATAAAACAACAGGTATGCTCTTCACCGCAGTCTGATAGGCGACGGTTCCACCCTCCCATCGGATAATTCTATCCGTTCCAAAATACAACTTGAGCTCGCCTCCATGATTAGTGGGGACAAAATCTCCTCGGGTACGCAGACCGGGCTTACTTGGGTCAAAGGCAGGTTCGGTGTTAATTAGTTCATTAAGACGGGTAATATGTTCCTGTGGAGTTATTCGCCAGATACGCGCTGGTGAAGAAGTGGGCCTCAGTTTTATTCCTTCCGGCAGATCACCAAACAAAAGATCATGTTCCAAGTAGTTAGCCTTTTTAGGATCCAGGTGTGCCTTAAAACCTCCTTTATCCTTCATTTCATTCTGTAACTGTTGGACAATCCAATCAGAGAACTCAAGTCGACGAATAACATCAGGTCTCTTCTTGTTCTTTGGAGGCATTTCTCCCATGGCCACCTGGGCCCAAACCGACTTCCAAACCGCGGCATTGATTTGATCAACAGGCCCAAGATCTAACAGGTTTAACCCTGCCTCACTGGTTTCATTATCGTGACAATCAAAACAATGAGCTTCAAGAAACCCCTCCGCGATATCCTCAAAGTTTCTTGATATCATTGAACCAGGAACATAATCCTTGCCATAAGAGGCAAAGAATGCGCCAAGGACAGCCGCTGCCTGAGCGAGTTTCCTAAACACGACTAGGTCAGGATTTCTTTTAATGGTCCGGTACTAGAATCGTACTTCTTGGCCATAGCATCACTCATATTGAACCTGTCACCGGAAACTCCATTAACCCTAAGCAATGAGTTATAGAGTGCATTGAGGGGACGCTTCCCATCAAGCTGGGTGAAACATCCAGTTTTGAAAGCACCGTTGCAGTTTCCGAGTAACATAACTGGCCAATTCGCACCGCTGGTGTGTTGTTTATCCGCATTGTTACTGGTGTAAACAATCAAAGTGTTATCCATCATCGATCCGTTACCCTCAGGTACACTTTCAAGTTGCTCCATCAACTTAACCAGCATTCTGCAGTTATACTGACGGATTTTTATCCAAATAGGATTATCCTTCTGTAGCATGTGCCCGAGATTGTGTCCCTGTTTTTCAACGCCCAAACCCTTCCATGCACCAAAAATTTCACCACGCCCGGAACCGATGGTTAGAGTGTTGGTCGTGCCGGATTTAAGTGCTGATATACCCAAATCCAAAATCGTGTCATGCCAGTCTGTTTCAAACTCAGGATTTGTATACCGCTCGTCGACCTCAGGGGCAAATTTCTTGAGATGACCGGACACCTTGGCCAAACGATCACGTAAACCATTCATATCCTCAAACCCCCGAACATATTGTTCGTAACGATCTTTATCATTCGAGGGTAGTGCATTGCCTTCAAGAGATGACATCTTTTCGATCTTTTCGAGCATGGAAGAACGAGCCTCATGCTGATCACGAATATCTCCCTCTGAAATTCCACCATATAATAACTGATACAAGTGGTTTGGATTGGAATGCA
>CBFIBI010000188.1:0-2052 GCA_965660725.1 Opitutales bacterium
TCTGCTGTCATAGAAAGCAAATTTTGTTGGAACTTCGTCTCCCTTTTGTATTTCTAGGTCATTAAAATTAATAGACCTTCCCAAAAGTCTAGGAGGCGTTCCGGTTTTAAATCTTTTAAGTTCGATTCCATTTTTAAGAAAATGTGCAGAGAGTCCCTTTGCTGAATGGTCTCCAAGTCTACCTCCCTCAGCTTTAGACTGGCCAATGTGGGTGGATGCTTGAAGAAATGTACCTGTAGTGACTACAACTGATTTGGCAAAAAAATCAAGACCAAGTGATGTAGTAATCCCTAAGCAAATTGAATCCTTGACAATTAAGCCATCCACCATTGCCTGAAAAATGGTAATGTTTGGTTGCTGTTCCAGCACATGTTTCATCCGCATTTGATAAGCCTTTTTATCACATTGAGCTCGTGGTGCCTGTACTGCTTTTCCTTTGGAGGTATTAAGCAACTTAAATTGTATCGCTGTGAAATCTGTATTTAAAGCCATCTCTCCACCTAACGCGTCAATTTCACGGACAATTTGACCCTTTCCTTGTCCTCCTATGGCAGGATTGCAACTCATTTGGGCAATCGTATCGAGGTTGCCGGTCAGAAGAAGTACATCTGCTCCTTGCTTGGCACTTGAAAGTGCAGCTTCGCAACCGGCATGTCCAGCACCGCAGACTATAACATCATAGGGGTTTTCCTTATTATTGGGACGTAGCGACATAGCTTATTTACCAATACAGAACTTACCAAAAAGCAGATTTAGTATATCTTCATTCGTTTTGAAACCGATCATTTGATCAATATGATCACGCGCTGAAGACAGAAAATGTGCAGTCAATTCATAGCCAGTACCATTTTCAAAGCTATCAAGAAAAATCTGAACATCGTTTAAACAAGATCTGATAAGAGATTCATGTCTTGCACCAATAAGAAATTCATTTTCCGCCCCTGAACCTATGATCTTTTCAAGCATTTTACCTAATTCCTTTTCCAGCTCAGTGATATCTTTGGAATTTTTTAAGGTAAGGTAAACCTCAGGTAAGGTTTTATTTAGATCAGGTGTCCATCCACTATTCCCAAGATCTCTTTTGTTACGGACCAAAATGGTTGGTTTATTTTCGATAAATAATTTGAAAGCTTCGGGGAGTAGAGTGGGGCAGGGCACTGAGTTGTCTATGACCCAAAGAAGGACATCTGCCTGATCCACCTGCTCTTTGGTCAGTTCAATTCCTGCCATTTCAATCTCATCCTGGGTTTCATGTACGCCTGCCGTATCAACTAATGTAATCCATTTTTTACCTAACCTGATTTCTGTTTCCAGATAATCTCTGGTTGTTCCTGCCTGAGTATGAATAAGAGCTCTGCTTTTTCCGGCTAGTGCGTTGAATAAACTACTTTTGCCTACATTTGGATGCCCGACTAGTACGACCCGAATATTATTGATTAAAAATTTCGTCCGATCTGCCTGATCCAGTAAAGTTTTGAGCTCAATGATTACCTGATTAATAAGTTCAATTGTTTTTGTTTGATCTTCCTCGCCTAAATCGTCTTCAGGGAAATCAATGTGTGCTTCAAGGGATGCCTGTAATTCCAGAATGGATTCTTGTATATGGATAAGTTTGTTGGAGAGTTCACCTTTTAAATTCCTGTTTGCAAGTGCCAGAGAATGTTCGTTTTTCGCGGAAATTATCTGAGCCACCGATTCAGCCTGAGATAGATCAATTTTTCCGTTAAGAAAGGCTCTTTTAGTAAATTCTCCCGGTTCTGCCATACGGCAACCGCGCTTTAGTAAATCTTTACAGATTAGTTCTTCAATTAGAGGATTTCCATGACAAGAAATCTCAATGGATTCTTCACCGGTGTAGGATTTACCCGCTTCAAAATAAGTTATGAGAACTTGATCAATCAGTTCGTCCTTCTGACTTTTGTATTCAGCAAGTGTTGCCATCCTTGGTTCAATCACATTTTTGTCGCAGGCAAACATAGCGATTTTGTGTGCAAGATTGCCACTTACACGAATCAATCCTATCGCTGACTCACCGCAAGGTGTCGCTTGTGC
>CBFIBI010000189.1:0-263 GCA_965660725.1 Opitutales bacterium
AAAAGTCTTCCTATCATCGCTATTAAAGTAAATAATCATCTTTAAACTAGTTGTATTTTGAGAATTCCTGACTTAATATTTAAACATGAGATTTAAATTAACACTTTTTTTATTTTCTACTACATTCTTCATTTCGCAGCTTGTTATAGCGGACGAGGACAAAGAAGAAGCTCGCCCTGAAGTAAGACTGACCGCGGCCAAAAAGACTCTTTTGGAGTCGTCCAGAATTTCCCTCATATATGTTAAAGGCCTGGTCTGTCCTT
>CBFIBI010000189.1:273-2051 GCA_965660725.1 Opitutales bacterium
GAAGATCAAAGGTGTGGACAAAAAAAGGTTTAAGGATGGTATTGATTTGAACCCGGAAACTCAATTAGTGACAATTGCCCTTAAGGATGACGCATCCTTAGATAGTAAAGATCTAATTGAACGTATAGATGATGCTGGTTATGTGGCTGTAGAAGAATACAGACTGCATGAAAACCATTTGGATGCCCTTCAATTTAAGCGAGATGCCACAATTGAAGTTGTTCATCATACCCACAAATAAAGGCATTTACCTTGCATAAAAGTGTTTTTTTATTGGGAAGCATGTTTGTATGCTTCATCTCTAATTTAGAGGTTCGGGGGGATGATCCAATAATGAATATGATGCCCCGCTGGTCCGGTGGGTGGGGATATCAAGTCCATTATGAATATATAAATGAGACCGATTTACTTATGGGAAGCAATAAACTTTTCCCAGGGTTATCCGAAGAAATCAATGTCATGCACTTCGAAGGAGTGTACACATGGAAGAAAGAAATTCGTGTCACCGCCAAGTTGCCTTATGTGTTAGATGCAGAACGCGAAATGCCTGACGGTGCGGGCGGAAAATTAATTCAAAAAGACAGCGGATGGGGCGACTTGAATCTCGCTTTGCCTATAAAGAAATATTTTAATTTGGATGGGAAGAGTGGTTCATCCACTTTCAAGCCTATGGTGCGCATTCCGCTTGCCGAAAAAGATGAATACGATTTTTACTACAAGGAATTTGGAGTGGGTCTTGGGTTTGGACACGAGTTTGAGACCGCAAATTACTACTTTGGAATTGGGACTGCATTTTGGGTTTTTGACCAAGAACGGCCTTCTGAGATGGATTCTTCATTAGATCTTGGCTATAATTTTGAGACTAAGAGTTCAAACGGTTCTATTTTTTGGGAGACTGATTTTCATTTCGAGGACGATCAATCTAAGACCCTGTCAACTGGTCCCGCTTTTTACTTCAATCACAACGATACCATACATTCGAGAATTGAGTGGAAACACGATATTTTTGATTATCAAGCGATCTTGGATCACGGTAACGGCAACCATTTTAAGGTTGGTATCGGTTGGGTCTTTTAATTCAGGTATTTTAAAATACATATTTCTCATTCGGCATCAGTTTCGCTATATTTTACTTTAAGTATGTCAGTGATATAATCATTGCGTGTGATGTACATTTGCATTCAGGATCTAGTCCATGAAAAGCCACCTTCTTTTTTGCCTCTTTCTTTCTGTTTTTACTGTTAAATTAACTTTTGCAGATAGGAAAATTTCATCTAATGTGGACTTTAAAATTGCTTTTGGTTCCTGTGGGAAACAAACCCACCCACTTCCCATATTTCATGAGGTCGTTAAGCAAAACCCAAACTTATTCATTTTCTTAGGGGATAATATCTATGGTGATACCAATGATATGGATATACTCCGTAAAAAGTATCAGGAATTAGGTAACAAAGAATCATACAAAAACTTAATTAAAAACACTGATGTTCTGGCGACTTGGGACGATCATGATTATGGCCAAAACGATGCCGGTAAGCATTATCCGCACAAAGAGGAATCCAAGGAAATATTTTTGGAATTTTTTAAAGAACCTAAAAATTCAGAGAGGTATAAACACAAAGGGATTTATCATTCAGTTTATAGGAAAGCAGGAAATAAGATCATTCAGATCATTCTCCTGGATAATCGTACCTTCAGGGATGATTTGGTACGATTCCCGAAAGGACAAAAGATCCCAGGTCGCTTTTTTTACCGACCCGATTATCTTCCCCATACGG
>CBFIBI010000190.1:0-1980 GCA_965660725.1 Opitutales bacterium
CAATTGTTGACACATTATCAATTTATCAGACTGATTTTGCAGATGTAGTAGAAGCTTCTGATTATAAAGATTTTATTGAAAATGGTGCTGATGCAGTTGTTTTTGCAAGCTCTTCCGCTGCCCTTTCCTATATAGAGCAGGAAGAGGACCTTGTTGTTTCCGAGAATGCGATTTCTCCAATTTATTGCAGTATGGGACCGCAAACATCCTTAACTTTGAAGGAAAATGATTTTGAAGTGAATATTGAAGCGAAGGAATCGACTTTAGATTCAATGGTTAAGGAATTAATTAAATATTTTTCCAAATAATAATTTTTTAATGCAGCAACCATCTGTTAAAGTTTGTGGTATTACTCGCTCGGAAGATGCCCAATTTGCATTAAAATGTGGGGCTTCAAAATTAGGTTTCATACTTTATGAAAAATCGCCTAGAAGTGTCGGGTTTGATGAAATTGAAAAGATTAAAAAAGAAGTAAATTTTCCTGTAGACAAAATGGTAGTTGTTGAAGTTGAACCTGATATCGAATATTTGAAAAGAATTCAGGCATTTGGGTTTGGAAACTTTCAATTTCATTTTTCTCATGATTTATCTAGAAGAGTTATAGAAAAATGGACCGAAATCATTGGGGTCGAAAATTTATGGCTTGCACCCAGAATTCCTATGGGATTGGATTTTCCGAGAGACTTATTGTGCTTTGCGAATACTTTTTTAGTAGATGCGTTTTCAGATGATAAATTTGGAGGTACGGGAGTATGTTCCGATTGGGAAAAATTTTCTGTTTGGCAGAATTCTTTTTCTGAGAAGAAATGGATTCTTGCCGGTGGGTTGTCACCCGTAAATATTCAACTTGCAATTAAAAATACCAATGCTCAGAGCCTCGATGTGAACAGCGGTGTAGAGCTTTCACCTGGTGTGAAGGATCATCAAAAAATACGAGAATTTTTTAAAAAAATTTCGTGAGAGAATATTTCTTATTGCATACTTCATGTTTGCTTGTTGAAAGAAATCTAATATCAATATCTACATTTTCAATCATTCATCAAAATCAATATAATGAACTCAGACAATCAGTCAGAAAACGAAGGAGGATGTCCTTTCAACCACAAATCCGAAGAACCGCCAGTTACTACCGCAAGTAAGTGCCCAATGAATCATGCTGCAGGTTCGGGGACTTCAAATCAGGACTGGTGGCCAAATCAATTAAAGGTTGATATTTTACATCAGCATGACGCTTCTTCCAATCCCTTGGGTGATGACTTTAATTACATTAATGAATTTAATTCTTTAGACTATGACTCACTCAAGCTGGATCTCCATAATTTAATGACTGACTCTAAGGATTGGTGGCCGGCTGACTTTGGGCATTATGGTCCATTCTTTGTCAGAATGGCTTGGCATGCTGCAGGGACTTATCGTACGGCTGATGGTCGTGGAGGAGGAGGGACAGGGGCACAAAGGTTTGCTCCTTTAAATAGTTGGCCTGATAATGGCAACTTGGACAAAGCACGTCGTCTACTTTGGCCAGTTAAGCAGAAATATGGTCAAAAGATTTCATGGGCTGACCTTTTTATCCTGGCTGGTAATGTTGCTTTGGAGTCAATGGGCTTTAAGACTTTTGGTTTCGGTGGTGGTCGAGAAGATATTTGGGAAACGGAAGATGATATCTATTGGGGGGCAGAAGGAACTTGGTTGGATGACAAAAGATATACCGGAGAAAGGGAACTTGAAAATCCACTTGCTGCGGTGCAAATGGGCTTAATATATGTAAATCCGGAAGGCCCGAATGGTAATCCTGACCCAGCAGCAGCAGCTCATGATATACGAGAAACTTTTGGTCGAATGGCTATGAACGATGAGGAAACCGTTGCACTTATCGCTGGAGGACATACCTTTGGTAAAACGCACGGAGCAGGTGATGCATCCCATGTTGGCCCTGAACCTGAGGCTGCATCGATAGAAGAGCAAGGTTTTGGATGGACT
>CBFIBI010000191.1:0-1877 GCA_965660725.1 Opitutales bacterium
TGGAGATGTGACCACACCACAAGCTGCCAAGCACATGATCGAGCACACGGGTTGCCATGGCATCTCCGCTGGGCGTGGGGCGTTTTATAATCCCTGGATTTTCCTTCACACCCAACAATACTTGGTTTCGGGTGAACTACCTGCCGAACCGAGCTTTGAAGAGAGAATCCGCGTTATGAGGAGACATTACGACCTGATGATTGAAGTATTTGGTGAAGACCGCGGCTCCCTCCAGTTTCGCAAAGTCGCTCCCTGGTACTCCAAACGTTTCGGGCCGGTCAAGCCATTTAACACAGCGGTCGTAAAAATCAGCTCCCGTGCTGATTTTGAAAAGGTATTATCTAATTACCTTGAATGGAGAAAACAATTTACTGATGACACCGGCGAATTATTGGAACGCTATCAGATGGCACCCATGATCGCCTCGTTCATGGAAGAAGAAGACGCCTTCCAGGCAAAGCAAAGAAAAGAGATTGGTGTCCCCAAGGGCCCCGTGGAAGTCTGGTAAGTTGGATTACTAGGCCCGGTTCCAGGGCATCTTCGCAATCATCATCCCCATCCCGCAGGTATCCGTAACCCCGGCAAAGATCAATCCCGCCCCGATAAACGCAGAGAGAGCAAACCCGCTTGGATGTACAAACTGCCCGACCGCGGCTCCGATCACTACTAACGAACCTGCCGCGATTCGTACCTGTCTTTCGAGGGACATCACTTTCTTCCCTTCCACGACCGGCAACCCGGCCGCATGCCACGCCGAAGTTCCCCCATCCACATTCACTACATTGGTAAAACCGGCAGCCTCCAATTTCTGGCTTACCTTCATCGAACGCCCACCCGACTGGCAGATCACATGGATTTCATCATCGTTCGAAAAAGGGATGTTTTCATAATCCAAAGACTCCATCGGATGATTGACCGCCCCCTTAGCATGAAGCCCACCAAACTCAGCTGGAGTACGGACATCAATGAACAAAATTGCTGAATTTTTAACGCGTTTATGATTCGATTCTTGTACAGATAGATTTTTCATCAATTAATATTTAATTAGAGGTCAAGCAAAACGGGATTTTATACATTCCAAAATAGAAAAGATGTGGGGCTCTGAGATTTGGTAAAATGTTTTTTGCCCCTCTTTCTCAACCGAAAGAAAGCCACATCTCAACATTAGGCGCAAATGTTCAGAGGCCACATTATGTCTTAAGTTACAAACGCCTGCCAATGCACCTACCGTCATTCTATTAGATTCAAGCAAGATAAGCAGTTTAAGCCTCATCGGATGTGCTAACGATTTCAAACACTCCGCAGCCTGTAATAAGGAAGTATCATCAATTTTCATTTTCAAGGGGAGCAATTAATTTCATAATATCGATATATAACGATACTTAATTTTATGTAAATATAATTTTTGATTTCAAAAATTGCCTTTCTTCACCACTGAAAAATAACCTAAAATTTTCTTACCAAATACCTTGCTCGATCAATTGCTTTGTTGCTGCTTCTGCCCATCCTCGATTTGCTGCTGGGTTTGCTGGACTTGGATGTAAAATCTTTCCTATCTCAACATTCAGGCCGGAAAGTGCAGTTATCGCCCGCTTTTCGGCAAATCCACCCACTCCCACCAGCCATTCAGGCTCAAAAATTTTAATAATTTCTTGGAGGTGCTGGTCACATATTTCCTCTAATATTTTGGTTTCAGAAACAGGTAGTTTATCGGGCGTTCGATTTCTGCCGCTCTCTTCCATAAATACCAAAGGGCAATAATTGGCGACAAAGTGATCGTTAAAAAAGTCATGGGCAGAAGAAAACTTCTCGGAAAATAAACCCCATAGCCTCCGCCCACTCACTTCGCTCTTGGTGCAATGCAATCCCTCCACTGG
>CBFIBI010000192.1:0-1758 GCA_965660725.1 Opitutales bacterium
GCTTTTTTCGATTGAGAAAAATCTTTCTCGAACTTTCGAACTTCCTTCGGATGGGGAGGTAAACCGGTCAATCCGTAGGATAGGCGACGAAATAGTTCACGGGCCGAAGCATCGGGTGCATGCTTGAGTCCGAGTTCAGTAAGCTTACGGTTCACAAACCAGTCGACTGGATGTTTTCCAGAAGGCACCTTCTCGACTTTCAGCGGTTGGTATGCCCATAGTTTTTCTTCTTGGTAGCGACGGTTCTGCCAGTCTTCTGAAAGTGCTTTAGAGGTCACCACTTGCACACCTTCAGCGTACTTATCCTGAATCTCGGTAATTCTCTGCACACTCGGCCAAGGAGCATCAGCATCTATCCATTCGCGAATCCATCTGGTTTCTTCTTCAGTTAATTGATCGGATTGCTTAGGAGGCATCTCTAAATCCTCCTCCACACGGGTGCAGAGAATGTACAGATAACTTTTAGCCCCCTGCCCTGGAATTAAGACCTCATCTTCAAAGATTTCTCCGCCCTGAAGAATGGATTTCCGTGTTCGCATATCAAAATCACTCTTGATCTTTTCCGGGTCGTCCCCATGACAAGCCATGCATTTCTCGGCAAAAAGAGGCATTAGTTGCAATGAAAAGAGTTTTTCCCCCGGGGAGGGTTCTTTTGCAAATCCAGATACGACCAAGGTCAACGAAAGAATATACACACGAACAAACATTAAGTTTAAGTTCTTACGGATGTCTTACTTATCAGCAATTTTCAAATGGTGGTTGTATGAAAAAAAAGATGAAGGAACAAAGCTACCTTGGAGTTCTCTGCTCTGAGTGTGTGTCCTTTTTTCCAAGATGATCTTTAAAAAAATTATCGAGAGCATTGATCGCAATCACTCTGTGTTTGGAAGCCTTGAGTAATCCATGAGGTGCCCCAGGAATTTCGGTTAACCCGGTAGGGACTCCCAGTTGTTTCGCTTTTTTTCGAAAAGCGTTCGCACGAGTGGATGGCTTATCGTATTCTCCACAGATAATTGCAATAGGAGGATCGTCCTTTGTCAGATGAGCAATTGGGGATTGTTTCAAGTAATTCTTAGGAACTTCATGGTAAAACCCGCCCATAAATTTTGACCAGTTCAGAACTGTTGAATTTTGAATATGGGGAGACAGTAGATCTGTTTGGGCACCCATACCAACGGCCGCATTCGGACGGGTACTTTTGTCCCCAGAATCAAATACAGCTGACATGACAGCAAGATATCCACCGGCTGAGGAACCTGTAACTCCAATCTTTTTTGGCTCGATCCCATAATTGGAGGAATTTTCACGAAGGAAACGAATTGCTGAAAATACATCATGCAACTGTGCGGGAGCCGAAGCCACATCTGTGAGGCGATAATTTGAACATACCGCGACATATCCCTTTTCCACTAAATCAAGGGCAAGCGGATGCATGAATTTCTTGGAACCCTTTGCCCAAAAACCTCCATGTAGGCACAAAACCGCAGGCCTTTTTTTGCTATCGCTTGGTCTGAATACATCTAGCTTCAGTAAATTTTTCGAACGAGAAGTGAAAGTTACATCTTCCCATTTCTTAAATGGCAAATTAGAACCTTTCTCTGCGATTACACTGAGAGAAGTTAAAGGAACCCAAAGGGAATAAATAAGATAATTAAAACATTTTTTAAAAATAGCCATTTCCCCCGCAAGGCTTTTACTAACAGAAGAATTTCATCGAATTCTAAAGGTTCATTTTCCTTTAAGCAGATAGAATTCTAT
>CBFIBI010000193.1:0-1592 GCA_965660725.1 Opitutales bacterium
CAGTAGATCTTCCATGGTGTATTGATACTCAGTGCGATTGAGTCGTCTGATAACTGCTTCATTTTCCTCTCCCTTCATTTTTTGCAAAGCATCCTTTAGATTTGAGTCAATCCATTCAGTAAGAAGTCGGCGTTCCTTTGAAGAAAGAGCTTTCTCATCCTCGGGTGGCATTTCTCCCAATTTTATTTGATCGGATGCATCGTGCCAGATTTCCGCAGCTCTGCGATCGTTCAGGAAATCGGGTGATAAGGTATCCAGTCGCACATCACCCTTTTGTTTATTAGGACCATGACATTTTATACAATTGGCTTTCAGTACCGGAAGAATTCCTTTTTCGAAAGATACGGTTTTATTACTTCCTTGAGCACCATGTATCAAGAGAAGTAAAAGCAGTTTAATTTGAATTATAAATTTCAAAGTTTTTTCAAAAAATGTATAAATGGATAATATAATCAACTCTCGCTTATGAAAGTGCAAAGCATACTAATCTCAAAAATTAAATATCTAAGTATGGTTAAAAATGATTCAAATATAGAAAATTTTGTTTTTAATAGCCTAACAAAAATTGCCCTGTATTTATGAAACTAAACTTATTACTTAAACTTTTTATTGGTACATCAATTTTCTTTGTAACTTCTGTTTTTGCTGAGGAAGCTTGGCGGGTCACTCAAAAAGCATGGGAAGCGTTTGGTAGAAATGACTTTAATACAGTTGAGAGCTTGGCGAATGAGTCAGTTAGAAGGTGGGGTGAGCAGGCCCGAAAGCAAAATGACGAGCTTTTCAAATTACCTTCAGCTAAGGAAGCAAAAAAATATAATTCACTGAATGAACTTGCCACCATTGTATGGCTAAAAGGAGAGGCTCTTTTTAAAAAAGGGGATCGTGATGGAGCTTTGGCGGCCTACTACACTGTGATTGCTGACTTCAATTTTGGACAGACATGGGACAAAAAAGGTTGGTACTGGTCTCCTGCTGCTTCATCAAGGGATCGCATTGCAGAAATTTCTCCTGAAAACCGAAGTGAACTTTCACTTGAAACAGATCCGTTACCCACTGCTTTACAATTACCGGGTAAGAAAGGGATTTGTTTTACGCTTAGGGAAAAAGGAAAGAAAGGAAGTTGGACTCAGAATCTTCCTAAGATAAAAGCCGTGAATTCCTATTGGAACTATTCGTGGGGGACAAATCGACTCGAAGCACAGCCTGTCGGGATGGAATTCATTCCCATGACATGGGGTGCATGGGGAAAAGAAGGTTTTGCGAAGGTTTTAACGAACGAGGTTATTCCGCAAATTAGGGAGGGTAAAGCCAAGCGATTGCTTGGGTTTAATGAACCTGATAAAAGAGAACAGGCTAATATGCCCTTCACCGAGGCTTTAAACTATTGGCCGATGCTGGAAGATCTTGGAATTCCCCTATGTAGTCCAGCTTGCGCAAATCCATTAAGTGATTTCGATGAAAGTACGCAGGGCGTACGTGGAACTTGGATGAGAGACTTTATGCGTGAGGCTGATAAACGCAATTACCGCATGGACTACATTGGGGTTCATTGGTACGGAGGGGCGAGTCCCCGGTCATTTAAGGAACGAATG
>CBFIBI010000194.1:0-1470 GCA_965660725.1 Opitutales bacterium
CTGTTTCCCGGATCAAAGGTCTTCATATTTCTTATCGCACTGGGTCGATAAGCTTTAATTTGTTTATCAAGTGCTTTTTCATGTGGGCTGCTTCGGTATCTTTCAAGCAGGCTGATAGAATAAAGACTCTGTGTGTTAAGAAATATAAAAAGGAAAATGAGTGAGATATACTTAAAAAAACGAAATTTATTCATTTTTAAAAAATAAAGCATTGCTAGGGACAAATGATGTCCTTGCTTGTTTTCCTTCAGAGTGCACCTCAACTCAATTGAGAATTAATTTATTTTAAAAGATGAATTTAGTGAATAATCTTATTGTCATGTTGAGGAAAAATTAAGAAGAATCTCATCTATACCCTTATCCCGTAATTTTCGTTTTTTTTGAATGAGCAGTATTCGCAGATTGAAACTTTGTAGTCTTTCCCGTTTGTCTAGAATGTCCAAGACTTTGGGCGATGAAATTCAAAGACTGAAAAATAAGGTTAGTTCTTTGGAAGAAGAATGTGATTCAAAATTAAAAGACGAATTAAGCGTGGGTTTGTCTATTAATCATGGACAATATCAGACAACAATTGATGAGCTTGAATACAAAATAGATTCCACCGTCAGACAAATTGAGGATCTTGAGGAAAAGCGGGAAAAAATCGAAGAGGTTCGTCTGTCTAGGCACCTAGAGGAAAGGCAGGTCGAAAAGTTGGGAAGTCTTTTTTTAGTAAAACTCAAGGACTCAATCCTTTTCTTTTTGATTCTTTTCGTACTGAGTCTACTCGCAACAGAGGTTTATCGGATTGGTGCCTCAGGAAAGGATGGCAGAATTAAATTAATTGTTGAAAATGAAGCGGTTGTTGATGTTCAGGTAATCAACGGTGGAAGTGAGTACGACGCGGTTGAAATTTCTGCTCCTTCTCAGGAAGGAGTATCCGCTATTTTTCAGGCTTTAATAAGAGATGGGCAGATTAAACGCATTGATATTTTGGATGGAGGTAGTGGATATAAAGAAAAAATTTCCCCCCGGATAATTCCTTCTTTTTCACGATCCACACTATGGTTCTTTTGGACTATTGATACGATTTGCTGTGTTCTATTTTTAATTAATTTCTTTTTTGAACTAAAGTTAAGTGATTCAAAAAAGTGGTACTGGAGAACACACTGGGTTGATTTTGTTACTTCAATTCCTCTTCCTCCGCTTCATTTACTTTTAACTGGAACTGGAAGCCTTGGTGCTATACGGGCGGGTCGTTTACTGAGATTAATTCGTATCTTAAGAGCAGTGCGAATTTTAAGAATGTTTTTATTTTTGTGGAGGGGGATGGATCATTTGTCGTCCATTATGGATGTGAAATTGCTGAAAAGGTCTTTATTCTATGGACTTATAGCTATGATTTGCGGTGCTCTTTTATTCATGACTTTTGAGCAGGTTCAGATAGGTAAAGATTTTGGATCAAGTTTATGGTGGAGTTTCACAACCTTG
>CBFIBI010000195.1:0-1356 GCA_965660725.1 Opitutales bacterium
CCAGTTGTTGGATGAGTAATTGGGCCTGGTGCGATAAACTGAGCAGGAGCATTACCAGCATAGAAGTTTTTGTTTCTTGTTGCCCACCATGTTGCCCCATCCGATAAGTCGGGTTCAAGTTCAAGTTCTGTTTGATCAAAACTACGCGTCATTCGATCTTCCGAGAAGCCAAATTCAAAAGAACTTAAAATATTGAAGGTCTCAACTTCAGGAGATTTTAAATCTAGTCGATAAAAATTACTTTCGTCATTCATACTTCTCCAAATTTGGTTGGGTGCAATTCGGCTGACAAACTGGGAACCACCCCTGTCTTTGGACGGCCCCCAATAAACTGTCGGTGCTTCTTCCACTTTCCACCCCCTTTGTATACTTCTATTTTCAGGTTCATCGAGGGAAACCATTGTTTTGGAAAGTCGCCAATCAACTTCCCAATCGTAAAAAGAAGATAGAACATGTTTTCCATAAATTTGAGGTAATAGCATATCCCTCTCTTCCCAGCCCAGTTCAAATCCTTCCACAACAGTGTCATTTGTGGTTCCACCCCAATCGGCTTTTTCTCCGTTGATACCTTCCTTCCATAAATTTTTGCTATATTTTGCAGTTTTTTCACCTGTGTGACTCCATAGTAGAATAAGGCCAATTTCATTTTCTTCATTAGGAATGAAAGAAGTTTGAAAATAAGATCCAATTTCAGAATTTTCAGAACCTTCTTCTATCTCAAAACTAGATTCAGGGTTAATTTCATAAGAATTTGTTGAATCTAAAAAATTGTGCTTTTGCTCAATAATTTTTGGTTTTGTTGAAAACGATCTATCGTAATCTAGGCTAAACATTACTCCAATTGAAAAGTCTTTTTTGTCGATTAAATTACCGAATTCAAATCCAATTGATCGTCCAAGTTTATCGTCTTCATATCTTGGTACGAATAAAGGATCTACCCCAGACATAAATTCAGTAATCTGGGAATTTGTAGGATTCAGTTTACTGGGAGACCAAAATGCTGTGCTTTGATAATTTTCAGGTAATTTTCTAGCATTAAGGCCAAAGCCCCAATGATCTCTTTTTCCATCGGTATAGCTTAGGTATTGATCTTGACCCATTAGTAAAGAATTAAACTTTGTACCAACGGATGCACTTAAAGTAAACTCCTCAGGATAAGCCTTGGTGACCACATCCACACTGCCTCCGGAAAAGGCAGCACCTAATTCAGGCGACATGCTTTTTTTAATGGATATGCTATCAACTGCAATGGAGGGAAAGAGGTCAAGTTGAGGAGTGTTACGGTAAACATCCGAGCTAGGTATGGGCACTCCATTAAAAGTAGCGTTTGAATAGCGATCTGCCAGTCCCCGTACG